>NZ_JBWKUK010000016.1:0-46343 GCF_059420805.1 Erwinia sp. GW821-FHT03D09
AAATCGTGGTGTGCCCATACGCTCCTCCTGTGCTCAAACTATAGGGCAGGATCGTCTACCGGGGCGGGGTCAGTCCAATGGCACTCTCAAGCGCGAGGTCGGTATTGAACTCGCGCGGGCGGCCAGCAGTGATGGTTCGGGATTTTTTTTGCATAGCGCATCATAGGAAACAATCATTCCCTAATCAGGGATAAATTTCCGTCGCTACATGGATACCTATAAAGTGGAAGATTGCAGGATATGTTCAGGAACAGGCACACCATCAGGACTGGCGATTTCCGATTAACTCAGCCAGGCCCTGATTACGCTCGCAAAAACGTTGAATTATCAGCCCGCAAGCCGATACACCGGCACCCGACGCAGCGTGCCGGTCAGGCTGTCAAACACATCAGTTTCCGCCGTCGCAATCCTCATTCCGCTCTTTCTCAGCCGCTGAATATCCGCCGCCATACGCTGAATGCCGAACCAGAACATGCCATCAAGCACCGTCACCTGTAGCCCGCCTTCCAGCGCGGCCCTCAGGCGGTCACGCGGTGCTTTGGTCTCTTTGGCTATTTGCTGGAAGGGCGCTGCCGAATTGCCTGCGGCATCTTCTCGCCGGATGCGGGTTGATAAGCGGTACTGGAATGCGTCCGGGATCGCGCTCAGTTCGGTTTTGAGGCTGTAAACACAGCCAAATCGCTTACCGTTGAAAATGACGTTTTTCTGCCGGACGAGAAGCTCGTCGCGTACGCTGGCAATCAGCTGCGGAGCGCGAATCAGCAGCAGTCGAAACGGCAGCTCAAAGCTGGTAACGTAGTCAACGGTCTGCAGGGCCAGGCGCAGGCGCTCGCCAACTCCGGCGTGTGCCTCTCGGCACTTTTCCGTGACGTCAGTCCACTGCTGTGTGATATGCGCAGGTTCGTTAAGCTCGACGAAGCTGTATTTTTCAATCTGATAATCAATTCTTTCGGCCACCCTCACTTCCCTTTTGGCTACATTTCAGCATCGGTTGCTCACTTTACCAACAGCGGGATACAAGCGGAAGCTTGACAGGCGGAAAATCCCGTCGCAACCGGGGTTTAGACGATGAAAAACGTTAATTTTTTACGTTATAGCACTTAGCCATTTTTCAGCAGGTTAGCCCTTTTTCCTGTCCCAAAAACCGAGCGTCAACCATCGTTTATACCTGTTTCCTGGCATTCTGCGTCTGAAATTTAAGGTTTTTTGCTGCAGGAACGCTCGCAGTGGGTTAAACATCTATCTTCGGTAGCATAAAATCACTTTTACACCATAAATTGTTTTTACACTGAACGGAACGTTAAAAAATTTGTAGAATCCTGTGGGAAGCGGCAAGAAGAGCTGCGGATTTTTTTAGGGGGATAAGGAATGCTTGAACTGTTTGACGTTAGTTATGACGAGTTGAAAACCACTCGCTCTGAAGAGCTCTATAAACTGAGGAAAACAACCTTCAGCGATCGCCTTGGGTGGGACGTTGTGTGCAGCCAGGGAATGGAATCAGATGAGTTTGATGAGCCGGGAACCCGTTATATTCTCGGCACTTATCAAGGTCAGCTGGTGTGCAGCGTACGCTTTATTGCCCTTAAGCGCCCGAATATGATTACGCACACCTTTAATTCCAGCTTTAATACTGTCGCACTCCCCGAGTACGGTACTGAGTCCAGCCGATTTTTTGTTGATAAAGCCCGTGCGCGCCAGCTGCTGGGTGAACACTATCCGGTGAGTCAGGCGCTGTTCCTGGCGATGGTTAATTGGGCGCAGCGTCATGATTATGCCAGCATTTACACCATCGTAAGCCGCCCGATGCTGACGGTTTTACGGCGCTCTGGATGGGATATCACCCTACTCAAGGAAGCCTATCTCAGCGAAAAAGAGCGAATTTATCTGCTAACGCTGCCCACAGAAAACAAGGACAGAGCAATATTGTCGAAAAAGTTTCTTAGCCGCGCGGCCTGCGATGAACAATCCCTGGCTATCTGGCCGCTGAAGCTGCCGGTCTGATGAGATCCAATTCAACGCCCAGCCGGATAGCCTGCCGGGCGTTACTGACCCCAAGCTTGGCCACGACATTTTTTATATGAAACTTTACCGTACTGACCGAAATGCCGGTGATAGCCGCAATCTCTGCATAAGTTTTTCCCATGCTGGACCAGTAGAGCACTTCGTTCTCCCGCAGAGTAAACATCGCCCGCTCTGCGCCCTCACGCTTTGCCTGGGTCCTCTCGGCATTTAAGCCCGCCAGCCGGTACATCTGCTCATTAAAATCAATCAGCAGCATCTGTAGCTCGCCCTGTCCGGTGGACAGGCGCTGCTCCAGCGCTCCCTGATCGTTACCGTCAATGATCAGCGACAGCAGCGCAAGGTTATTCATATGATCGTGCAGTACGAAGGTGAAGCCGTTCAAAATATTGTACTGCTTTGAGAGTGAGAAAATTTTTGTAAACCTGAGATCCGACATCAGGGTAATGTTCTCATCCCAGGCAAAAGGCGATGTTCGTTTAAAAGCACTAAGGATAACCGGGTCCGTAAGCTGGAAGTTATTGGAGCGATACAGATTCACCCACTCATCGGGATAGCTGGAAATAATAAGGACATTTGAAGGGTTTTTCTTACTGACAACGGTAAAGGCATACGCAGGGTTGCCGTAAGGAAAGAGTTTTCTCTGTATATAGGCCTGAAGAGTATCCGTTACTGTTTGGTTTTCATCGAAGAAAGAAAACATTCGAGCTCCATGCGAATTCTGAGGCAACGTTAGAACAGTACCTGCACTTTAGTATAGGCATTACAATACTTAAGAACCAATTACAAATAAACCCCTAAAGGTTACACTCATCCCCGTTGTTAAAGCATTAAAAAACCTGACCTATTGGGCCAGGTCGCTAAGACAGCCAACACCAGGTAAAAATTCCGGTCAGACGAGACATCAGTATAAAGTCATCGCTGACCGGAAATCCCATGCTATCACCGCTTAAAAGCCCGATCAAACCACCATCAGACTGCTCATCATCCTAAACGCCTCATGCCCAAGCATATGATCGTGATACTCACGTATACCCGGCGTATTCTGCTACACCAGCGGCCTGCTATGGATGAATTTTGAACGCATTCATTTCGCTGAAATCAGCAGAGATCTCCTCCTGCCAGGTCACTCCCTAATCCAATTATCAGATATTTTAAGCCTTTTTCCGCATTTGCCTGCGTCCCTTCCCTTCTGTTACTTTTAATTACAGCACCATGTTTTCATGTATCTTATTCAGGAATTTGAACATTCGGCCTCTGAAAAATTAATTAATCAATTCCAGGCGGTTTCAAATAATCATCTGAAAGTTATTCCCATTGATGGAATGCTTTGCGTTATTAAAAAATAATAAATAACACTACCCGGGGTTTTAATGAAAGTATTATCAAAAGCCATTTTAATTGCCGCTGTAGGAATAAGCGCATTTAACGCCTTCGCCGCCAGCGAAAATAGCATGATTCGCTATGCCATCTGGAGCAATCCGAACGGAACCTTTAACCCGACGCTTTATTTCACCGATTACGATCGCGCGGTCATTTTTAACGTCTTTAGTCGCCTGTTCACCCTGGATAAAAAGCAAAATCCACAGCCGTCTCTGGCCGAACGCTATGATTATTCTGACGACGGTAAAACCCTGACGCTGCATCTGCGCCAGGGTGTTAAATGGCACGACGGCAAACCGTTTACCGCCGAGGATGTCGCCTTTACCTACGGCTCCGAGGCCGCACCTGATTTCCCACGCGACCAGCCTGATTTCGTTAAGCACCTGGTCGGCTATGAGGATTACCATAGCGGTAGAAGTGCCGATCTCGCCGGAATAAAGGTCATTGATGCGCAAACGGTCAGCTTCTCCTTCACTGCGCCGTACGCCGCTGCCTTTGCCCACTTCGCCGATCGCCCGGTACTGGCAAAGCACATCTGGAATGCTATTCCGGTAAAAGAGTGGAATACCGCTACCGCGCTGCTGCGTAATCCGGTTGGCACCGGACCGTATAAGTTCGTTGAGTTCGTCTCCGACCAATATGTCAAACTGGAGCGTAACGACGATTATTTCGGCGGCGCGCCAAAAATCAAAACCTTTATCTTTAAAGTCTCTAATGCCCAGATGGTACAGAATGAATTAATTAACGGTGATGTCGATATTGCCGAGCTGTCATCGTGGAACAAACGTGATGTAGAAACCTATCAAAAAGCAGGTATCCGTATTGTTGAACAGCCAGGCGTCACCGCACAATATTTAAGTCTGGATACGAGAAACCCTAATCTCAGCGACCCGCGCGTGCGCCAGGCGCTGGCTTACGGCATCGAACGCCAGCTGATTGTGGATAAATTACTTTTCGGTCACGGTCTGGTATTTAATACTAAAGATCACCCGCAGAGCCAGTATTACCCGAAGGACCTTAACACCTATTCTTACGATCCAAAAAAGGCGCAGGCGTTATTAAAAGAAGCGGGTTGGAGCGATACTAACGGTGATGGCATCGTGGATAAAAATGGCCAGAACCTGACCTTTACCCTGAATTATCCGACCGGCAACCGCACCCGCGAATTAACCGCGCCAATTATCCAGCAGAATCTGAAAAAGATCGGCATCAACGTGGTGCTGAACGTAGCGGACTTTAGTGCCACGCTAGCCATCCTGCAGGATAAAAACAAAGTCTACGACGGCGTGCTGATGGGCGGCACCTTCAGGCCGGGGTTGTATGAAAACAACTTCTGGTGGGAACGTTTCTCCACGCCGAAGCTGGATGCCCTCGCAAAGCAGTTTAATACTACCGTGGAAGCAGAAAAGCTGAAAACCAGCATCGGTGACTGGCTGAAAGAGGTCAATCAGCAGGTGCCGCACGTGTGGCTTTATATCCCGAATCAGGGCTACGCGCTCAGCAAGCGGGTCAGCCACTACAGCGCTTACCCCTACGAGCCGTTTGCCGACGTCACTCAGTGGACGGTTAATCAGCAATAAAACCCGCCGCAGCCGTGGCACATCGTGCCACAGCATCAACACTAATCAGGAATCGCTATGCTGCGCTACGTGTTACACCGACTGTTGATCCTAATTCCCGTGCTGATCGGAATTTCGGTGGTGGTGTTCTTCCTTATTAAGCTTCAGCCAGGCGATCCGTTCGTCGGTATGATTGCGCCGGAAACCACTCCGGAACAGAAGCAGGAGCTGCTGCGTCAGGCTGGCTATCTCGATCCGATCTGGATGCAGTACCTGCGCTGGGCCTCGCACGCCTTTGTCGGTGATTTTGGTTATTCAACGCAGAGCGGTGCGCCGGTATTGATGCTGATTCAGGAACGGATGGTGAATACGGTGTTACTGGCGGTCAGTTCGCTGTTTTTAACCCTGCTGATCGCTTTTCCACTGGGTATTTACCTTGGACTACACCGTGGCGGAAAGGTAGATACGGCCATTTCATTGATCTACTTTGTTGTGGTGTCCGTCCCGGTCTTTTTCATCGCCATTCTGCTGGTTAAGGTTTTTGCCATGAATTTGAAGTGGTTCCCGGTATCGGGGGCCACCACGCTGGGCAGTAACTACGGCGGCGTACAGCACCTGCTGGACGTGCTCAACCATTTGTTCCTGCCTGCAATGGCGCTGGCCGTTGCCAATATCGGCATCTTCAGCCGCTATCTGCGTTCGGGCATCAGTGAGTTAATCAATCAAAACTTTGTGAAGGCGCTGTTTGCACGTGGGGTAAGCCGCTCGCGAGTGATTTTCCCCCATCTTGTTAAAAACGCCGCCAGGCCGCTGATTACCGTGGTCGGCATGGAAATCCCCTCGCTGCTGTCGGCCACACTGCTGACGGAAATCATCTTTAACTGGCCCGGTATCGGCCGCCTGAGTTTTGATGCAATCCAGGCACGCGACTACTCGCTGCTGATGGGCATCGTGCTGTTTCTGGCAGTGATTACTCTGGTGACCAATTTCCTGGTCGATCTTCTCTATGCGCTGGTCGATCCGCGCATCAGGCTCAGCCAATGACGACACCCGATACCCTGAATCTGACCGCAGGTCGCGCAGGCCATCCCCTGCTGCGCGATCGTTACTTCCTCACCGGACTGGTGATTTTGCTGCTGCTGACTTTGGCTTCGCTCAGTGCGCCGTGGCTGGTCGCCTTCCATCCGGACGATATCGACCTGATGGCAATAGAGGCACCGCCCGGGGATGGGCACCTGCTTGGTACCGATGAAATCGGCCGCGATGTGATGTCCCGCCTGCTTTACGGCGGCAGAGTATCGCTATTTGTGGCGCTGGCGGCGGTCATTTTTCAGGGTGCAATCGGCATTACCCTGGGCAGTCTGGCGGGATATAAAGGCGGCGTGGTGGATTCGCTGATCATGCGCCTGACCGATATCATTATGTGCTTCCCATTTTATGCGCTGGCCATCACCCTCGCAGCGATTATGGGTGCCAGCTCGTGGAACGTGATTTTTATTATCGGCATCCTGCACTGGACCGGCATTGCACGCCTGGTGCGGGCGGAATTTCTCTCGCTGCGCGAAAGCGGCTACGTCTTTGCCGCAAAATCGATCGGCGCCAGCGGCGTCACGATTGTGTTCCGCCATCTGCTGCGCAACGCCTGTGCCCCGCTGATTATCAACCTCACCCTCGCCGTAGCGAATGCGATTCTGGCGGAAGCCGCGCTGAGCTTTATCGGCCTCGGCGTTAAGCAGCCGCAGCCCTCCTGGGGAAATATGCTGGCGGCGGCGCAAAGCATTCGGGTTATCGACTACGAATGGTGGCTGTGGGTGCCGCCCGGCCTGACCATTGTGCTGATGGTACTGGCGATCAACTTTATCGGCGAAGGGCTTTCCCGCGTGCTGAATCCACGACCGGCGGTGCCGGTAAAAGACATCTTGAATTAGACCGTTTCCCTTAACAGGAGTATGTCATGGCGACTGAAAACTACGATAGTCTGAGCCAAAACGAACAGGCGCTGACCGAGAAACTGGAACGCTGGTTTGAGCAGCATCGCGCGGAGTTCGTGCAGGACCTGCTGGAACTGGTCGCTTTCCCCAGCATCAGCGACGAAAAGCTGGCCGAACCGGGTAAACCGTTCGGTCAGGAAGTGGAAAACGTGTTCCAGCATGTGATCCACAAGGCGCAGAGCTACGGCTTCACCACCGAACAGCACGACGGCTATGCCATTTCGGTGCTGTCCGATACGCGCGATAGCGTGCCGGAGCTGGGGCTGATTTCCCATCTGGACGTGGTACCGCCGGGAGATAACTGGACCTTCGAACCGTTTAAGCCGTTCGAAAAAGACGGTTTTGTCATTGGCCGTGGATCGTCAGACAACAAAGGCCCGGCGCTGCTGGATCTCTATCTGCTGCGTGCCTTCCGCGATCTCGGCGTGCCGCTGCATCACAAGCTGCGCATCGTTTACGGCGGAGCGGAAGAGATCGGCATGGCCGACATTAAATACTTCGCCGGGCACGGACCGGTTCCGCGCTTTTCGATCATCACCGACGGCGCGTTCCCGGTGAACCACGCGCAGAAAGGCGGGCTGAATCTGGTGCTGCATATTCCGGTGGGATCGGTGCTTACAGGCGTGAACGCGGGCGTGGCGGAGAATGCCGTTCCCGCTACGGCAACGCTGACGCTGCCCGCCAGCGAGGCGGCGCGGCTGGAGCAGGCGATTGCCGCCCTGCCGGAAGAGCAGCGTCAGGTGCTGGCGACTGCCGCCGTTGAGCAGAGCGTCCAGCTGACGGCGCGCGGCCAGTCCGGCCACGCCGCGTTCCCGGAAAATACCCGCAACGCGATCCCGCTGCTGCTGGATGCGCTGCTTGCCGCGAACCTGCTGGAGGGGGACGATCTGACCGCTGCACGAATTATCAGCCAGCTGCTGGCCGATCCCTGGGGCATCAGCGCCGGTTTTGCGGCCGAAGATGCGCCAACCGGTAAGCTCACACTTAACGGAGGCCTGCTAATCCCGCATAACAACGGTCTGAATCTGCATCTGGATATCCGCTATCCGCTGGCGACCGACAAAGACGCCTTGCTGGCGATCCTGCGCGAAGCGATTGCACCGCTGAACGGCACCCTGAGTATCACCAGCGATGCATCGCCGATCCACGTCGATAAAGAGAGCGAGCTGGTGAAGCGCCTGCAGCAAACCTACGACACTATCGCCGAGGTGATTACCGAGCCTTACTCCATGGGCGGCGGCACCCACGCGCGCTACCTGCCGAACTCGATCACCTTTGGGCCGGGCTTCCGCCGCATTGAAGGCGAACTGTTCCAGGGCGAGTCGGTTCGCACCAAACCGGAGTTTATCCCGGCTGGTCACGGCTCACCGCACGGCCCGGATGAGTTTGTGGTGATTGAAAACCTGAAGCGCGCGTTTAAGGTGTACGCAGTAGCGATACCCCGCCTGGATCGCTGGCTGGAGCAGGGACTGATTGATGGCGTCCACTAACTCCGTTCCGCTATTAACCGTGAATAACCTGTCGGTTGTCTATCCGGCCCATCAGGACGAGGTGAAAGCGGTGGACGGCGTGTCGTTTACCCTGGCCACCGGCGAAATCCTCGCCGTGATCGGTGAATCCGGCGCGGGTAAATCCGCCATTGCGCAGGCCATTCCCGGCCTGCTGCCGGGGAATGCGCGGCTGGCCGGGCAAATTCTTTACCAGAATCGCGACCTGCTGAAGCTGGACCGCCGATCGCTGGCGGCGCTGCGCGGCCGGGAAATTGCCATGATTTTCCAGGACCCTTCCGCATCGCTGGACCCGGTTTTTTCCATCGGCAGACAGATAGATGAAGCAATTACGCTGAGTGAACCGCAGCTTTCCGCCGCACAGCGCCGCTCCCGGGCGATTGACCTGCTGACGCTGACCGGCATCCCCCTGGCGGAAAAACGCCTGCGCAGCTACCCGCATCAGTTCTCCGGCGGCCAGATACAGCGAATTATGATTGCCGTTGCGCTGGCCGGAAGACCGAAAATCCTGATTGCCGATGAGCCAACCACCGCGCTGGATGTCACCACCCAGCAGGAGATCCTCGATCTGCTGTTTCGCCTGAATCAGCAGTATCAGATGGCGGTGCTGCTGATCACCCATGATATGGGCGTGGTGGCGGATATCGCCCACCGCGTGCTGGTCATGCGCCATGGCAGAGTCGTGGAACAGAACGCGGTTGAGCCACTGTTCTCCGCGCCAGCTCATGCCTATACCCAACAGCTGCTTGCCGCCGTGCCTTCTGCGACGGGAGAATATCACGCAACCGCATCGCCGCCCGAACCGCTGTTGCAGGTTGAGCATTTGCACATTAGCTACGCATCCACGCTGGGCAGGCGGCATCCGGTGGTTAACGATGTCTCTTTTGCTATCGGCAAAGGGGAATTTCTTGGCCTGCTGGGTGAATCCGGGTCGGGGAAAACGACCATCGGACGCAGCCTGCTGGGCATGATCAAACCGGACGTTGGTACCATCCACCTCGCGGAAGAACCGCTTTACGATGCAAAACACCGCACCACAAAGGTCAGTCGGGCGAAAATTGGGGCGATCTTCCAGAACCCCGCAAGCTCTCTCAATCCGAAGATGAGCATCAGCCTGTCGATTGCCGAACCGTTGATAACTCACACCTCGCTGGATCGCGCCGCGCTCGATAAACGGGTCAGCACGCTGATCGACCTGGTCGGTTTGCCTGCCGCCTGGCGGGACAGATATCCGTATGAGCTTTCCGGCGGCCAGTGCCAGCGTATTGCTATTGCACGGGCCATTGCGCTACGGCCACAGCTCCTGATTGCCGATGAACCGACTTCGGCGCTGGATGTTTCTATTCAGCAGGCGATTCTGACCCTGCTGCGCAATCTGCAGCAGGAATATCAGTTTGGCTGTCTGTTTATCAGCCATGATCTCGCGGTGGTACGCAGCCTGTGCCGGTCAATTGTGGTACTGAAAAACGGCCAGGTGGCGGAACGGGGCAGCGTGGAACGCATCTTCACGCGGCCGGAAAGCGACTACACGCGTAGGCTAATCGACAGCATTCCACTGGTCGATCCACGTTATCAGCAGGATAAACGACAGCTGCGCAGGGAGTTCCGGGAAGCGCCGTTACAAACATTGAAGGCGGATTTTGTCTGAATCAATGAATAAATTCAGGCCATTACGAATGTTCCTAACGGCCTGTTTGCACTGGCTGCGCTGATGCTGAAGTGACGACAATTACTTAAAGGTTACGTCAACATTCGCCGTTGCGTTGAATATCCCTGGCGTTGGGTTATCCGTCAGCCACTTCAGGTTAGCGATAAAGGTCTCTGTCACTTCCGTCTGTTTTTCCTGCAGTTCCTGGCCGAAATCAACCGTGGTCTGCATCGGAATCGGCGTTCTGGACATATCACTCTGCTTTGTCAGGAAAATCGCCACGCCGGGCCGGGTAGTCGGCAAAATATAGGTGTCGTTGGCCGGGTCTGCATTCGTGCTGCTGAAACTGGCCTGTAACGACTGCCCGGCACAGTCTCCGCCTGTCAGGGTGGCATTAATATTAAAAGGAACCTGCTTCGCCACTGAGCCGGGTTTCGCACCGGAAGAGTTCAGCAAACCAAAATCGACGCTGGAACCGTTGTTCGCCTTAACGGTAATTTGTGGATTGCACTGCACCACCCGAATTTTATCCAGCCCTTTTAGCCGGGCGTTAAAAGCCTGGCCCTGAACGGTATTCAATCCGCTATCGCCGTCAATTTGGAATAATGACGCCTGCGGCAGCGGTGCAAAATTACCCGCAGGAGGGCGAGTACCGGTCGCCTTAAGGTACACCGAGTAACTGATGGTGATCGCCTGAGGCTCAGCCGTACCGCTCCCGTTCGCCACCGTTCCCCACCCGAGGCTCGGCCCGGTTGGGCGTTCCACGCTTTGCTGATGATTAATTGCATCGTAATCAATACCATTAATCGAAACGCCAACGGCAAGCGAAGGGTCGAGCGCACTAAAACCGTTTTGTGGGTTCCAGTAAATCCAGGCATGCTCGCCCTGAGCCCGGCCGTTGGTGTCCCAGCAGGTAAAGGTTGTGGTGAAATTTTGCGAGCGCCAGATAACATTGTTGGTAACAAAGTCGCTGGCGGCCAGTACGATCGGTCGTCCGATGTCGATATCCTGGCTTACGCCGCCGCTCGGTATGCTGCTGCCCGTCGCGTTGCCGTAGCGGCACTGCATCGCCGAAGCCTGCTGCATCGTCAACAACCCTGCCAGCCCCAGCAGGGTCAGAAAGGCATTACGCCTGAATCTGGTCATGTTTTGCACCTTAACGTCCCCGGCATTCTAACGTGATATCCTGATAACCCTTGGTCACGTGCTGATTACCGATACTTTCAGGTATCGGTAATACACACTGTCTGTCGGCCGTTGTGCCCCATCTGACGGTCAGTGTCTCGCCCGGTTTCACCCCTGAAACGTAGACGTCGCCGTTCAGACCAACGGTACCGCTGTTGCGCCCTTCGGCATTAAACACGCTGGCCCCCATCACGGGATAGTCACCGTTAGCCAGACGCGAGTGAATTAACAGGCTGATCCCTTTAAACGTATCAAAAGCCACTTTCACAATCGCTTTCTCCACGGGAACAACCTGCTTACTGGCCACCGGCACATCCAGCTCCGGCCCGAAGTCGCTGGTACGCAGAGCCACATAGTTGAGGCGATAAGGGTTAGCTGAAGGCACTACCGCGTAGCCAAAGCGATCGATCGCCACGCCGGGCTGGTTTTCCAGACGCACACCTTTGGCATCCTTCGCTTCGATCAGCATAAAGGTGTTTTGCAGCGGCTGAGACAGGGTTGCGCCGCCGGAATGCAGCAGCAGGCCGCCGGCAATGCCCGCGCCCATTTGCTGATATCCACGGCTGTAAGAGTAGCTACCGTCAAAGTTAGCCACGCTGCTGCTGTAGCCCAGATTCAGGTTGCTGTTCTGATCTGAAGAACGCGTATGGCCGGTGGATACCGCATAGTTCATACGATGATCGTCCAGCAACGTGCCGCTTATTCCCGTGTTATAGCTGTTACCGCTTTGCTTACTGTGCGCCATGCTGACGTTAGCGGTAGTCGAATTACTGTCATTGCCCCAGCCCAGCGGAATAGAAACGATGAAATTGATACTGTGGTCAGAATAACCATACTGGCTATGCGTATCCTGCCAGTAAGCGCCGTAGGAAATATTTTTATAAATGTCGTTATAACCCACCTGGATCGTACGGTCGCTGCCTGAGTCACCCCAGTAATTTTGATGGCTCACGTTTGCATACAGGCTGGCACCGGTCCACAGCTGCTGATTCAGAGAGAGTTCTACCCGCTGGCGTTTATTACCATAGCGCGAGGAGTATCGGGTTCGTTTCTTACTCTCCTGGTGAGTAGCTTCCCCCGGCTTCACGTCGGTAGGGTCCCAGTAGTCATTGGCATAAATACCGTTTTTCCAGTTGCTGCGTTCCCTCACGGCATCGCTGAGATCGTAATAACCCGAGGTAGCATAGCGATAGCCCGCCAGCTGGAAGGTCGTACCCACCTGGTTAAGCGACTTGGAGTAAAGGAAACGGAAACTCTGTCCCTGCTTGCTGTCGCCGTTGGCCAGATCGGTATCGGAGATTGAGCCATCGACCGAAACCGCGCCCAGAACACCCAGGTTTTTCCCAACGCCAACGGCTGCGGAGCGATAATGCTCGGCAAGAATAACCCCGCCATAGGGCGTCAGGTTGTACTTCGTTCCCAGAGCGACAGTGCCCTGAAGCAGTTCCGGCTGGTAGCCGCCGTTGCCACTGTGATACTTCCCGGCGGTGAACTGGAAGTTCCAGATCCCTTCACGCAGCATATTAGCCACCGACGAATAGGCTACAGTAAAGTTTTTATGCGTACCGTCGGCTTCATTAACCGTTACGCTCAGGTCACCGTTATTGCTGTAGGGGAAAATATCGTTGAACTCAAACGGCCCCGGTGCAACGTTAGCGCTATAGATGATGTAGCCGTTCTGGCGTATTTCGACGCGGGCATTAGTTGCCGCCACGCCGCGCACCACCGGCGCATAGCCGCGCAGGCTGTCCGGTAGCATTTCGTCCACGCTGGACAGCTGAACGCCGCGAAACTGGAAGCTGTTGAATACCCTGTTACTGGTACTTGCCTGCCCCGCCGCTAAACGGCTGCGCCACGGCACAATATCGGTTTCCGCCCAGGTGGCAATGCTGTTCCAGTTCCCGCTGCTGCCGCTTTGCTTGTCAAACGTCGAGTTATTACGCAGGCGCAGGGGACCCACGTTCAGCCCGCTGTTTAATCCCGCAAAGGTATATTCAGTGTCGTCGGTGTCTTTGTGCCGATAATTATTTTTACTGTAGTTAACGGTGTAGTTGGCAAAAAGAGCATTAATACCCTCATCATACAGATTCACCGGAACCGCCCCGCGCGCACGCTGTTCCATCATGCTCTGCGGCACTGTAATGTCGATCTGCTGAATCGCGGCATCATAACTTACGCTGGCCCCGGGAATAACCGCGGGTAAATCCACACAGCCATCTTCAGGGAGCGTTTTCGGTAGTTTAATCGCATAGCTCAACAGATCCCCGGCCTTCAGGCAGGGCTGCGATGCCGCCTTTTCGCCCACGTGGCGGAAAGTGATGCGCTTATGATCGACCTGGCTGAGGTTAAGATAGATATCAAAAGGATAGCTACCCGGAGGTATGGATTCGCCCTGAGCGACAGCCTTTGCGCTACTGCGGTTTTCACTACCGTGAACGAATGACATATTAAAATTATCTGCCGCCGCGATCTTGCTCCACAGCAGCGGTAAGCTGGCCACGGCAATCGCAATGTGGATCGACTGTGCCAGCTTGTTTATTCCATTGTTCCCACTTCGTTGAGATGCCATTCCCTGTCTCTCTTATTGTACTGGAGCGTCCTTAACTTCTGTTTTCCCGCCGAAGTCATTGATATAGCTAAATGAAACGCTATTTCCCGGGCTGACATCTGCCGGTAATTTAAACGACAGGTGACCGCCGGGATTCACCATATTCGCCTCGATGTTGACCATTTTTCCTGCGTGATTTTTCATATGCAGAGTGCCAAACGTAATATGTAACGGCCCATCGTTAATCACCTGCAAACCTGAATCGGTACGCTGCCAGCGTAATTTCTTCACCTGCTTTTCGAGTGAGGTATTCAGAGAATCCGGACGGTAGAAAAGTTTGATTCGGGTACGTACCGCAATCTGCAGAACATTATCCAGTTTGGGGCTGGGTGGAATTTCCTGAACGTTAATCCACAGCAGCGTTTCTTTATCCTGAGGTAAACCTGTTCCTGAATAGATAAAACGCAGGATGGCCGTTTTCCCCGCGTCCATTTTTAGGATGGGCGGCACAACCACGATAGGCAGATTTTTCGGTACCTGACCTTTATCTCCCGTATCCAGCCAGGTTTGCACCATATAGGCTTCAGAAGCGTCGTTCTGGATGGGTAATGAAGCCGATTTATCAGCACCTTTATAAATCACGCGGGTTGCATCGACCTGGATACCGGCGTAGCTGCTGAAAGCGCCCAGCATCAGCAGAGCAACGAAGAACTGTTTCATCGCTTTCCTTAAATGGGCCATCCCTGGCCCTGGTTGTCCTGAAGAGGAATTATTTATATTCGATGGTGAATGAACTGGTCGCGTTAGCCAGTCCTGGCGTCACGACGCCAAATGAACGGTAGCGTGCCTGAAAATTAAATACCGCGGTGGTCTGCCCAACAGGAACATTCACTTTTGCTACGCTATCGCTAATGTTAGTACCGTCTGCGATAGGCAATATATTGCCGTTGTTGTCGGTGATCTCTATACCAATACCCGTTGCGGCTGAGGTACCTTCATTGCCTTCCGCGCTGACGGACAGCAGTTCAAAGTGCCCGGGAACGGTATTTCCATCGAAACGCATGGTGTAATCACCCGGATCGCAATTTTTTAAAGAAACCTGGAAACCTTTAGAGGCGGATTTATCGCCAATCTCCTTAAATGTCGACGTTGGATAAGTCCCTAAATACACCTCTTTATTTTGGGTATCTGCGGTAACCTCACAACCAGAACGCTTGATTTCTCCGGTGAATTTAACAGTGCCGTGAGAGGCCATTGCATTGTAAGTGGTTGCAGACAATACCAGGGCCATTAAAGGCAGTAATACTTTTTTCATGTATAGCTCCATAAGAACAATAAAATATCGATTCAGTAACGGAAATGTCTCCCGCACCGAGCATACACTCAGCGATAGCACTCCTTGCCTTAAAGGGGGTATTGCTTCGATGAACTTATTGCCGGGCGCAATATAGACCAGATAGTCAACAGAAGTTAAATCGTTTAAATCGAGCATATTGTCAATCATGATAGAAAAAATCAATCAACAGGCGCAGTTTTATATCAGACTCAGATTAATATTTGGAATATTCAGCTAAACTACAACAAACAAAAAAGCAAACTCCTTAATCTTTTACGAAAATAGAAATAACAGACCAGTAAAATTAACATGTTATTTATCGCTATAATGAGCTTAATAACTCCTGTAAATAATATTTTATCCACAACTTTAAAAACCAGTCGCAATAAAAAAGCAACCAGATTTGATCAGGCAGGAAAATAAAACAATTTAAAATCATATCAGTAGAGAAAACAACACCCTTCCCCGCCTAAAAAAACACCAAAACAACCAAGAAGCAAGGGTAAAAAAGACAGTAAATCACAACAAAAAACCGCAAATAAAACCAATAAAATCCAGTTAACAACAAATCAATAGTAATATACATTAGAATAAAACATAACAACTACATGTAAAAAGCAAAGTTAAAAAGCATTATAAACAGCATCAGTCGCTGATAATGTACTTTAATACATAAAAAATCAGACTGGCAGAGCATAAATTAAACAAAATTGATGGGGTATTAAACTTACCACTACGGCTATCAGTAGATAGCAAACTAAGCCACAAGGATAAGACAAAAAAACGCCACTCGAAGTCGTTAAAAAACTAATTAGCTTAAAACGTTCAGGAACGATAAAGCGCAGTGGGGAGAGAAATTCTCGCTACAATTTATCGACTGGGGCGCAGCATAAACACCACGGTTCCGCGATACCGGGGTGAGGCGGAAAGTTCGCGCTCATAGCGTGGCTCCCATTCGCCATGCTGCACCAGCCCGATACGGAAAGGGATTTCCAGCTTCCTTAGCGCGGGCAGATAGCGGGCATAATTCTGCACGCTGTGCCGCCCCTGATAGGTCTGTACTACCAGCTCATCCACCGGCAGGCGATTCAACGTGGCGATATCTCCGGTACTGGCCCAGTCAAGCAGCCCGGTGACGCCAAGAGCGTACTCTCGCGGCAGCTTTTCCCGCAGCGTGGTCAGAAACTGCGCGTAGTCCCCCAGGCGGCGCGTTGCGGCATCAAAGTCGATTTGCAGGCCGACAACGTGATTACCACTGCGGCTCCAGCGCGCCATCAGGCCGATAATTCTTGCCGCGATGTCATCCGGCATCTCCAGCGTGGTTAAACGCACGGTTAGCCAGATGCGGGGAAAGGTCAGCTTGCTGACCGGCAGCCCCACCCGTTCGAATACCGGCCTGCCGCGATACAGATTCACTTCACCCTGGTGCAGATAGACCACCTCTGCCCTGCGCATGTCCTCCGAGCTGCCGACCCCGGACCACAGCCAGAATGCACGATGATCGGCGGCACGTACGCGATAGCTATCGGCGGATGAAACAACGATTCCAGTCGAGCTGGTGCTGGCAGCGAGAGGTTTATTTGGGCGACCATCAGCGCGAATCACGCCCGCGTTATTATTCGCAACGGCACCTGGATTTTCCTCACCGGCATCAGCACAATCGTTCGCGCTGACACTGCCGAAGGCCGCCAGGCTGCACAGCATTATTACCAGTAATATTTGAGCCGCTGCGCCCATGGCCCGCCCCGGTAGTCCGCTTTCAATCGGTTAAACCAGGCTTTACGCACCGCCGGTTCAACCTCTTTGCCGCCGCAGTCGTTATAGCCCGACGGCGCATAGCACATCACTGCACGGTACAGCGCGAAGCTTTTATCTTCCGGTTCCGCGCGCGGATTCTGCATCACCTGCGTGTAGTACGTCTGGCGATCGGGCGCGCCGCCGCTCCCCTCGCCCACGGCGGCACCCAGGGCCAGAGTTCCGTCCTGTTCCGGCCAGCTGTCCACCTTCGCCTGCGTGGTGCGGAAAAATTCGCCGAGGCAGTTCAGCGCATGGGCATCATCGGAGCGGGCATTAAGCGTATTTACCGTTTGCTCCAGTGAAGCGCAGTGATATCCCGGCTCGGCTTTTTCACCCGCCCAGTTAAACACTGTCAGATCGACATCGGAAAAACTGTTGTCTGCCAGCGTCTGCGTGATGTGACTGGCCAGCGTTTTATCCTGTAGCCAGTCGCCGTAGCGCCCGGCGATCAGGTCTTTCATCAGCAGGGTGTGCAGGGCGATAGTTTTCTCTTCGCTACTTGCGCCCTCTTTCACCTGCTGGCGCAGCAGATCGGGCGTAGCCAGCTTCTTTAACACCAGCGAGCGGTAGCGCAGGTTTGTGACCTGACTGCCCGCCGCAAAAATCTGCTCAGGGTGGCCGCTGCTGACCAGCGTGGCCGCCAGCATCGCCTGTAGCATCTGCTGCTGCTCTTTATCTTTGGCTATCGTGAGCAGATGCAACCAGTGCTGGCGAGCGGCATCCCAGTTTTTTTGATCCATCAGCACGTCGCCGTACAGCACCTGATTGCTGAAGGCCAGAATGTCATGATCGGGTAGGGATTCAGCCGGTTTAATTGCGCCGAGCACCGTGGCGTAATCCTGTTTCTGTTCCGCCAGCAGCAGCGTCAGATAGTGCCACAGCGGCAGCTGCTGGCCGTTGTCGAAAATCGGTTTGATCTGCTCAAGATACGCCCGGTCAACGCAGGGGATTTTGCCATCGCATTCCGTACTGCGCATCAGGCGCAGCGTCTGGGTAAAGGTCAGCAGCGGGGCATCCGGCGCGCTGAGGAACCAGGCCTCGTTGCGGGTCAGATCTTTACTCAACAACTTGTCATCGATTTCCGCCACCAGCGATGTCAGCGCCTCAACGCTGCCCGCCTTTTTCAGCGCCTGCTCGGACTCCTGCGCCAGCGAGTCCCAGCCCTCAAGATACCAGTTGATGCGGCGCAGCATGCCGCGTGCAGACTCGGCATATGCCCCGTTCGGCCATTTTTGCAGATAGGTTTGCGCCTGATTCAGTGCTTCCGTCGCGGCGGTTTTATCAATGTTTTTCACATCAAAATCACCGTACATACCGCTGGCGCTGGCGCTGCTGCGGTTCAGACTGGTACGCATCAGCATATAGGCTGCCGTTTCAGCCAGCCACGGCTGCTGGCTGTCGCCGAGTACGGTGAAGCCGGCGGCCGCAGCAGGATAGTCCCCGGCATAGAACTGATTTGCCGCCAGCAGATAGTGCTGAAATAGCGCGGCAGTGGAATTTTCCGGCAGGGTCAGCGCTGCGATCGCCGCCTGCGCCTCTGCGCTGCCGTTAACCTTCAGCCGCGCCAGCGCCAGCGACTGGCGCTGTTCCGGGGTGATCGACGTATCCGCCAGCAGCGCGCGGTAGAACTGCTCGACGGAACCGAGCGTGTTGGACACGTGGCGATCTTCCAGGCCGTCGTTCTGCTGGCGGAAGCTCTCCAGCAGCGCATCGTCAACGCCGATCTGACGGGCCTGCATATATAGCGGAAGCTCGGCCACCGACGTCTCCTGCGCAGCCTCATCCTGCATATGGTCATACCATTCTGATAAATGCGGCGCAAAGTAGTAGTTACGACTGTGAACAACATCGATGGAATCGGGCAGCACCGGCAGCACAAAGGCTTTTTTCTCACCCAGCAGTCGCAGCAGGTTATCGCGCGTGTCGTTACCAATATCGAGCACCGGCGGGCTGCTGATCAGACATCCCTTAGCACTCCACGGGCAGTTTCCCATATCTGACGAAGCCTGCGCCCACTGGCTGAATAACGCCGCACCGCCTGCTGCCAGCACCCATGCCATCACTCTGTTTTTTTGTTTCACTCTCGGTTCCTTTTCCGCAAAATCACGCATTATCATCCTGAAGAGTAGTACGAACTTAGCCGGGAAACTCCCCGGCTTTAATAGTCCAGGCACTGTGGTGCTGCTCCAGACCAATTTTCGGATAATAGCCTTCGGCCAGCGGTGCGGCCAGCAGGATCAGCCGGCAGGCAGCGTCAAGCTGGCGGCAGGTTTCGGCAATCAGCGCTTTGCCAATGCCGCCCTTCTGCACCTTTTCGGATATGGCCAGATCGGACAGATAACAGCAGAAGGTGAAATCCGTCAGTGAACGGGCAACACCCACCAACACCTCCCCCTGCCATGCGGTCACCGTCAGGTTGGCATGCTTGAGCATCTGCGCAATCCGCTCATCATCCGCCAGCGGCCTTCTTGCGCCTAACGAGGTTTCACTCAGCAGATCGATAAACTGCTGCGAAGTGATTGGATAATTCACCCGATAAACAATATCTGTACCGTTTTCCATCGCCAGCCATCCCCATGCCAGATTAAACATATCTTTGATAAACATCACCTTAAGCCAGTTACCGTCGCTTCGCAACGTTGCTCAGATTAGCACTTGCCGGTGACATCCGCATGAAACCCCGCAGCCCACGCCGTCAGCGAGATCTGTATCACAGAATTCAGTGGGTTAGCTTCATGGCGAAACCGCTCAGCCCCTCAAGCAACCGCTCGCTGCTGCATATGACCGCTTAACCACTCTTTCCACCGCTAAGGGGGAAAAATTGCCACCATATATCCAGCATGATTTTGTGCCCTTCGATAAAAACTCAGAGGCTCAGCCGGGATGCTGAGATCGTTTTCGTCAATTATAAAAACCAGGTTTCCTATGAATAAAAACTCATTATTCAAGCATATCCCCTGGATGATTCTTGGAATCATCGGGGCATGCTGTCTGGCCGTTGTCGCCCTGCGGCGCGGCGAGCACATCAGTGCGCTGTGGATCGTCGTCGCTTCCGTGTCGGTCTATCTTGTCGCCTACCGCTACTACAGCCTGTATATCGCCCAGAAGGTGATGAAGCTCGATCCGACGCGCTCCACGCCGGCGGTGATCAATAACGACGGCCTGAACTATGTGCCGACTAACCGCAACGTGCTGTTCGGCCACCACTTTGCCGCGATTGCCGGTGCAGGTCCGCTGGTCGGTCCGGTGCTCGCCGCACAGATGGGCTACCTGCCCGGCGTGCTGTGGCTGCTGGCGGGCGTCGTGCTGGCCGGTGCGGTGCAGGACTTTATGGTGCTGTTTATCTCTTCCCGCCGCAACGGCGCCTCGCTTGGCGAGATGATCAAAGAAGAGATGGGTCCGGTTCCCGGCACCATTGCGCTGTTCGGCTGCTTCCTGATTATGATTATTATCCTCGCCGTGCTGGCGCTGATCGTCGTTAAGGCGCTGGCGGAAAGCCCGTGGGGCGTGTTCACCGTCTGCTCGACGGTACCGATCGCGCTGTTTATGGGCATCTACATGCGCTACCTGCGGCCCGGCCACGTGGGTGAAGTGTCGGTGATCGGTATCGTGCTTCTGGTGGCCTCCATTTACTACGGCGGCGTGATTGCGCACGACCCGTACTGGGGTCCGGCGCTGACCTTCAAAGACACCACCATTACTTTTACGCTGATCGGCTACGCGTTTGTTTCCGCTCTGCTGCCGGTGTGGCTGATTCTGGCCCCGCGTGACTATCTGGCCACCTTCCTGAAAATCGGGGTGATCGTCGGCCTGGCCATCGGTATCGTGATCCTTAATCCTGAGCTGAAAATGCCGGCCATCACCCAGTATATCGATGGTACCGGGCCGCTGTGGAAAGGGGCGCTGTTCCCGTTCCTGTTTATTACCATCGCCTGCGGCGCGGTGTCCGGCTTCCACGCGCTGATCGCTTCCGGCACCACGCCGAAGCTGCTGGCCTGCGAAACCGACGCGCGCTTTATCGGCTATGGTGCCATGCTGATGGAGTCCTTCGTGGCGGTGATGGCGCTGGTAGCGGCGTCGATTATCGAACCGGGCCTCTACTTCGCGATGAACACCCCGCCGGCCGGTCTGGGTATCACGATGCCGAACCTGCACGAGCTGGGCGGTGAAAACGCGCCGATGATTATGGCGCAGCTGAGAGACGTTACCGCGCACGCGGCGGCAACCGTCAGCTCCTGGGGCTTTGTGATTACCCCGGATCAGATCCTGCAAACGGCGAAGGACATCGGTGAGCCTTCGGTGCTGAACCGCGCCGGCGGTGCGCCAACGCTGGCGGTCGGTATCGCCCACGTCTTCCACAAAATTGTGCCTGTCGCCGATATGGGATTCTGGTATCATTTCGGTATTCTGTTTGAGGCGCTGTTTATTCTGACCGCGCTGGATGCCGGAACCCGTTCAGGCCGCTTTATGCTGCAGGATCTGCTGGGTAACTTCGTGCCGTTCCTGAAGAAAACCGACTCGCTGGTGGCGGGAATTATCGGTACCGCGGGCTGCGTGGGACTGTGGGGCTACCTGCTGTATCAGGGCGTGGTTGACCCACTGGGCGGCGTGAAGAGCCTGTGGCCGCTGTTCGGTATCTCTAACCAGATGCTGGCCGCCGTGGCGCTGGTGCTGGCGACCGTGGTACTGGTGAAAATGAAGCGCACCAAATACATCTGGGTGACCGTGCTGCCAGCCGTATGGCTGCTGATCTGCACCACCTGGGCGCTAGGCCTGAAACTGTTCAGCAACAACCCGCAGATGGAAGGCTTCTTCTATATGGCCGGGCAGTATAAAGCGCGCATCCAGGCAGGCGGTGCCGAGCTGACCCAGCAGCAGACCGACAATATGCATCATATTGTGATCAACAACTACACTAACGCCGGACTGAGTATCCTATTCCTGATTGTGGTGTACAGTATTATCTTCTACGGCATTAAAGCGTGGATGAAGGCGCGCCGGACGGACCAGCGCACCGACAAAGAAACGCCTTATGTCCCGGTGCCGAAAGAAGGGGTGAAAGTCTCTTCCGGCCACTGATAATCTCTGAATCTCGGCCCCGCGATGCGGGGCTGTCTCCTGCCTGAAGGCGGGGGATCACTTAAGGAGCGGCGTATGTTTGATAACTTAGGCGCGGCAAAAAAATACCTCGGTCAGGCGGCAAGAATGCTGGTAGGCATCCCCGATTACGATACCTACGTCCTGCATATGCAGACCAATCACCCGGACAAACCGGTGATGACCTATAAGGAATTTTTCCGCGAACGCCAGCAGGCCCGCTACGGCGGCGACGGCAAAGGCGGAATGCGCTGCTGTTAACAGGAACAATTATGACCCCGATTGCAGTCACCGTTTTAACCGGTTTCCTCGGCGCAGGTAAAACCACCCTGCTGCGCCATATCCTGCACGAACAGCAGGACTACAAAATCGCCGTGATTGAAAATGAGTTCGGCGAAGTCTCGGTAGATACCCTGCTGATTGGCGATCGCGCCAGTCAGATTACCACCCTGACCAACGGCTGCATCTGCTGCACCCGCGCCAACGAACTGGAGGATGCGTTGCTGGATCTGCTCGACGGTCTGGACAACGGCGACCTGAGCTTTGACCGACTGGTGATTGAATGCACCGGCATGGCGGACCCCGGCCCGATCCTGCAAACCTTCTTCTCCCACGAAATTATCTGCGAGCGCTATCTGCTGGACGGCGTGATTACCCTGGTGGATGCGGTGCATGCCGACCAGCAGTTAAACCAGTTCAGCCTGGCGCAGTCGCAGATCGGCTACGCGGACCGCATTCTGCTCAGCAAAACCGACGTCTCCGGCGATAACGCGGCGCTGACCGAACGCCTTCAGCGCATCAACGCCCGCGCGCCGATCTATCCGGTGATCCACGGTCAGATCGATCTCGCCCTGCTGTTTGATACTCGCGGATTTATGCTGGAGGAGCAGGTGGTGGTGGCGAAACCCCGTTTCCAGCGCATTCACGAGGCGCAGAACGCCATCTCGTCGATCGTGGTGGAGTTTGACTACCCGGTGGTGCTGGGAGACGTGTCGGCGGTTATGGAAAACCTGCTGGGCAGCTTCGCCGAAAGCCTGCTGCGCTATAAGGGGATGCTGTGGATCGCCGACCAGCCGTGCCGCCTGCTGTTCCAGGGCGTGCAGCGACTCTACAGCGCCGACTGGGATCGCCCGTGGGAAGCGGACGAGCAGCCGCATAGCACGCTGGTGTTTATCGGTGTGAATCTGCCGAAAGCAGAGATCCTAAGCGCCTTTGACGGGCTGAAGGTGAACCCGCCTGCCGCACAGTAGCCATTTCATCCTGTTCAGAAAGCGACGGCGAACCCGGGTGGTTTAGCCGTCGCACAACGGCAGCGTATCCCCTCCACGGCCTTTCCCTTACCGGCCAGCTGACACTGCATCACGGCCTGACGGCCTGACAGACGCCTTATTTTTCCCGGCCAGCCCACACCACCATCACTTTGTCATCCCCCTGCTCACGTACAAAACCGTAGCCCTGCGGCAGGGTCAGCGTGGTCTGTTTCCCCGCGCCCAGCGCCGGATGGCGGGCGCGAAACTGCCCGAGCCGCTGCCAGTGATGCAGGCTGGCCGCCGCGCTACCATTCAGATCCTGCCAGTTCATATCCGATCGCGTTCCCTGTAGCGGGTCCGATCCGGTCGGGCCAAACGGGCGTGCGGATTCATCACCGTAAAAGATCTGTACAGCGCCGGGTGCCAGCAGCAGCAGTTCTGCCGTTCGTGAACCGCCTTCGCGGAACAGGTGGGTATCGTGCGAAGAGAGATAGCTCAGGACGTTGAAGTCCTGCAGTTTTTCCGCCATCTGCTGCCAGACGCCATCCATATTCGCCAGACAATCCGCCGCGCCGGCGGCCTGATCCTGGTAATCAAAATTGATCATCGCGTCGAAACCGTGCTGGTAGAAGGCGCTTTGCATCACGCCGTGCCCCCAGGATTCACCGGTCATCCAGAAAGGCGCATCATCGATTTTTTTCTGCGGATTGGCCTGCTTCCACGCCGCCAGCGCCTCCGAAGCCTGAGTTTTCAGCTGCTGCCAGGCCTCCAGCTCCACGTGTTTGGCAGTATCCACGCGGAAACCGTCGATGCCGTAGTCGCGCACCCATTGACTCAACCAGTGGGTCAGGTAATCGCGCGGCGTGGCTCCGGCGATTTCCCGCGCGGCGGTGTCGGGCTTATGGCGATAAAACAGCGGCCGCCCGGAAGGCTCGGTGGATTCGGTTTTCAGATCCGGCAAAAAGGCCAGCGGCAGGGTCAGATCGCCAAATCCAGGGTTGTCATAATCACCAATATCGGTGCGTATCCACTTTTTTCCCCACCAGTTTTGCCAGGCGGTTTTGTCGCTGAAGTTGATGTAGTCATTGAAGCTGTGCCAGTTCTGCCCTGCGGCGGGTTTCCAGTCGGTCCAGCGTTCACCGAGGATCTTCCTGCGTTCCTCATTGTTCAGATAGAGCGCACCGAACTGATAAGTTTGCATATCCGCCAGCGTCGCGTAGCCCACATGATTCATCACCACGTCAAGCAGTACGCGGATACCGCGCCGGTGTGCTTCGTCAACCAGCGTGCGCAGATCGTTTTCATCGCCCATGTTGGCATCCAGCCGCGTCCAGTCCTGAGTGTAATAGCCGTGGTAGGCATAGTGCGGGAAATCACCTTTTGTGCCGCCGCCCACCCAGCCGTGGATCTGCTCCAGCGGCGAGCTGATCCACAGTGCGTTAACCCCCAACTGTTGCAAATAATCGAGCCTGCCGGTCAGGCCTTTCAGATCGCCGCCGTGAAAAGTGCCGATCTCCTGCATGCCGTCTTTATGCCGTCCGTAGCTGTTATCGTTTGACGGATCGCCATTGGCAAAACGGTCAGTCAGCACGAAATAGACCGTGGCGTTGTGCCACTGAAAGGGCGCGACGTCATGGTTCTGCACAGGTTCCAGTAGCAGGAGTCCGTTACTTTCCGCCGCCGGCTGCAGGGTAATTTTTCCGTCCCGGACGGTGGCGGTTTGCTGGCTGTAAAAGTCCCGCACCACGCTGCCTTCGGCAAAGGTTTGCCCAACGGGGATAGTCAGCGGTTTCCCACTGCTCACCGGGCACTGGCGGGCCACGGCGGCAGGCGCATCGCTCGCGCCTTTCACGCTCAGCAGCAGCGTAGGCGTGCCGGAACGGGTATCCAGCTGCATCTGATAATCGCCGTCGCGGAAAATTCGCCACTGTGGCACGCTGCCGCTACAGGGTTTCAGTGAGAGCATCTGATTAAGCCTGATGTCGCTCGCCGGCTGCCAGCACTGCTCCCCCTGCTTCAGAGTTATCGGCTGCGCGCCTTTTTTCAGCGCGGCCTGGCTGCGCCAGACGCCGGTACCGTCGTCGGTCAAAGGAGAAAAGTTAGACGCTGTCCAGCTGGCGCAGGCAATACCGGGCAGCAAGATCAGAAGTAACGCTGAGTGTTTCATTAAAGAGCCCCGTGATGGCGATTTTCCCCAGTGTGCTGCCAGGGCAGAGCGCGTGGATCATCCCCTTTACGAATCCACAGGGAGTAGAGGCAGGGAGGAGAAAACAGACCATTTTCGGCGTGTCCGTCATGGCGGAAAACATTACCCACATCAATATCTGTGCAATTTTCAACCGATTTATGATGACATGAATTCGGAATTGGACTATTTCTGTACGTGCCCTGCGAGGTTATTTTTGGTACAATTTTCGATTCACCCGGCAAAAAAGCGCATAACGAAAGGATTGGAATGCTTACATTCGACCAGGAGAGCTAATGATATCGATACCCAAGCGACGACCTGGGGCAGCGATACTCATGTTTTTCACCCTGATGTTTTCAGGGGGCGTGCTGGCAAAGACGCACGCAGAAACAGCGAGTCACAAAGCCCATGTCATCAAGACCAGCGTTAAGAAACAGGCAAGCAGTAAACAAGAGTATTCTCGCAATAGTGTAAAGAGTAGTTCACTTCCTGATTTGCGAAAATACCCTTCCGGAACACCAAGGAAAAAAGCGTTTCTCCGGACGGTTATGCCTTATATCACCAGCCAGAACGCGGCGATTACCGCCGAGCGTAACTGGTTGCTCAGTAAACAGTACACCAGCCAGTGGTCGCCCGCCGAGCGTGCGCGCATGAAGGATATAGCCACTCGCTATAAAGTGAGCTGGTCCGGCAATACACGCCGTATACCGTGGAACGCGCTGCTGGATCGCGTGGATATTATCCCCGACAGCATGGTCGCCACCATGGCGGCCGCGGAAAGCGGCTGGGGTACCTCGAAGCTGACGCGCAGCAACAACAACCTTTTCGGCATGAAATGTGCGAAAGGGGCGTGTAAAAACGGTCCTGGCAAGGTGAAGGGGTACTCGCGTTACGATTCCGTTCAGGAGTCAGTCGCAGCTTACGCGGCTAACCTGAATACCCACGCGGCCTACGCATCGTTCCGTAAGTCCCGTGCTCAGCTGCGCAAAGCGGATCAGGAAGTGACGGCAACGGCGATGATCCACAAGCTGAAGGGCTACTCCACCCGGGGTCAGAGCTACAACAACTACCTGTTTGCCATGTATCAGGACAACCGGCAGCTGATTGCCGCACACATGTAATCCCGCGTTTAACGGGCTGCAGGCCAGCTGGCCTACAGCCCCAGCGCTTCCTTCAGACTTTTCAGATAGCGGCGGCTTACCGGCACGGTATGGCCGTCGCGCAGCAACAGTTCCGCCTGGCCGTTATCCTCCAGGCGGATTTCCTTCAGTTGGGTCATATTCACCAGATACTGGCGGTGACAGCGCAGCAGCGGCGTGCGGCTTTCCAGCGTGCGCAGCGTCAGCTCGGTGAATCCCTCTTTCCCGTCCTGGCTGGTGACGTAAACGCAGCTCATTCGGCTGCTGACGAACGCCACCTCATCCATTTGCAGCAGCCAGATGCGGCTGTGGCCGCTACAGGGGATGTATTTTAGCGGCTGCTGGTTCTCCGGCAGCAGAGAAGTATCCTGCACCTGCCGCTCCTGCCGCAGCCGCGCCAGCGTCTTGCCCAGCCGCTGCTGCTCGATGGGCTTTAGCAGATAGTCGAAGGCATGTTCCTCAAACGCCTGAATCGCGTACTCATCAAAGGCGGTCAGAAACACGATATAGGGACGATGCCGCCGATCGAGCATCCCGGCCATTTCCAGCCCGCTGATGCGCGGCATCTGAATATCCAGAAACAGTACGTCCGGTCGCAGATTATTGACCGCGCCAATCGCCTCAATGGCATTGCTGCATTCGCCGACAATCTTAATGTCGCCCTCGTCCTGCAACAGAAAGCGCAGGTTCTCGCGTGCCAGCGGTTCATCATCCACAATCAGCACTCTTAACATGCCGTTTCCTCCATTGGCAGGCGTAGCGTCACGCGGGTAAAACAGTCCGGTTCACAGCTGACCGTCAGCCCGTAGCCGTCACCAAAACGCGCACGCAGGCGCTTATCCACCAGACTCATGCCTAATCCATTGCCGCTGCTTTTCGGCTGATACAGCCCGGCATTATCTTCTACTTCGACAATAACGTGTTGCCCTTCACTGTGGGCACGAATGGTTATCGCCCCACTGCCCAGTAGCTGCGAAGTGCCGTGCTTAATGGCATTTTCCACAATCGGCTGTAGCGTGAAAGCCGGTAAATGCTGATGCGCCAGCGCTTCCGGTACCTGCATCTCTACCCGCAGCTGCGACTGGAAGCGCGCCAGCTCAATTTGCAGATAGGCGTTGATGTGCTCAATCTCATTGCCCAGTGTAACAATCTCGGAGGGTCGCTTGAGGTTTTTGCGGAAAAAGGTTGATAGATACTGCACCAGCTGTCCGGCACGGTCGCCGTCGTGGCGGATCACCGCCTTCAGCGTATTCAGCGCGTTAAACAGAAAGTGAGGATTAACCTGCGCATGCAGCAGCTTGATCTCCGACTGCGCCAGCAGGGCCTCCTGCCGTTCGTATTTCCCCGCCAGGATCTGCGCCGACAGCAGCTGCGCAATCCCTTCCCCCAGCGTGCGGTTGATCGAGCTGAACAGGCGGTTACGCGCCTCATACAGCTTGATCGTGCCAATCACCCGCTGATTCTCGCCGCGCAGCGGGATCACCAGCGTGGAGGCCAGCTTGCAGTTAGCATGCAGCGAACAGCGGTACGGCACTTCGTTGCCGTCGGCGTAAACCACTTCACCGCCTTCGATGGCGCGACAGGTGTGGATGGAAGAGATCGGTTTACCGGGCAGATGGTGATCGTCGCCGATACCGGTAAACGCCAGCAGCTTCTCCCGATCGGTGATCGCCACCGCGCTGATATCCAGCTCTTTGTACAGCACCTGCGCCACCCTCATGCTGTTTTCTTCGTTAAACCCCTGGCGCAGAATCCCCTCGGTCGAGGCGGCCACCTTCAGCGCGGTGGCGGAAAACGCCGAGGTATATTTTTCAAACATTGCCCGCCGGTCAAGCAGAATGCGCGTAAACATCGCCGCGCCGAGGGTGTTGGTCACCACCATTGGCGCAGAGATGCTGCCCACCAGGTGTAAGGCATCCTGAAATGGCCTGGCTATCAGCAGGATAATCAGCATCTGCACCACTTCGGCCACAAAGGTGATTGCACCTGCGGTCAGCGGATTAAACAGCTTATCGATGCGCCCACGCTTAATCAGAATGCTGTGCAGCAGACCACCGAGCAGCCCTTCAGTGATGGTGGAAACCATACAGCTCAGCGCGGTCATCCCGCCCATCGAATAACGATGCAAACCGCCGGTCAGCCCGACCAGCCCACCGACCACCGGGCCACCGAGCAGGCCGCCCATCACCGCGCCAATCGCACGTGTGTTGGCGATAGAGTCTTCGATGTGCAGGCCAAAGTAGGTGCCCATAATGCAGAATACGGAGAAGGTGATGTAGCACAGCAGTTTGTGCGGCAGGCGCACCGTCACCTGCACCTGCATCAGCGGGATAAAAAGGCGGGTTTTGCTCATCAGCCAGGCAATAACCAGAAAAACACACATCTGCTGTAACAGCAGTAAAACTAACTTGAACTCGTACATTCCCTGCCATCCACAACCGGTAAGAGGAATAAAATACCGCTATTAGCGAAACGTTTCTTTGCCGCAGGCCAGGAAAACGCGATCGCACCGGTCACTTTTTTTCATTGGAGAGGGAAATCGGGCAGCACCGGCGGCGGTGCCCGTTAAGCCGAGGGACTTACGGGCGATGCCCGCTGACGTCATTAAATACATCCGGTCGCCGACCGGATGTATACTTTGACTATTGATAAATAAAGGAACCGGACCGAAATGGATGTAATACACTCCCTCCCACAGGTTAAAACGCGGCTGGCAGGCTTCATCTTCGCCGCTACCTCACTGTTCTCTGCCTCCGCCGACGCGTGGCAGCCGATTGATATTGATGACGACAGCGTGCTGCGTTCCCCGCCCTCGATTGCGGTGCGTAACGGTACACTCTACTTCGACGGCAAAATCATTGAAGGCTCCGCCGAGGCGCTGCATCGCCAGCTGGAGATGCGGCGAGTGGAAAAAGTCTCGTTCAACAGCATCGGCGGCGATGCCAAAGAAGCGATGGAGATGGGCCGTGAAATTCACAAGCGCAAAATGGATGTGGAAGTCAGAAACGTTTGTGCCTCCGCCTGCGCCAACTATATCTTCCCTGCGGGAAAAAATAAGTTCATTACTCAAAACGCCTACCTGCTGTGGCACGGCAGCCTGCACAGCCCGACCGATGGAATCGCGTTGGAGTCAGACGACCAGGGGCAGACACACGAAAAGCTGTTGACTTCAACGGTGTTCACGGCGTTAAAGCAGCAGGAAGCGGAATTTTATCAGCAGATCGGCGTCAATGGCGATCTCGCCTGGTGCCCGCAGCAGCAGGCCGATTATCATCAGAAATTCCCGGAAAAATGGTTCTCATGGTCGCAGGCAAATCTGGCGAAGTTCGGCGTGAACAACGTTCGCTTCGCCACCAGCGCCGCCCGCTGGCAGAGCACCATGAGCGCTAAAGGCGTGATATTTGCTGGCTACTGCCAGTAAACCCTGCACCATCTAGTCAATTACGCCAGTTAAATACGGATAAAAGGCCTGATTAACTGGATTTATCACCAAAAGCAGCGTAAAGAATTGCAAATGACGAGCTAAAAAACATGCCCTGTGGTAGAAATATCCGGTGTTTAACTACCGAGGACAATTTCCTTTCCGCATCGATGAGAAGCAACAGCGCGGATAAGTTGTAAAAATTATGGACAATCAGTTCAGAAACGAACGCTCTACACCCACTGTCGTACTCGCTTTCCCCCACTCCCCTTCCGGTGAACAACACTGGCGCAACGCGCTTTAGTCCCGATCTTCCGTTTTTGGCATTACGCCCCCCGTGCGTAGACCTGCCCGCTCAATTTCAGCCTGCGTCGGTTAATCCGCGCTTTCAGGCTCGCTATTCACATCTTACGGAAGATGCATCATGATTTACTGGCTATTACTGGCGCTGGCCATCGCCTTTGAAATTACCGGCACCCTGCTGATGAAGTGGTCCGGCGTCAGCGGTAATCTGCTCGGCTATTTTTTAATGCTGCTGATGATCGCCCTCTCCTACATCACCCTGTCATTTTCGATTAAGAAAATCGCTCTTGGCGTGGCCTATGCGATGTGGGAAGGGATCGGCATTCTGTTTATCACCCTGTTCAGCGTGCTGCTGTTTGAAGAGTCGCTGTCGCTGACTAAGCTGCTCGGCCTGACCACGCTGGTGGCCGGTATCGCACTAATTAAGTCCGGGACCCGCGCGGCGAAGAAAACCGTGGAGGTGCAGCATGCAGGCGTTTGAGTGGGTGCACGCGGCGTGGCTGGCGGGTGCCATCGTGCTGGAAATTGTCGCCAATATCTTCCTGAAACTGTCCGACGGCTTCCGGCGTAAGATTTACGGCGTGCTGTCGCTGGGCGCGGTGCTGGCGGCATTCAGCGCGCTGTCCCAGGCGGTGAAGGGGATCGATCTGTCGGTGGCCTACGCGCTGTGGGGCGGCTTCGGTATTGTCGCTACCGTCGCCGCGGGCTGGGTACTGTTCGGCCAGCGCCTGAATCGCAAGGGCTGGGCCGGACTGCTACTGTTGCTGGTCGGTATGGTGCTGATCAAGCTGGCGTAATGACCGGACGCCGGCGCAATCAGCGGTAGTACACCGCGATGCGCTGGCCGTTCAGCTCTTCGATGGTGACCGGCAGATCGAAGATATCCTCAATCACCTGCGGCACCATCACTTCCTGCGGCGTGCCGCGAAACACCAGCCTGCCGCTCTTCATCGCCAGAATGTAGTCCGACCACGCCGAAGCAAAGTTGATATCGTGGATCACCAGCACAATCGATTTACCCAGCTCATCCGCCGCACGGCGCAGCTGGCGCATCATCGCCACGCTGTGCTTCATATCCAGATTGTTCAGCGGCTCATCCAGCAGCACGTACTTGGTGTCCTGGCATAACACCATCGCCACGAAGGCGCGCTGGCGCTGGCCGCCGGAAAGCTCGTCCAGATAGCGGTTTTGCAGCGGGATCAGATCCAGAAAACCCAGCGCCTGGTCAACGTGGCGGCGGTCGTCGGCGGTCAGCCGCCCTTTGCTGTAGGGATAACGGCCAAAGCTGACCAGATCGTACACCGTCAGGCGGCTGGTAAAATGGTTCTCCTGGCGCAACACCGACAGCACCTGCGCCAGCTTTTCGCTGTTGGCATCGCTGACCTCCAGCGCATCGACGCTGACGCTGCCGCTGTCCGTCACCAACAGGCGACTGATCACCGACAGCAGCGTGGATTTTCCCGCGCCGTTGGGGCCGATAATCGAGGTCACGCCCGAGGAAGGCAGTGTGGCGCAGATATCCTGCAGGACCGGCTGCTGGTCATAGTGTTTACTGACATTTTTTACTTCAATCACTTTTTGGCCTTCTTCAGCAACAGGTAGATAAACAGCGCGCCGCCGGTAAATTCAATCACCACGGACAGGGTTCCAGCCATATCCAGCAGGCGCTCCAGCACCAGCTGGCCGCCAATCAGCGTGACCATGCCGATCAGCACGCTGCCGGGTAGCAGATAGTGATGCCGCCAGGAACCGATCAGCGGATAGGTCAGGTTGACGATCAGCAGGCCGAGGAACATCATCGGCCCGACCAGCGCGGTCGAGGTAGCGACCAGCAACGCCACCAGCAGCAGAATGCCGGTCACGTTGCGGCGATACGCCACGCCCAGCGCGGTGGCGGAATTAGCCCCCAGCGCGATCACGTCCAGCCGGTGGCGCATCCGCCAGACCAGCAGCGACACCAGCGCGACAATCAGCGCGCAGACTATCAGCACACCACCGTCAGCGCGGGTAAAGGTGGCAAAGATCCGGCTTTGCAGCACGGCAAACTCGCCGGGCGACATCAGCCGCTGCATCAACCCGGAGGCACTGCGGAACAGCGTGCCGCACACCAGACCAATCAGCAGCACGCGGTGCAGATCCATCCCGGAGCCGCTCAGCAGCCAGCGATACAGTAGCGTGGCGAACGTCACCAGCAGCGTCCCTTCCGCCAGGAAGCGGCCCACGCTGCCGAGCATGCTCAGACCGCCGACATCCAGCGCGAAGATCAGCACGGTTTGCAGCAAGACAAACAGCGACTCCAGCCCCATCACCGATGGTGTCAGAATGCGGTTCTGCGTCACCGTCTGGAACAGCAGCGTACCGATGCCGGACGCAAACGCCACCAGCACCATCGTCGCCAGAATCTGCCCGCGGTGCTTGAGGATGTAGGCGATATTGCCGTGGAGCTGGATGGTTATAAAGATTGCCATCAGCACCAGTACCAGCGCGCTCAGCAGCAGCAGGCGGCGGCCCGGCGTGAACCGGCTGGACGTTGAATTCTCAGTGTACACGGCGTTTTGACCTCACAATCAGCACGAGGAAAATAACCGCGCCCAGCACGCCGAGCAGCGCGCTGACGGGAATTTCAAACGGATGGATAATCAGGCGGCCGATGATATCGCAGGCGAGGACCAGCATCGCCCCCAGCAGCGCTACCCAGGGTACGGTGCGCCGCAGATTATCGCCCAGCGCCAGGCTGACGATATTCGGCACGATTAAGCCGAGGAACGGCAGCACGCCCACCACCACGATCACCACGCCGCTGATCAGGGCGATCATCGCCATGCCGATCAGCATGGTCTGCTGGTAGCGCAGGCCAATATTCACCGAGAAGTCGCGCCCCATACCCGCCACGGTAAAGCGGTCGGCGATCAGCGCGGCCAGCAGGGTAATAATCCCCACGCCCCACAGCAGCTCGTAACGGCCCTGCATCACGCTGGAAAAATCACCGGACTCCCAGGCACCCAGCGCCTGCAGCAAATCGAACTTCATTGCCAGGAAGGTGGTGACCGCGCTAAACACCGCACCGAGCATAATGCCCGCCAGCGGCACCATCAGCGACGATTTCATCCGGATACGGTTAATCAGCAGCATAAACAGCGCGGTGCCGAACAGCGCAAACAGCGAGGCCACGCCCATCTTCAGCATAATCGGCGCGGCGGGGCTGACGATCATCACCAGCAGCAGGCCGAGGCTGGCCGACTGGGTGGTGCCGGCAACGGAGGGTTCGACAAAGCGGTTCTGCGTCAGCATCTGCATAATCAGGCCGGCAACGCTCATGGCGCTACCCGCCAGCAGCAGCGCGGCAGTACGGGGGAAACGACTGATAAGCAGGATCTCGCGCATCTCGGGATCGGTCCACAGACTGACCAGGGTAACGCGGCTGACGCCCACAAACAGGCTAAAAACAGTAAGGCCCAGCAATAATGCCAGGCCTGCGGTAAAGGCGAAAGATTTCATTTACGGCTGGGTTTTCGACTTATCCAGTACCTGCTTCACCTGGGTCATCAACAGGCTGTAGCTTTGCAGACCACCGGCGATATACAGCGAGCCGGAATCCAGGTAAACCACCTGCTGCTTTTTCCAGGCGTTGGTTTTGCGCACCAGCGGGTTATCCAGCACCTGCTGTGCCGAGCTGCCCTCTTTACGGCCAATCGCGCTATCGCGATCCAGCACGAACAGCCACTCCGGGTTAGCTTCCATCACGAACTCGGGTGATACCGAGTTGCCGTGGTTGCCGGTTTCCGCAAAGTTGGTGGCCGGTTTGAAGCCCAGTACATCATAGATAAAACCGAAGCGGGAACCCGGTGAGTAGGCGCTGAGCTTGCCGCCGTTGACCATCAGCATCATCGCGCTACCGGCATTGGCGGACTCTTTACGAACGTCGGCGATCTGGGCGTTAAACGCGGCCAGCACCTCTTTGGCTTTCTCCTGCTTGCCAAAGATTTCACCCAGTTGCTCGGTGCGTTCGGTCATGCTCGCGAGGAAGTTATGCGGGTCGAGATCGGGAGAGATAGTCGGTGCAATTTCACTCAGTTTGCCGTAGGCATCACGCGCGCGGGCACCGGCAATAATCAGGTCAGGTTTGGCGTTGCTCAGAGCTTCAAAGTTTGGCTCAAACAGCGTACCGGCATCCAAATAGTCCTGGCCATTATATTTTGCCAGGTACGCCGGGTAGTGGGCGCTGGTTTTCGGTACGCCAATCACTTTCACGCCAAGCACATCGGTAATATCCAGCGCGGCCGGGCTCAGCACCACAACACGCTGTGGATTTTTCGGTACCGCCGTGGTGCCCTGGGCATGAACGATGCTGACCGTTGAGCCTTCAGTGGCAGCAAACGCAGCGGGTGAACAAACCAGGGACAGCGCAAACAGAGATGACGTAATGGCCTGAGGGAAACGCATTTTCTCTCTCCTGAGAATCAGAAAACTGATATAAATGAGAACTATTCGTATTAAATTTGTTGCGGGATAATAACGGCAAAAGACTGAAATGTGTAGTGTTTAAGATCAACACATCGTGCTAAAGCCAGAGTTCTACACAAAATCTGCACAATTTCGCGGAATGTAAAGACGAAAATGACACTTAACGAGCTGAAAAATCCGCATTTACTGGCATTTCGCAGATAAAAACTGACAAAAGCCACCAATTGTGGAGATATTGTGAATTCGTCCTGACAAACCTTTAAATGATAACAATTCTCGTTATCATACACATCATCTTACAATCATCCACAATTTGAGATTATTTGATGAACAGATATGGACGTTTTCGGATTCACCCTCTGGCTCTGCTTCTTACCGGTTTAATGGTGATCGACGCCAGTGCAGCGGAAGACGCAGAAACTAACGACAGCGACGCCGTGATGACGGTTCAGAAAACCGCTGAACAGGAACTGAAACAGCAGCCCGGCGTTTCAATTATCACCGCCGACGATATTGCCAAAAGCCCACCGGTCAACGACCTCTCAGACATCATCCGCAAAATGCCCGGCGTCAATCTGACCGGCAACAGCGCCAACGGCAGCCGCGGCAACAACCGACAGATCGATATTCGCGGCATGGGCCCGGAAAACACGCTGATCCTGATCGATGGCGTACCGGTCAATTCCCGCAGTTCGGTGCGCTACAGCTGGAAAGGCGAACGCGACACGCGCGGCGACACCAACTGGGTGCCGGTCGAGCTGGTTGATCGCATTGAAGTGCTGCGCGGCCCGGCGGCGGCGCGTTACGGCTCCGGCGCAGCGGGCGGGGTCATCAATATCTACACCAAGCGCCCGACCAAAGACTGGCGCGGTTCGCTTTCCCTGTTCACCAACCAGCCGGAAGACGGCAAAGAGGGCGATACCAAACGCGCCAACTTTAACCTCAGCGGCCCGCTGGCCGGTGATGTGTTGACCATGCGTCTGTACGGTAATATCAACAAAACCGACGCCGACGCCGCCGATATCAACAACGCACAGAACGGCTCCTACGCCGCCGGTCGTGAAGGCGTGCGTAACAAAGACATTAACGCCCTGCTCTCCTGGAAACTGACGCCGTCGCAAATCGTTGATTTCGATTACGGCTACAGCCGCCAGGGCAATATCTACGCCGGAGACACGCAGTACAGCAACGGCAACCTCAGCCCGAATGGCCTGGTGGACTCGCTGTACGGATCTGAAACCAATCGCCTGTACCGCCAGACGTACGGCCTGACCCACAATGGCTTCTGGGAATGGGGCACCTCAAAATTCACCGCCGCCTATGAGAAGACCAACAACACGCGTCTGAACGAAGGCTCCTCCGGCCGCGTTGAGGGGATGATTAACAGCGACGAGTTCAGCACCAGCCGCCTGGAAAATTACCGCACCAGCGGCGAAGTGAATATCCCGATTGAGCAGTGGTTATCGCAAACCGTCACCCTCGGCGCGGAGTGGAACCGTGAAGAGCTGAACGACCCGGCCTCGATTAGCGCCACCGATGCCAGCGGCGTGGCCGTTGGCGGCGTATCGGGCAATCCGGACGAGCGTAACGCCAAAAACAGCGCTACCACCGCGGCCGTCTACTTTGAAGACAACATCGAACCGTGGATAGGCACCTTCCTGATCCCCGGTCTGCGCTTCGATCACCACAGCCAGTTCGGTAATAACTGGAGCCCTGGCCTGAACCTGTCGCAGGATCTCGGCGAGTTCTTCAAAGTTAAAGCAGGTATCGCCCGAGTGTTTAAAGCGCCGAACCTGTATCAGTCCAGCGAAGGCTATCTGCTGGGCACGCGCGGCAACGGTTGTCCGAAGACCATCTCCAGCGGCAGCTGCTATCTGTTGGGTAACACCGATCTGGATGCCGAAGTTAGCGTGAACAAAGAGCTGGGGCTGGAGTTCGCCGCCGAGGGTTACTCTGCGGGTATCACCTGGTTCCGCAACGATTACAAAAACAAAATCGTCGCCGGTACCGACATTATTGGCACCACCACCAGCGGCTATAACGTACTGCAGTGGGAAAATGGCGGTAAGGCGCTGGTAGAGGGGCTGGAAGCCAACCTGACCGTGCCACTACTGCGTGACGTGCTCGACTGGCGCACCAACGCTACCTATATGATGGAGTCGAAGAGCAAGGAAACCGGCAACCCGCTGTCGATTATTCCGAAATACACCATCAACACCATGCTGGATTATCAGGTGACCGAGAAGCTATCCACCGCCGTGAACTGGACGATGTATGGCCGTCAGAAGCCGCGTGAGTACAGTGAAACCCGACTGGAAGTGGAAGGGATGTCCAGCACTGAAATCGGTGCCTATTCGGTGGTTGGCATCAGCCTCAACTACGAGCTGACCAAAGATCTGCGCCTCAACGGCGGCGTCAGCAACCTGCTGGATAAACAGCTGTACCGCGCCAACGACGGCGCATCGACCTATAACGAACCGGGCCGTGCGTATTACGCCGGTGTCACTATGTCGTTCTAAGTCGTGTTTTAAATCTCTGCATATAACGGGTGGTCTGGCTGCCCGTTATTCCTGCGGATAACTCCATCGCGATCTCCTGCTCCTGGCTCATGCAGCCGTTCCTGCCTTCCCTGTCAGAACTCCATAATATGGTCGGACCAATTTAAATAAAATGTGAATACCACGCACAGAAAGACAAAATAAACATCACATCTGTTGTTTTATACTAACAAAATATTAACCATCAGCGGCAGCACACACGAAATCGTCACTTTGGTCCGACCAATATGGTTATAAAAAGAATGTTTTTGGAGACGCCGCCATGCAGCCCTGGCAACAAGTTTACGATCCGCTCGGCAATATCTGGCTGTCCAGCCTGATCGCCGCTATTCCGATCATTTTCTTCTTCTTCGCCCTGATTAAGCTCAAGCTGAAAGGGTACGTAGCCGCAACGATCACCGTTGCGCTGGCGCTGCTGGTGGCGCTGTTCCTCTACCGTATGCCGGTCGATCGCGCGCTGGCTTCAGTAGTTTACGGCTTCTTCTACGGACTCTGGCCGATCGCGTGGATCATCGTCGCCGCGGTGTTCGTCTACAAAATCTCGGTGAAAACCGGGCAGTTTAATATTATCCGCGCCTCGATCCTGTCGATCACCCCTGACCAGCGCCTGCAAATGCTGATCGTCGGCTTCTCGTTTGGTGCCTTCCTGGAAGGCGCCGCCGGATTCGGCGCACCCGTGGCGATCACCGCCGCACTGCTGGTAGGACTGGGCTTTAACCCGCTCTACGCCGCCGGTTTGTGCCTGATCGTCAACACCGCGCCGGTAGCCTTTGGCGCAATGGGCATTCCGATTATCGTTGCCGGGCAGGTTACCGGCCTGGACAGCTTTGAGATCGGCCAGATGGTCGGCCGCCAGCTGCCGTTCCTGACCATTATCGTGCTGTTCTGGATCATGGCGATCATGGACGGCTGGCGCGGGATTAAAGAAACCTGGCCGGCGGTGATTGTGGCGGGCGGCTCGTTTGCCCTGGCGCAGTACCTCAGCTCTAACTTCCTCGGCCCTGAACTGCCGGACATTATCTCGTCGCTGGTGTCATTGGTGTGCCTCACGCTGTTCCTGCGCGTGTGGAAGCCAGTGCGCATCTTCCGCTTTGCCCCCACGGAAAACAGCACCGTGCAGCCGCTGGTGGTAGAAAAGTATCGCCCGGGGCAGATTATCCGCGCCTGGATGCCGTTCCTGTTCCTGACCGCCACCGTTACCCTGTGGAGTATCCCGCCGTTCAAAGCGCTGTTTGCCCCGGGCGGTGAGCTGTATAACCTGGTGGTCAATATCCCGGTTCCGTTCCTCGACAAGCTGGTGGCGAAAATGCCGCCGGTGGTAGCGGCAATCACGCCGTATGCCGCGGTGTATAAGTTCGACTGGTTGTCTGCAACCGGGACGGCAATTATCGTTGCCGCACTGATCTCCATCGTCTATCTGAAGATGAAACCGGCCGATGCACTGAGCACCTTTACCAGCACGCTGAAAGAGCTGACGCTGCCGATTTACTCCATCGGGATGGTGCTGGCCTTCGCGTTTATCGCCAACTACTCCGGCCTTTCCGCCACGCTGGCGCTGGCGCTGGCTCACACCGGTCACGCGTTTACCTTCTTCTCGCCGTTCCTCGGCTGGCTGGGCGTATTCCTGACCGGTTCGGATACCTCATCTAACGCCCTGTTCGCCGCGCTGCAGGCCACCACCGCGCAGCAGATTGGCGTGTCGGACCTGCTGCTGGTTGCCGCCAACACCACCGGTGGCGTGACCGGCAAGATGATCTCGCCGCAGTCGATCGCCATTGCCTGCGCCGCCGTGGGCCTGGTGGGCAGAGAATCTGACCTGTTCCGCTTTACGGTGAAGCACAGTCTGATTTTCACCTGTATGGTAGGGGTCATTACCACCTTACAAGCCTACGTGCTCACCTGGATGATCCCATGACTCTTGCGCCATCGCCTTCCGGCACCCTGCTCCTCGCAGGACGTATCAAAACCCTGATCCATCAGCGTCGGCTGGGGCCGGGGGCACGCCTGCCCGCCGAGCGCCAGCTGGCGCAGGAACTGGGCGTCTCACGTTCTTCACTGCGCGAGGCTATTCGCTCGCTGATAGGTGAAGGCGTGCTGTACAGCAAACGCGGCGGTGGCACCTGGCTCTGTGATGAAAATACCCGCTGGTCGGAGGAACGCATCGTGCAGCCGCTGAAGGTGCTGGTTGCCGATGACCCGAACTATCACAACGATATTCTGGAGGCGCGTCACGCCATCGAGGCCAGTACCGCCTGGTATGCCGCGCTGCGGGCAACGCCCGCCGACAAAGAGCGGCTGCAAAACTGCTTTGACGCTATTCAGCAGCAGGAGAGCATTTCAGCCGATATGGCCAACCAGGCCGACGTGCGCTTCCATCTGGCGGTTGCGGAAGCCTCGCACAATGTGGTGCTGCTGCAAACCATGCGCGGCTTCTTCGACCTGCTGCAGAGCTCGGTGGCGCGCAGCCGCGAACGGATGTACACCGTCCCAACCATTTTTGCCCGCCTGACTGAACAACATGAAGAGCTGCTGTTGGCGATCCTCGCCAGCGACCCGGAACGGGCGCGTAAAGCGGCTCAGTACCATTTAGGGTTTGTCCTCACCATGATGAAAAACCTGCATGAAGATGAAGCCCGACAGCAGCGGATTACCCGGCTGCCGGATGACAGAGAATGATGTAACAAAGGATAGATCTGATGATTATTTCGGCAGGAACTGACTATCGCGCGGCGGCCAAACGTATGCTGCCGCCCTTCCTTTTTCACTATATCGACGGCGGCGCCTACGCCGAGCGCACGCTGCGGCGCAACGTTGAGGACCTGGCGCAAATCGCGCTGAAGCAGCGCGTGCTCAACGATATGTCCGAGCTGAGCCTGCAAACCACGCTGTTTAACGAAACGCTTTCAATGCCGGTGGCGCTGGCCCCGGTGGGACTGACCGGAATGTATGCCCGCCGGGGTGAAGTGCAGGCGGCGCGCGCGGCGGCAGCAAAAGGTATTCCCTTTACGCTCTCCACCGTTTCCGTCTGCCCGATTGAAGAAGTGGCTCCGGCGATCAACCGTCCGATGTGGTTCCAGCTCTACGTGCTGAAGGATCGCGGCTTTATGCGCAATGCGCTGGAGCGCGCCAAAGCCGCAGGCTGTACCACGCTGGTGTTTACCGTCGATATGCCGACGCCCGGCGCGCGCTACCGCGATGCCCACTCCGGCATGAGCGGCCCGAACGCGGCGATGCGCCGCTATATGCAGGCCGTGCTGCACCCGCAGTGGGCGTGGGACGTTGGCCTTAACGGTCGTCCGCACGATCTTGGCAATATCTCCACCTACCTCGGCAAACCGACCGGGCTGGAGGATTACATCGGCTGGCTGGCAAATAACTTTGACCCGTCCATCAGCTGGAAAGATCTGGAGTGGATTCGCGAGTTCTGGGACGGTCCAATGGTCATTAAAGGCATTCTCGATGCTGACGATGCCCGTGATGCCGTGCGTTTTGGCGCCGATGGTATCGTAGTATCCAACCACGGTGGCCGTCAGCTGGACGGCGTGCTGTCTACCGCGCGGGCGCTGCCGCAGATTGCCGATGCGGTGAAAGGCGACATCACTATTCTGGCCGACAGCGGCATCCGCAACGGCCTTGACGTAGTGAGGATGATTGCACTCGGTGCCGACAGCGTGCTGCTGGGCCGCGCGTTTATCTATGCGCTGGCCACCGCCGGGCAGGCGGGCGTGGAAAATCTGCTGACGCTGATTGAGAAAGAGATGCGCGTAGCGATGACGCTGACCGGGGCAAAAACTATCGCCGACATTACCCGCAGCTCGCTGGTGAATAACGGCCTGGCGTAAATCAGGGCGGGGAAGCGTGATATGTACCGACGCGCGGTGCAAGTTAACTTCCCCGCTAATGGCGACCTGCCGCACGGTGTTCGCACCGCAAGCGTGCAGGATGACGAGGCCTGTCGCTTTTGCGCGTCAGCAGGCCAAGAGGCAGCCTGAGGCCAGCGATGCGGGCGAAATCCCGCGCCACCGGGCATGCATGCTGCCTTATCCACGCACCATCACTTATACAGCGGCAGATTGCCGGTGAGGCGGCTGATTTTCTTTTTTGGCCCGATCAGACCAATCGCCACCAGTTCAATCTGCTGGCTGTTCACCGTGGAAATACGCTCACCGTACTCCTCATAGGTTCTGCACGACTGCGCCAGCGCGCTAAACGGCATAGCGTAGATCTCTTCATCCTCGCTGGCGATATGCAGTAGCTGCTGCACGTAATCATCCGCGGCCAGCAGCACCGGCAGCGGGGCATAAATCACCCCCGGATAGTTCACGCCGTCCGCGCTTCGCAGGTCCGGCCCCACCAGATTTTCAACCGTACGGCCAAAACTGATGCCGATCACGCTCGCGGCATTCATCGCCAGCCCCGGACTGAGCTGGTCATTGATTACAATGGTACAACGGTGCTGACTGGCATCAAATTTCATCTTATTTCCATACGCTCAGGCGTTTAACAGATCAATATTCAGGCCTTTATTATGCGCCGACGAGCCGGGAAAAAGTTGTCTTAATCAGTTGAAAATTGACCAGTTAAGGGCATGATTAACCTTTAAAACTCACTTCAAAGACAGAGTCTGCCCATGAGCTTAGGCCCCACCGAGATAAAAATTCTTTCACTGCTGCAGCAGGATGCCCGCATGACCAATCAGACCCTGGCCGATGAAATTGGCCTCTCGGCCTCACCCTGCTGGCGTAAGGTGCGCAGGCTGGAAGAAGACGAGGTGATTCAGGGCTACCGCGCCGTGCTTAACCGTAAAAAAATTGGCCTTGGGGTGATGGTCTTTGTTCGCGTCTCCATCGACAGCCACAGCGAGTCCGAAGCGCATCGGTTCGAGCAGGAGGTGGCAGAACTGGAGCACGTGGTGGGCTGTTACAGCATCGGCGGCGATGCGGATTTTCTGTTACAGGTGGTGGCCCGGGATCTGGATGCCTACGCGGATTTCGCCATGGCGGTGATCCGACGTCTGCCGGGAATTAAAGAGATGCAAAGTATGTTTGTACTCAAAGAGATCAAACCGCTGGTCAGCTATCCAATCGTTAACCAGTGATAAATCGTCAGGTGAAAGAGATGGCCTCATCCAGAGGCCGTGCGGCTGCCTACATTGGTCTTTACAGATCAGGGACAGCGCTGTGAGCAGTCGGGCGTTTAATCAGCCGCAGACGTTACTCTCTTCCGCAGGGTAAAAAGAATAGCTGTTAATAAAAGCCTGACGCCATGCCTTAGGCGGCATGCCGAAACGCAGTTTAAAGAGCTTACTGAAAATACTGGGGCTGCTGAATCCGCACTGGTAAGCGATGGTATCAATATGCTCTTCAGCAAAATATTCTAAACGGTATCGGGCTGCTTTAAGACGCACTTCCTGCAGCACGCGCATCACGGAAGTGTGCTGTTCAAGAAACGCACGATCCAGGCCCGAACGCGAACAGCGCAGAGCAACAGCTATCGCATCCGGCGACAGATTCACCTGAGCATAGTTTTGCTCAATGTAGCGCCTGACGGCAGAAAAAATAAAATTCTTACTGCCTTCAATACGGTTGCCTCGCTCTCTGCCAATATCCGCCAGCATCAGCAGCGAGACATTATACAGCCCGTCCAGAGGATATAGCTTTAGTGCTCAGGTGGGCCGCGTGGGCATCCAGCAGCATCATCTGCGAGCGAATAAACGGTGCTAGCGGCTGTGATCGTCAAGGGACAACGCCAGTTCATCCAGACCGCCGCCCAGCGCGGCACGCGCATCGGCATAGGGCAGGATCAGAAACAGCTGCTTTACATGGCCGCTGTTGTAGTGCAGCGGTTTATCCCGCTCGTACAGCGCCAGCGATCCGGCCGTCATCACCTTGCTCTCTAACATTGTCCGCCCGGTCAGCTCCACGGTTCCCTGTAATAACAGGGAAATGAACAGGCTGTCAGAGTCCGGTTTATACGGGTTAAAAATGGCGTTACTGGTTCCGCCCAGCACGGAGCTAAAGCTGCCCTGTGCGGTGTCAGGTGGCCACTGAGTGGCCTTCCGATCTCCAGCCCGACGGTTATGCGCAGTATCCGTTGTATAAGGTTTACAATTAGTTGTTAAAAATTCGTAACGCAATTCACTTTCTATTTCGGCAGTATCAACCGTATGGAACTGATACAGTCCCTCAGGTCTTGGTAACACTATCGAAATGGGTCGTTTAATCAGTTGCTGATTCATTTGGTTTCACCTGCTGTATTAAATACGCAGAATCCTTTCCCACGCACGAAATCTAAACAAAAAAAGCAATTAAAAAAAAACTCTGCTCTTGATTTTTCAGCCTGTGAGGGAGAAAAACAAAAAATGACGGGCAAAGATATTTGATAGAATAGTTATTTTACTTAACATTGTCGTAACCAGTAGCATACCTTCCTTCCCTTCAGCGTATCCTTTGCACCCAACGCGCATCGCATGTGCCACTTTGCCGCGATAGATGCTGCACAAATATGATGGCAGGCGAGTATGATATTTAGCCAATATTGAAGCGTATCGCCTTTCACTCAGCCCGATATTGAGCGCAAACTGGCCGTAAATACATCCGGAAATGCGCACTAACTGACACAAATACAGGGTTTACAAAAACTCATATCGCTTATGCCGTTTATAACGAATTTTTCCGGCATCCGCGGTGTGCAGGAGTAACTTCTATTCTTAACCGAATCTTCAGCAAGATTCTGCCAAAATCGGAGTACCCCTGGCGATAGAAACGATATTCTTAACTGTTACGCTTGTAAGGTTAAGATAGCGTTTAAAGGTTCCATGATGAACGAATACTTCAGCATCTGATGATTTCAACGCCGGGCCGGGTTCGCAGAGCGACAAAACGCGTGGATAAATGATTTGCATCACATACAGAGAGACGCAAAAGCACAGGCTGCCATGCTTTTTTCCATACAGATGTACATAACGAAAGTACGAGTGCACATGCTTCGCTATATACTGATATGCATAGCGTGGGCGCGCGTGCACATACTCGCTATATACAGAGATGCATAGCCGTCTTCGCCCCCCATACAGGAATGCGTGGCTGAAGCTTGCATAAACGCGCTAATCCCCTCAGAGCAAGCGACCCTCCGAGGTGTAGAGCACATCACCACGTGCTACGGGTAATAATTTACGGCCCCGGGCGGCCCGGAAGACTCAGACTACCCAGACTACGTCATCTTCTTATACGCTGGCAGCCCCTCTTCCAAACGGCTTAAACCTACAGCAAACGGGCAACCCGAGCGCAAAAATGCGCTTTATCCGGAACAGGATCGTCACCCTGCGTTACATCTGGCTTATTTGAAAGCGCTTCCTTACAATAAGGGATCTGTTCACAGCAAATGCAAGGAATGACGGTGCCGAAAGCTATTCCAAATTCCACTATCGTGGATATTGCCCGACGAGCTGGCGTCACTAATATCACGGTATCCCGCGCGTTTAATAAACCTGAACTGGTTAAACCCGCTACTCGTGAAAAAATCCATGCGATAGCAAAAGAACTGAATTATGTCCCTAACGCTTTTGCCCAGGGATTAAAAAGCAGCAGCAGCCAGATTATTGGTATTGTCACCAGCAGCCTGTACAACCCTTTTTATTCCTCGCTGATTCAGAGAGTGTCGCGCATTGCGCGAAAACAAGGCTATCAGATTATGTTATTTGATACGGACGGTAGCGAAGAAGCGGAAAACCAGGCAATACAGGCGCTGTTCAGCTACAAAGCCCGAGGAATTATGCTCTCGGCAGTACGAGATGATAAACAGTATCAGCCCACCTATATTGAGCAGGCCGAAGCCTACCACATCCCATTGATTCTTATAGACAGGGATATTTTCAACCGGCAGCTAAGCGGTGTTTTCCTGAATAACAATGAGATTGGCTTGCTGGCCGGTGAATATCTTTCTGCGCAACCCGAGTCTAAAATGCTTATTCTCGGCGGCCCGGCGAACTCTGAAATCACCCTAAGTAGAACTGCGGGAATCCTGGATGCACTATACGGCAAGAAAAATCACATCACTATTATAAACGGTGATTATGATTTTATATCTCAGGAGCAGGAAGTCAGAAACTGGCTGATGCAGGAAGAGAATCAGCCGGAATATATCATCGGGCTGAATGGGATTATTACGCTGGGCGCAATGTCCATATGTCACGAGTTAAATATCTATCCGCGAGTGAAATTTTTCTCCGTGGATAAGCCACCAGGCTCAGCCAGTTATGGAATGAAAATTGCCGGGGTTTATCATGATACGGAAATGCTGGGGGAGATTGCGGCGGAATTATTGTTTAATGCGATAAAAACGGCTGATAGCGATCGGGTTGTACGGCGCGAATTTTTCACCGGGAGCTTGCTGGTTCCGTGAGTGGAGGAAGCAGCCAGGTACTGTGCTCAGGCGAGCGTTTTGGAACGAGAATGCTAAGGCTTCGGTTTCGCTGCACTTTCGGTGCTCCGGCGACCGTTTCGGGGCGTGAATACTGAGGCTTCGGTTTCGCTGCACTTTCGGTGCTCCGGCGACCGTTACGTGGACTAACGCCGGGGCGCCGTAAACACGTCCGTGTGGGCTTGGCTGCGGCCTCCCTGCCGCAGACACCCGGCTTATATTCCCCGTAACGTTCGCCTTATCAATCAATGCGTTGCTTCGAAATACCCCAAAACGTTCGCCTTTATTAGCATCGCGTTGATTCGAATGCCCCAAATCGTCCGCCTTTATTAGTATCACGTTGCTTTGGAATGCCCGAGTATCCCCTACCGCCCTGAATCCACAGTGAAACCCTGGCCATTGGGCAATCAGTACACCAAATCTCACCCGGTTTTACTCACAGCAAACCGTAGCCTGTGAGCAATCGGTGACGGGCGGGTTCGCGGACCGTTGAGCGCAGGGATGCGCGATTCGAGGCCACAGGGACGT
>NZ_JBWKUK010000016.1:46441-135906 GCF_059420805.1 Erwinia sp. GW821-FHT03D09
ATCCCGACGCATCACCTTCAGCAACCCATTCAGATGCAGCAAACAGTGCCCTGTTTTACTCACAGCGAAACCAGAGCCAGTGAGCAATCGGTGACGGGCGGGTTCGCGGACCGTTGAGCGCAGGGATGCGCGATTCGAGGCCACAGGGAAGTGTTCACGCCGAGTCCGCGAACCCGTCCGGCACCGATACGCCTGACGACATCATTCCCGCGATATCGAAAGGAAAAAACAGGCTGCCCCAAACGGAACAGCCCTCCCCCGGCGAACGGTACGGCCAGATGCACCCGACCGCCCTACCCTACTTACGCCTTACCGAACTCAAATAAATCGCCGCCAGAATAATCCCACCCTTCACCACGTTCTGAATATACGGCGACACGCTCATCAGATTCAGCCCGTTGTTCAGCACACCGAGCATCATCGCCCCCACCAGCGTACCGATAATCGCCCCGCGACCGCCGGAAATCGCCGCGCCGCCCAGCACTACCGCCGCAATCGCATCCAGCTCAAAGCCTTCACCCGCATTCGGCTGCCCGCTCATCAGACGGGAGGTCAGCACCAGACCGGCCAGCGCCGCCGTCACGCCGCTGATCACATACACCAGCATCTTGTAGCGCTGCACGCGGATACCGCTCAGTCGTGCAGCGTCTTCATTACCGCCGATCGCGTAAACGTAACGACCAAACGACAGGTGGTGCAGCATGATCCACGCCACCACGTACACCGCCGCCATCACCAGAATCGGCACCTGAATGCCGAACACCGTGCCGCGCCCCAGGAAGGAGAACACATCCGGCAGGCCGGAGATCGGATATCCACCGGTGTACAGCAGCGCCAGGCCACGGGCGATACCCATCGATGCCAGAGTGACGATAATCGGCGGCATCCGCAGCCAGGCAATACAGGTGCCGTTCGCCAGGCCAAACAGTACACCGACCAGCAGCGCGGCCAGCACCGCCAGCGGTACCGGAACGGCGGCCATCATTAATCCGGCAGCAACGGAACCGGCCAGTGCCATCACCGGACCGACAGACAGATCGATACCGCCGGTCAGGATCGCGCAGGTCATCCCCACGGCAATAATCGCGTTAATGGACACCTGACGGGCAACGTTGGTCAGGTTATTCACCGTCAGGAAGCTGTCGTTTAGCAGGCTCATCAGCACAAACAGCACCACAAAGCCGATAAACGGTAGCGCTGCAGGATGATGAAGCAATTTTTCCCAGCGCTTAGCCAGCCCTGGTCCCGCTGTGCGGGAAGTTGAGGTAGATGACATCTGTTCGATTCCGCTCATTATGCGCTCCCGGTGGCATGTAGCATGATGTTGCCCGATTCAATCTCATTCCCGGCCAGTTCGGCGACGATATGCCCACCCCGGAATACCAGCACCCGGTCGCAAACGCCGATAATTTCCGGTAACTCGGAAGAAATCATGATGATAGAAACGCCTTTGGCAGTCAGTTGCTGCATCAGTTGGTAAATTTCCGATTTTGCGCCCACGTCGATACCGCGCGTCGGTTCATCAAAAATCAAAATATTGCAGTCGTTGTTCAGCCAGCGGGCGATCACCACTTTCTGCTGGTTACCACCGCTGAGGGTTGACACCGCGGTATCGGCGTCGGGCGTTTTCACCCCCACTGCGCGGATCAACTTTTGAACAATGTCACGCTCTTTGCCGGCATGCACAAAAATCTTGCCGCGCTTTTCATGGCGGTTGAGGGTGATGTTCTGCGCCACGGAAAACGGCAGCACCAGACCTTCGGTTTTGCGGTTTTCCGGCAGCAGGCCAATGCCCTGCTGTAACGCATGTGCCGGGCTGCTCAGCCTGCCGTCCTGGCCGTTAAGCTTGACGCTTTTGCGATAGCAGGGGCTGGCGCCAATCAGCGCGGAGATCGTCTCGGTTCGTCCCGATCCCACCAGCCCGGCAAAGCCGAGAATCTCCCCGGCGTGCAGGTAGAAGTTATCCGTCTGGCTCTGCTTCGTGCGCTGAACGCTGGCTTCCAGCAGTCGCTTACTCCGATCCGGCACGTGCGACTTCACCGGGAAGGTGTTCTCAATTTTGCGGCCTACCATCAGCTTCACCAGTTCGTCGATATCGGTGTCGCTGGTTGGCAATGTTTCGATGTAGCAGCCGTCGCGCAGCACGGTGATGCGATCGCACACGGCGAAAATTTCATCCAGATGGTGCGAGATAAACACCATGCCCACGCCCAGCAGGCGCAGATCGTTCATCACGCTGAACAGGTGCTCGGCCTCACCCGGTGTCAGTGTGGCCGTGGGTTCATCCAGCACCAGCACGCGCGCGTCCAGCGACAGCGCTTTAGCAATTTCAACGAACTGCTGCTGCGCCACGCTTAACTGCTCCACCGGGCAGTCCATATCGATATCCACAGCCAGGCGTTTAAAGACGCTGCGTGCCTTGCGGCGCATCTCACGACGATCCAACAGTCCCCAACGATTTTTAATTTCCCGATTCAGGAAAATATTATCAACCGCGCTCATATAGGGGATCAGCGAGAACTCCTGAAAGATAATTCCAATGCCTGCTTCAATGGCGTGCCGATAATTAGGAAAACTACAGTTCTTCCCCTGTAAGATAATTTCCCCTTCATCCGGCTGGTGAATACCGCACATAATTTTCACCAGCGTTGATTTACCCGCACCGTTTTCTCCAAGCAGCGCATGTATTTCACCGGGCTGCACCGTCAGGTTAATACCGTCCAACGCTTTCACTCCGGGAAAGGATTTTTTAATCTGTTTTAATTCCAGTAAAGGTGTCATCAGCATCGCTTCCGGGTTATCGCTCTGCTTGCGCAGAGCGAATATTTCACGCTATTACCAGCTAAAGCCTTTCGCATTGCTGTGGTCGATCAGCTTAACTTTTACCGGCACGGTTTTCGGAATATTGGCACCCCAGTGGCGGGCCAGCGCAATCCCCAGCGCGATGCGCAGCTGGTCACGCGGGAACTGTGCCGATGTGGCGATAAACGGTGAATCCGCTTTTTCGATCTCTTTAATCGCTTCCGGCTGGCCATCAACGCTGACCAGTTTCACCTTGGCACCACTGCTCTGAATTGCCGCCAGCGCACCCAGCGCGCCGGTATCGTTAACGCTGAAGATACCGCTCAGATCCGGGGCGGATTGCAGCATATTTTCGGTGACGGTCAGTGCAGTATCACGCTCCTGTTTGCCGTTCTGCTTGGTGACAATCTTGATATCCGGGTATTTTTTCATCGCGTCCTCAAATCCGCGCACGCGCTCAAGGATTGGCACCACCGGAATACCGTCGAGGATAGCGACCTTGCCTTTCCCACCGATAGATTTCGCCAGATACTCCCCTGCCTGTAACCCCGCGTCATAGTTCTCGGAGCCGACAAACGAGTCCACCGGGCCTTCGGCCTGGGCATCAATCGCCACCACCACCGCGCCGGCTTTATGGGCAGACATCACGGCGGACTGCACGCCCACCGTATCCGTCGGGTTAATCAGCAGAATATCGACTTTCTTTTGCAGCATGTCTTCAACGTCATTAATCTGCTTGGAAACATCATGGTGGGCGTCGGCAACATAAACCTTCGCACCAATTTCAGCGGCGGCCTGTTCCAGCGACTGTTTCATCGTAACGAAATAATCGTTATTTAATTCCTGGAAAGAGACGCCAATGGTTAATTGCTTTGCCATTGCGGTGTTTGCAGCCAACAACATTCCGCCCGCGATAATAATCGGCAGCGTTTTTTTGACGAATGAAAACATGGATATTCTCCTGTAGGGGAAGTATTTTTATTGATTTATTAACAACGGTATAAATAACATCGGTAAAAAATAAACTACGGAACCAGAACAACCTTAATTGAATCGGTGGAGTCGGCCAGAGCAAATGCCTGATCCCACTGTTCGAGTGAATAACTATGGGTGACCACACCTTTCGATGTCACCAGCCCGCGTTCAAACAGGTCGATGGCAATTTCATAGCTGTAAGGGGCCAGATGCGCACCGCGAATATCCAGCTCTTTGCGGTCGCCGATAATGGACCAGTCAACGGTGGTTTCTTTGCCGAACACGCTGAACTCCACGAAGCGGCCCAGCTTGCGAATCATCTGCAGGCCCTGCGTTACGCCCACCGGTGAGCCGGTTGCCTCGATGTAGACATCGCAGCCGTAGCCGCCGGTCAGCGACTTAACGATTTTGTCGGCATCTTCTTTCAGCGGGTTGATCACCACATCGGCACCGTACTCTTTCGCCAGCGCCAGGCGATCGTCCATGGCGTCGATAACAATCAGTTTTTTCGGCGTTTTCAGCCGGGCAACCTGCACCATGCACAGGCCCAGCGGTCCGGCTCCGGCCAGCACCACTACATCATCCAGCTGGATATCGCCACGTGCCACGGTGTGGATCGCACATGCCATTGGCTCAATCAGTACCGCATCTTCGTGGCTCAGGCTTTCCGGGATTTTGTGGACGATTGCGTTGGCCGAGAAGCGCATATATTCCGCCATCCCGCCTTCGGCCACGTCTTTCTGGAAGCCATAAATATTGTGCGTTTCACACATCCAGTAACTGCCGGATTTGCAGTAGCGGCAGTCCCAGCAGGGAACGATCTGCTCGGCAATCACCCGCTCGCCCACGCGGAACTTCTTCTCACTGCCCTCGCCCAGCGCGGCAACGCGGCCATAGAATTCGTGCCCCGGGATCACCGGCGGCTTCACCCACGGGTTTTCACCCCAGAACATCTGCGCGCCGTTTTTGCACTTACAGTCCCCGGCACAAATACCGCAGCCTTCAACTTTGATCACCAGTTCGTTGGCCTTTGGCAGCGGAACCGGAACCTGCTCAAAGCGATAATCCTGTGGACCGTGGCAGACAACGGCGCTCATCTTCTCGGGCAGCTGACTCATTTCTCTCTCCAGTAGCAAAATTGTTTGTCACATAGGCAAAATGTTGACGTTGTCATTGTTCGGTAAATAAAAAATGCAAATTTTCTATTCAAACATAAATTAATGATTTATCGATAATTTCCTCATAAAAAACAAAATGACAACGTAAACATTGGTTATCATATAATCAAAAGCCCAAAACAAAATCTTTGAGCGATATCACATATCATTAACAAATCAGTTTCAGGGTTAACAACTTCGATCTCAGTCTCATTCACAACACGCCGGAATGACCGTTTATGCCCGCTTTAGCCCGTTTACGTACGCAGGCTTTCGCCAGGCAGATAATCGAACAATTTCCGGCCATTGAAATGATAACCATTATCAATTATCATCCCGGCGTCATTTTTTTGCCGGGATGTGCCACGCGTTATGTCAACACAAGCTGCGTCTGTCGATCCGTTCGCCAGCCTCTACCAGACACATCATCGGTGGCTGCGATCCTGGCTACAGCACAAACTGGGATCGGCCAGCGATGCCGAAGATCTGGCGCAGGATACCTTCGTGCGGGTGCTGCTCGGCAACGGCGTGGCGGAGATCCGCGAGCCGAAATCCTTCCTCTGCACGATTGCCAAACGGGTCATGGTGGATTTCTTCCGCCGCAACGCGCTGGAGCGGGCCTGGCTGGAGATGCTGGAACAGCTGCCGGAAGAGCATATGCCGCCGCCGGAACAACAGCATGCCATGCTGGAAACGCTGCAGCAGATCGATACCATGCTCAATGGCCTTGGCGCAAAGGTTCGCCAGGCGTTTCTGCTGTCTCAGCTGGAAGGGTTCACCTACCCGCAGATTGCCGAACGGCTTGAGGTATCGGTCAGCTCGGTGAAGAAATATATGGCCAAAGCCACCGAACACTGCCTGCTGTTTCGTCTGATGCAGGATTTAGCGTAATGGCCGAAAGAGTCAGCGAGCAGCAGCGCCAGGCGCTGAAAATGGCGGCCAGCTGGTATGCCACTTTTTGCGCCGGAGATACCACCGCGCAGCAGCACGCCCGCTGGCAGCAGTGGCTACAGCAGCATGAAGATCACCGCTGGGCGTGGCAGCGCGTCGAATCCCTGCAAAATCAGCTACAGGCTCTGCCGGGCCATCTTGGTTATCAAACGCTGAATCAGGCGCATCTCACCCGCCGCCGCGTGCTGAAAAGCCTGCTGGTGCTGCTGGGCGCTGGCAGTGGCTGGCAGCTCTGGCAGTCGCCGCTGGGCCTGAGCCTGCGGGCGGACTACAGCACCGCCACCGGCGAAATGCGCAGCGTGCGGCTGAGCGATGGTTCGCAGATGATGCTCAATACCGCCAGCACGGTGCAGGTGGAATTTACCGGTAGTGAGCGGATGATTCATGTGCAGCGCGGCGAGATAGCCATTACCACCGCCGCCGATGCACAGCAAAGACCGTTCCGGGTGGCCACCGCCGACGGCACGCTGCGCGCGCTCGGCACCGAATTCAGCGTGCGACTGTGGCCGGATGCCACAGAACTGTCGGTGCAGCAGTATGCGGTAGAAGTCACGCTGGCCGCCGATCCGCTGCAAAAGCGCGTGATTCAGCAGGGGCAATCCCTGCGCTTCAGTCGTAGCACCTTCGGCGAAATCTTACCGCTGGTTGCCAACAGCAGCAGCTGGACCCGGGGCCTGCTCAGCGTCAGTAATCGTCCGCTGCGCGAGGTGATCGCTGAAGTGGCGCGCTACCGCCACGGCATGCTGATCTGCGACGACAGCGCCGCCAAACTGCGCGTCAGCGGTACCTTCCCGCTGCAGGATACCGATCGCCTGCTGGCCGTGCTGGCGCAGACGCTGCCGATAAAAATTCAGACTGTCAGCCGTTACTGGGTAAAGGTCAGCGCGGCGTAGCGGAAAAAAATAAAAAAAATTTCAAAATGCGTTGTCCCTTTTGCTCAGCTCATTCGACTCCTTAGTACACAAGATAAAAATGCCTACTCTGGAGACGGCCATGTCTGATTCCTGCGCCCACATCAAGCGCGCTTTTAGCAAAACAACACCTCTGGCTTTCGCTATTCACTGCGCGCTGGCACCGCTGGCGCTGGCCGCTCCTGCGCTGGTCAGTGCGGCAACCGTTCCGGCAACGGCTGACTATCAGATTGCCGCCGCCGATCTCGACCAGGCGCTGAACCAGTTCGCCGCTCGTTCCGGCATTACGCTGGCGGTCAACTCGGCGCTGACCCAGGGCAAAAAGAGCGCGGGCCTGAACGGCGGCTACTCGCTGGACCAGGCGCTGCAAACGCTGCTGAGCGGCAGCGGCCTGCAGGCGAAATCGCTGGGCAATAACGCCTATACGCTGGAACCGGTGCCGGTCGTGGAAGGGACCGCCACGCTGACCGTGGTTGGTGACTGGCTGGGCACCGCGCGTGAGGACGATGTTTTTGAACACGCCGGGGCGCGTGACGTGCTGCGCCGCGAAGATTTTGCCCGCACCGGCGGCGCCACCATGCGTGAAGCGCTGAACCGCATTCCCGGCGTGAACGCCCCGGAGAATAACGGCACCGGCAGCCACGATATGGCAATGAACTTCGGCATTCGCGGGCTGAATCCGCGCCTCGCCAGCCGCACCACCGTGCTGATGGACGGCATTCCGGTGCCGTTCGCGCCGTACGGCCAGCCGCAGCTGTCGCTGGCCCCGGTGTCGCTGGGCAACATGGATGCGGTAGATGTGGTACGCGGCGGCGGTGCCGTACGCTACGGGCCGCAGAGCGTCGGCGGCGTGGTCAACTTTGTGACTCGCGCCATTCCGCAGGGCTTCGGCATTGAAGCAGGAATGGAAGGGCTGCTGACGCCAACTTCAACCCAGAACGATCCGAAAGGCAGCGGCAACTTTATGATTGGCGGTACCGCCGATAACGGCCTGGGTGCGGCGCTGCTCTACTCCGGCACGCGCGGCAGCGACTGGCGTGAACACAGCTCAACCAAAATCGACGACGTGATGCTGAAAACGCGCTACGCGCCGAACGAGGTGCACACCTTCACCAGCCTGCTGCAGTATTATGAAGGCCGGGCGCAGATGCCGGGCGGGCTTTCCCGTGCGGACTACAACGCCGATCGCTTCCAGTCAACTCGCCCTTACGACGAGTTCTGGGGTCGCCGCCAGCTGGCCAGCCTCGGCTATCAGTACCAGCCGGACACCCAGCACAAATTCAATATTCTGACCTTCTACACCAACACCCTGCGCAGCGGCTATCTGGATCAGGGGAAAAACATCACCCTGTCACCGCGCGAATACTGGGTACGTGGCGTGGAGCCGCGCTACAGCCAGAGCTTCACGATTGCCAACACCGCGCATGAAGTGGGTGTCGGCTACCGTTATGTCAGCGAATCCACCCACGAGCTGCGCTACACCAGCCCGGCCAGCAGCGGAAGATTACCAACCGGCAGCAGCCCGTACGACCGCGATACCCAGTCGGGTACCGAAGCGCACGCCTGGTACATTGATGATCGCATCGATATCGGTGACTGGACCATTACGCCGGGCATGCGCTACGAGCATATCCAGTCCTACCAGAACAACTTTATCAAGGGTGAAAAGCAGGAAATCGGCTACAACGCGCCGCTGCCCGCGCTTAACGTGCTCTATCACCTGAACGATGCCTGGAACCTGTATGCCAACACCGAGGGATCGTTCGGCACCGTGCAGTACAGCCAGATCGGCAAAGCGGTCAGCAGCGGCAGCGTGGAACCGGAAAAAGCCCGCACCTGGGAACTGGGCACGCGCTATGACAATCAGGTATTGCAGGCCGAAGCGGGTCTGTTCCTGATTAACTTCAGCAACCAGTACGACTCAAACCAGGTAACCGACAGCGTAACCGCACGCGGTAAAACCCGCCATACCGGGCTGGAGAGCAAGCTGCGCTATGACCTCGGCGATCTCTCGCCCGCGCTGGAAAACCTGTCGGTGTCCGCCAGCTATGCCTACGTCAATGCGATGATCCGCGAGCAGGGTGATTACCACGGTAATCAGGTGCCGTTCTCGCCAAAGCACAAAGGCACGCTGGGACTGGATTACCTGACCGGCAGCTGGACCTTTAACCTCAACAGCGAGTACCAGTCTTCGCAGTTCGCCGATAACGCCAATACCCGCGAGGAAAGTGCCGACGGCAGCACCGGCCGCATTCCCGGCTTCATGCTGTGGGGCGCGCGCGCCAACTACGACTTCGGCCCGCAGTACGCCAACCTCAACCTGGCCGTCGGCGTGAAGAATATCTTCGACCACGAATACTTTACCCGCGCCTTTGATGACAACAACAAAGGCATTTACACCGGGCAGCCGCGCACCCTCTATATGCAGGGCTCCGTTAAGTTCTGATGTTCCCGATCGCCGGTGTCATAACCGGCCATTGTGGATGGTGTAGCGGGTGCCGGTGGCAGCCCGTTTTGTCGTTTCTGGCAGCTGGAGAATCTATGTTCACCCTTATCTCTCGTTTTTTGTCCTGCACCCTGCTGGTGATCGCCTGGTCCGCATCGGCGGTTACGGTACAGGACAGCAATGGCACCTTTACCCTCGATCGCGCCCCACAGCGGGTGGTGGTGCTGGAACTGTCGTTTGTTGATGCGCTGGCGGCGGTGGACGTCAGCCCGGTTGGCGTGGCGGACGATAACGATCCGCAGCGCATCCTGCCTGCCGTTCGTCAGCGTCTACAGCCGTGGAAATCGGTCGGTACCCGCGCCCAGCCGAGTCTGGAAGTGATCGCTGCGCTGAAGCCGGACCTGATTATTGCCGACAGCGCCCGCCACGGCGGCATTCTCGGCCAGCTGAAAAGCATTGCCCCCACTCTGATGCTGAAATCCCGTAATGAAAAGTGGGAAGAAAATCTGCAATCGGCGGCGATTATCGGCAAAGTGCTGGGCAAAGATAGTGAAATGCAGCAGCGATTAGCCCTGCATCACCAGCGAATGAAGGATTTCGCCAGCCAGCTGCCCAAAGGGCTGAAGCTGGTGTTTGGCACCTCCCGCGAGCAGCAGTTTAACCTGCACAGCCGCGACAGTTACACCGGCAGCGTGCTGGTCGCTCTGGGGATGAAAGTGCCGGCATCCGCCGGGCAAAACCCGATCGCCAGCATTAACCTGGAACAGCTGCTGGCGATCAATCCCGACTGGCTGTTGGTAGCTCACTACCGTCAGCAAAGCATCGTGCGTGACTGGCAGCAGGACCCGCTGTGGCAGATGTTAACCGCCGCGCAGAAAAATCAGGTTGCTGAAGTGGACAGCAACGGCTGGGCGCGGATGCGCGGGCTGTTTGCCGCCGAGCAGATCGCCCGCGATCTGGTGGCGATCCTGCATCATCAGCCGGTCATCGTGAAGCCATGATGTCAGGCCGACCGCTGCTCGCCTGGGGGCTGCCGCTGATGCTGCTGACGCTGGCCTTCTGGCTGTCGCTTTTCAGCGGGTCGGCGCTGCCGATCGACCCGTGGCAGGCGCTGAGCGCGCTGCTGCCGGGTAAGGCCACCGTGCTGCCGCAGGCGCTGGTGTTTAACCTGCGCCTGCCGCGCAGCCTGGTGGCAATGGGCTGTGGCGCGAGCCTGGCACTGGCAGGCTGCCTGCTGCAAACCCTCACGCGTAATCCGCTGGCTTCCCCTTCCCTGTTGGGGATTAACGCCGGTGCGGCGCTGGCAATGGTACTGGCCAGCGCCTTTAATCCAGGCTGGATCGCCGGCTACAGTCTTGCGCTGCTGGCCGCGGCAGGCGGCGGTGTGAGCTGGGGAATGGTGATGCTGCTGGGTAAAGGCTGGCGATCTGCCGGTGACCGCAGCCGACTGATTCTGGCGGGGGTCGCCGTGTCCGCACTCTGTGCCGCGCTGACCCGCGCCACGCTGCTGCTGGCGGAGGATCACACCTACGGCATTCTGCACTGGCTGGCCGGGGGCGTGTCCCACGTGCGCTGGCGCGAGTTCTGGCAGCTGCTGCCGTTCAGCGCACTGCTAATGCCGCTGGCCTGGCTGCTGGCGGCGCGCCTTAACCTGCTGCGGCTGGGCGACGACAGCGCGCACACGCTGGGGGTGAATCCCGGCATGCTGCGCGTGGTGGTCAATCTGCTGGTAGTGGTGCTGGTCGGCAGCTGCGTCAGCGTTGCCGGGCCGATGGCCTTTCTCGGTCTGCTGGTACCGCATATGGCCAGGACCTGGATCGGCCACGATCTGCGGCGTCTCCTGCCCGCCTGTATGCTGTTCGGCGCGCTGCTGATGCTGCTGGCCGACGTGATTGCGCGCTGGCTGACGTTCCCTGCCGAGCTGCCCGCCGGCGCGGTGGTGGCGCTGATCGGTGCCCCCTGCTTTGTCTGGCTGGTTAGGAGGCGCATATGAAATATCACCCGGGACAGGCCCTGCTGCTGCTGCTGACTTTTACCCTTCTGGTGCTGCCGCTGTCGCTGCGTTACGGCAGTGAAACCCTCAGCGTTAGCGCGCTGTATCAGGCGCTGAACCCGGCGGACGATCGCTACTTTGCCCTGATAGAGTATCGCCTGCCGCGTACTCTGTTAGCGATGTTAGTGGGCGCGGCGCTGGCGGTGTCCGGCGTGCTGGTGCAGGGGGCGATCCGCAATCCGCTGGCCTCGCCGGAAATCCTCGGGGTGAATCACGCCGCCGGACTGATGTCGATTGCCGGCCTGATGCTGTTTCCAGCGCTGTCGGCAGTCTGGCTGCCGCTGCTGGCCTTTGCCGGTGCGCTGCTGGCCTTTTTGCTGCTCCGGCTGGTGGCCGGCGGCACTGCGCCTCTGCGGCTGGCGCTGCTGGGCGTGGCGCTGACCGCCTTCTACGCCAGCGTCACCGACTATCTGATGCTTTCCCGCCCGCTGGAGATCAACCAGGCGCTGCTGTGGCTGACAGGAAGCCTGTGGGGGCGCGACTGGCCGTTTGTCTGGCTGGCGCTGCCGTGGCTGGTTGTGCTGCTGCCCCTCAGCCTGCTGCTGTGCCGTAACCTCGATCTGCTGGGTCTGGGCGATGAGCAGGCGGCGACGCTCGGCGTGGAGGTTCCCCGCGCGCGGCGGCGCATTCTACTGCTGGCACTGGCGCTGGCCGCCGTCAGCGTGGCCGTCTGCGGGCCGCTGAGCTTTATTGGCCTGGTTGCCCCACATCTGACCCGGCGGCTGGTCGGGGGCCGCCATCGCTGGCTGATCCCGGCGGCGATGCTGACCGGCGCGCTGCTGCTGATGCTGGCAGATCTGCTGGCACGCACACTGCATCCGCCGCTGGAGCTGCCCGCCGGCGTGCTGACGGCAGTGATTGGTGCACCCTACTTTTTCTGGCTGTTAATGAGAACCCGCTAATGATGCCAATATCCGTCGGAGGGCTGAGTGCCGGATACGCCAGCACGCCCATTTTGCATAACCTCTCGCTGACGCTGCCCGCCGGAAAGATCACCGCCCTGCTCGGCCCCAACGGCTGCGGTAAATCCACGCTGCTGCGCTGCTGCTCGCGGCTGCTGAAGCCCACACGGGGGCGGGTAACGCTGGGCGATGACGATCTGGCCGGGCTAAGCGCCCGCCAGCTGGGACAGCGTCTGGCTCTGCTTCCGCAGCAGCACAGCGTGCCGGAAGGGATTAGCGTACGCGAGCTGGTTGGCTACGGCCGCAGCCCGTGGCTTAATCTGTTTGGTCGCCCCGGCCAGGCAGATCATCAGCGAGTACAGGCGGCGATAGATGAAGTACAGATCGGCAATCTCGCCGAAAAGCAGGTTAGTACACTGTCCGGTGGCCAGCGCCAGCGGGCGTTTCTGGCAATGACGCTGGCACAGGACACGCCACTGCTGCTGCTGGACGAACCAACCACCTGGCTGGATATCAATCATCAGGTTGAGCTGCTGCTTCTACTCCGCCGCCAGCAGCAGCAGGGAAAAACCGTGGTGACGGTGCTGCACGATCTGAACCAGGCCAGCCGCTACTGCGACCATCTGGTGCTGATGATGGCCGGCCAGGTGATTGCCTGCGGGACGCCAGAACAGGTGATGACCCCGGAACTTTTGCATACGGTTTTCAGCATCAACGCGGAAATCCATGCCGATCCGGTGTGTGGACGCCCGATGTGCGTGGTGCTTTAATTGATCAATTTGCCTGGATAACTGGCACTTTCAGGAAACCTCTTTTCATCCAAAACCCTTGATACAACAATAACTGATCTATTCATGACGTTATCCAAGGGTTTATCTTTGCCAAAAATGGTCAATGAGGTAATGTTTGCTATCTCAAGATCGGTGGTTTCCTGGGGCTACAAGGCGTCTATCCTGGAAGGTCAATGAAAATCAAACACAGCACGGTTGCCAGTTTGCGCCGGGAATTCACGCGTAATGTTATCGCGCCAGTGGTGGCGGTGGTGCTGTTTTCTCTGCTGGGGTGTGGGCTTACCGCCTGGTGGGTTACGGTGCAGAGCAACGATAAAGCGCTGGAAAAACAGCAGCAGGTGATCAAAAACCTGCTGGCCCAACATTTGGAAGAGTTCAGCCAGCAGCACCGTAATCTGCTGCGGGAAATACAGCCGATTTCACAGCTGCTGCAGTCAGATGCTGCCGCCTCGCGGCTGTTTCGGCTTATTGGCGATGACGAAGTTTATCTGGTGGATACCCACCAGCGCCCGCTGGCTGCCTGGTTTTCAGACGCCCCAGCGCCCGTTGAACGCTACAATGAGATTGCCCGGGATCTCGCCCCAAGTATGCATCCCTCCAATGTGCTGACCAGCGACTTCATCCGTCTGCGTGAACGGGTGGCTGAAGTGGCCGTTGCCAGCCTGCCCGGCGACGATCGCGGCTACCAGCTGGTGTTTATCCGCTATTTGCGCAGCAGCTTTGTTGATTTCCTGACCCATCGTGGCGTGGTGAGTAATTTCAGCTTCAGCGCCAGCCAGCCAGATCAGCCGAACAGCGCGGGTTTTTTGCTCACCTCACATCAGGGAACGCCGGTCAGCGACGTCTCCTGGGAGCCGATCCGCCCCGGCAGCCAGATGCTGCTGTTTACCGGCCCGCTGATTGCGCTGGCGGTGCTGAGCATTGCCCTGATGTGCCTGGTGATGACCCGCCGCCTGTGGCACTCCTCGCTGAATCTGACCCGCTCAATGCGGAAACTGGCCGCCAGCGAAGCCCGCGCCAGGCATATCGCGCTGCATGACATTTTAACCGGCCTGCCTAACCGGAAATGGATTGAGGAGCAGCTGAATCATCGCCTTGGCATGCTGGCTGCCGACCGCGAGAACCTGGCTCTGCTGCTGCTGGATCTCGACCATTTTAAGATCGTCAACGACACCTACGGCCACCATACCGGCGATGAGCTGCTGATGGAGGTCAGTAAACGGCTGTCCAGCCTGCTCCCGATTAAAGACTCGATTGGCCGGCTGGGCGGCGATGAGTTTGTGATCATGATGGCAAACGTCACGGATCAGCAGCAGGTTCACCAGCTGTGCCAGCAGATTATCACTCACCTGTCGCAGCCGATGCAGCTGAACGGCAATGCGCTGTGGATCGGCGTCAGCATCGGCGTGGCGCTGGCCCCGCTCGACAGCACCGACCGGCTGGAGCTGATGCGCAAAGCCGATATTTCACTCTATGCCGCGAAAACCGAAGGCGGCGGTCAGTATCGCCTGTTTATTCCAGCGATGGATGAAGCCCTGCAAAAACGCCAGCGGCTGGCTCAGCAGCTGCGCCTTGCACTAAAGAATGACAGCGGACTAATCCAGCTCTATCAGCCAATTGTTGATATCAGCGGGAAAAATACCGTTGCGGTTGAAGCGCTGCTGCGATGGCATCATCCGAAGCTAGGCCCCATATCTCCCGCTGACTTCGTACCACTGGCGGAAGAAACCGGGCTGATTATTCCGCTCGGCGACTGGGTGGTGGAGAAAGCCTGCCAGATGGCCACCACCTGCCCGCAGCTGATTGTGGCAATCAACGTTTCGCCGCTGCAGTTCCTGGCTGAAAACTTTATCAGCACGTTAATGGCTGCGGTGGGGCGCCACGGCATCGATCCCCGCCAGATCGAGCTGGAGATCACCGAGGGGGTACTGCTGGAAGATAAAGAACGCGCCTTACAGAATATCAATACCCTGCGCGAAGCCGGATTCAGCATCGCGCTGGACGATTTTGGCACCGGCTATTCCAGCCTCAGCTACCTGATCCAGTTCCCGGTGGATACCATCAAGATCGATCAGACCTTTACCCAGTCGCTGGGCGTACGCGACAACTCGGCAACCATCGTTGAATCAGTTATTACCCTCGGCCACAGCCTGGGGATCACCGTGACGGCTGAAGGTGTTGAAACCGACGCCCAGCGTTTGATGCTGGAATCGGCGGGCTGCGATCTGCTGCAGGGCTTTTTATTCAGCAGGCCGCTGACGGCGAATAACCTGCACGCCCTGCTGGATCAACAGCGCCTGTAAAGAGCTGAACGTTGCGCTTCTCCAGCCCAACTGCACAAATGGGCAAATGGGCAAATGGGCAAATGGGCAAATGGGCAAATGGGCAAATGGGCAAATGGGCAAATGGGCAAATGTAGCATCAAGCCATAACGTTTGCGCAAGCACCAGCACTTGCGCAAGCGTCCGGGATGCGGGTGGCTTCAGCTACGTTACCAGCGAGCGCCGATATTCCCCCGGCGTCTGCCCTTCATGGCGCTTGAATGCCCGACCAAAGGTAATGGCAGAATCATAGCCCACCTGCCGGGCGATGGCTTCCAGCGCCAGCTCGGGATGACGCAGCAGGCAGCGCGCGCGCCAGATGCGCCAGCGGGTCAGATAATCCCCCGGGGTTTCGCCGGTCACCTGCTTAAAATGCACGGTAAACGCTGAACGCGACATGCCCGCCGGCTTCGCCATTTCACTTAGCCGCCACGGAAAGTCTAACTGCTGATGGATTTGCCCGATCAGCGGGCGCAGGCGGCCGTCGGCCAGCGCCGCCATCCATCCCTGCTGCGTCTGCATTTGCTGGTAGTGCGTACGGATGGCCTGCACGAACAGCACGTCCGCCAGCCGACTGACCACAATCTGCGATCCCAGATGTGGAGCGTCGGTCTCCAGCGCCAGCAGCTGCACTGTGGAAAAGTGGTGATTACGATGGCTGGCGGATTGCAGTAACGAACGGGGGAGCCTGAGAAAAACTCAAGGGACCCGAAACTCGCGGTCCTTTGAGAAGATACAGCTATCTTTGAAAAGATTTTCTGAACTTATTTGTTTTTAAATCATAATTTATCTTTCTTTATTATCACTCCATTCGCGTCAATCGTGGCGAGAAATGGGTGTGTACCATCGAGAAATGGCCCTGGTGAGGCGCAAAGAATTCTTGTCAAACTGCCCGGCAAATTAATAATAGTGTGATCTACATAGCTGAATTGCCCGGTCATCACTACAGTAGATGTTTTTTAGCCTTGGGGGAACGGGAGAAAAACACTCTTGTTTGCCAAAAGCCAAAATGATAATTACCCATTGTTAATGCGCAACCTATCTTATTAATTTTACTTCACATAATGATATCGGACTAGCAATGAAAATTACTATGACTGACAAACCCGCCGCCGCAGATGAAGAGTATGTCATCGACAGTCTGTGGACCCACAACGCCAGAACCACCCCGGTAGATATTCATCCCCTCTTTCTGACTCTGCGCGATGAGCAGAACCAGATAATGGCCGGTCTTGTTGCCCGCACGTGGTGGGGAGGGCTGGAGGTGCAGTATCTGTGGGTCAGCGATGACTATCGCGGCAAAGGTGTCGGGCGCGATTTAATGCAAAATGCAGAACAGGAAGCAAAAAAACGCGGTTGCCATATGGCGTATGTAGACACGTTTGATTTTCAGGCGCGGGGCTTTTACGAAAAGTTAGGCTATTCCGTCTACGGCGAACTGGGTGATTACGCCCATCAACATACCCGGCACTATCTGGCGAAAAAACTCTGATAGTGCCGGGCCACAGGGGGAAGATATGAACGTTTCAGATGCAAAGCAGCAGTTAAATCTGAACGCAATGATTGCCATGATGGAACACTTAACCGAACCCTGGGGCATCAAAGATGCAGAGTCACGCCACATCTATATGAATGAGATGGCGTATCGCTATACCAACACGCCAAAGGAATTTGCCGTTGAGGGAAGGTTCGACAGTGAGTTTCCCGCCTCCTGGGCGGAATGCGAAGAAGAACTGATCGAGCACGATCGCCGCACCGAAGCCTGCCACGGCCGGGTGGCGGTGATTGAAACCCACTTCTGGTTCGGCCAGGACAGCCTGACGCCCTACGTCAGCGAAAAAATTCCTCTGTACAGCGACGGCGGCGTGTTTATTGGCGTGGCGTGGAATGCCCGCCTGCTCAACACCCTGTCGCCGCTGAAATACATCACCCAGCAGAAGCCGGGGGTGCTGACCACCGAGGTGAGTACCGATCTGTTTACCCGCTCGGAGCTGGATACGCTGTTTTTGCTGCTACAGCGTTTATCCACCAAGGAGATCGCCCGCATCTATAACCTTAGCCATCGCACGGTAGAAAACCGGATTTACAGCATCTATCAGAAGGCCGGGGTACACACGCTGAATCAGTTTGAAGAGTATTGCCGTCACGCAGGGTTAGACAATTTTATTCCGGATCGCCTGATCGAAAAGGGCATCCAGTTTATTTAATTTCAAGGAAAACAGATCGTGATAAAAATAGAAGACTACCCGCTAAGCCGCGTTCCAGAGAACAAGCGCGTCTCGTTCCTGAGCGTTGCCGTGGTGCATATGGGTATGCTGACCGCGCTGGATCAGTTTATGCTCGGCTCGGTGCTGGGTGACTCGATGGATCTGGCCAGCGCGTTTCTGGCGATTTTAGCCGGTAGCGTTATTTTTGGTATCGTGACTTACGGCCTGGGCTATGCCGGGATGCGTGAAGGGATCTCCGGCAGCCTGCTGGCACGCTGGTGCGGCTTTGGCCGTATCGGCTCCGTGCTGATTGGCCTGGTGGTGGCCGTCAGCCTGCTCGGCTGGTTTGGCATTCAGAATGCCATTTTCGCCAAATCGCTGAACTTTGCGCTCGGCGACAGGTTAGGCTTCCCGCTGGCCGCCAGCCTCTCCGGCCTGCTGCTGACCGTGCTGGTGACCTATGGCTTTAAGGCACTGCGCGTCACCGCACGCATTGCCGTCCCGCTGTTTATCTGCCTGGTTGCCTTTATTTCGTTCCATACGTTGTCCGGCCATACCCTGCAGCAGATTATCGATCTGCCGCCAACCGGCTCGCCGCTGACTATCAGCGCGGCAATTACGATGGTAGTGGGCGGTGCAATCGTGGCCAGCCTGATGACCCCGGATCTGACCCGCTACTCCAAATCGTCTAAGCACGTGGCGGGCATTACCCTGCTGACGATTATTGCCGGTGAGTTTATCGTCAACGGCCTGGCAATTCTGATTGCCCGTACGCTGCAAACTGCCGACGTGGTGACGATTATGTCACAGGCGGCGGGCGGTGTCGGACTGCTGGTGGTGATCCTTTCTACCCTGCGCGTTAACGACCTGAACCTCTATTCTTCATCGCTGGGGGTGATTAACGCCGTGGAAGGGATCAGCGGCAAAAGGCTGAAGTATCGCAGCACCACGTTAGTGATCGGCCTGCTGGGCACCCTGCTTTCCGTACTGGGTATTCTGGATCGCTTCGTGGATTTCCTTACCGTGCTGGGCGTGGTTTTCCCACCGATCCTCGGCATTATGCTGGTGGATTACCTGCTGTTGCGTACCCACCGTGGTCTGCTGGACCGCAGCCGTCTGCTGGGTGAACTGCCGAAAGACAGCGAAACGCCGGTGATTGGCTGGGTCGCGATTATTGCCACCCTGGTGGGAAGCGCAGTTGGCCTGTTAACCGAATGGGGTGTGCCAACGATTAACTCACTGCTGATTTCCTGCGTGATTTACTACGTGGTTAAGCTGGCGCAGCAGCGCAGCCGTCCCGCAGCGGTATCCGCCTGATGCAATTAAGGCGGACATCGTCCGCCTTCTTTCCTGATTGATAACATTCACTTCACCGCGCGACTGGCCATCACACTCTTCACCATAACAAAACCGCAGCCGGTTATCAGCCCACCAGCGCAAACAGCAGAACTATCAGCGTACGCTTTGGCGCATCACGGATCAGCGGTTCAGAGGGCGCACTCATATATTTAAAGGGTAAATCGTCCGTTGGCACGATCTTTAGCGCTTCCAGTTTTTCGATATACACCCGGCGATTTTGCAGCTCGTCATTCGGCGAGCCAACGGCGAGGATTATTCTCTGCAGGGCTATGCGGTTGCCGATGCGTTTGCTTCTTATAAAAGAGAGACAGAACATCCTGTCACGCTGCAGGTTAACGTTAAGAATATCTTCGAGAAAACGTACTGCACGTCATCTATCGCGACGAATAATCTCTCTAATCAGATTGGCGATCCGCGTGAAGTGCAGTTCACAGTGAAAATGGATTTCTGATCCAGCACGTTTAAATTAGCCGTTTATTCCGTGCAAACGTAGTTTAGCTCCTGAAGTACATCGGATGTTTTAACGATGCCAGTCGTCGCTTTCAGGAGATAAACTATGGCAGAACAGCAATTTGACTACATTATCATCGGTGGCGGTTCCGCTGGATGCGTAATCGCCTCACGATTGATTGAGGCCCAGGCAGGCAGCGTCCTGCTGCTGGAAGCGGGTGGCCGTGATAACAGCCTGTTCCACAAAATGCCCGCCGGATTGGTAAAACTCTCCCCCAAAACCCGCTGGCCCTACCGCACACTTCCCCAACAGCATGTTAATAAACGCGTGATGCAGGTCGCTCAAGGCCGCGTGCTGGGCGGCGGCAGCTCCGTCAACGGTATGATCTATTTACGCGGCCAGCCGCAGGATTATGACGATTGGGCTGGGGAATATGGCTGCCGTGGCTGGAGCTTTAACGACCTGCTTCCCTTCTTTAGAAAAGCAGAAAACAATCAGTGCCTGAGCGGAATCTATCACGCTCAGCAGGGGCCGCTAAGCGTCAGTGAAAACCAGTTTCGCCATCCGCTGACGGATGCTTTTATCCGCGCCGGACAGGAACAGGGCCTGCCCTACGTTAACGACTTCAACGACGGCGCGCCCGCTGGCATTGGCCTGTGGCAGACCACCACTCATCATGGAGAACGCGCCAGTACATCGCGTGCTTATCTCGATCGAGTAAAAAATAATCCTCAATTGACCACGCTTACCGATGCTGAGGTACAGCATCTGATAATGGAGGGCAACCAGGCGCGCGGTGTGGTCTATCATGTGCACGGCAAACAGCAGCGCCTGGCCTATGCCAGCAGGGAGGTCATCCTCTGTGCCGGAGCCTTTGGAAGCGCAAAAATACTCATGCTGTCCGGGATTGGGCCGCAAAAGCACCTCGACAGCATGGGCATTGTCACCTGTGCCGATTTGCCGGTCGGTAAGTATTATCAGGACCATCTGCATATGTCGCTGAACGCTACCGTCAATACCGGTAACAGCATGTGGGGCGAGGACAAAGGCCTGCGGGCGGTGAAAAACTTCGCCCAGTGGCAGTTCTTCCGTAGCGGCCTGCTTACCAGCAATATCCTGGAGGGCGGCGCGCTGATAGACACCACCGGCAGCGGGCGATCCGACGTACAGGTGCACTTCCTGCCGGTTCTGGATAACTTTGAAAATGGGCCGGGTGCCAATCCCGCCGGCAGCGAACACGGCATTACATTAAAAGTGGGCTATTTGCCGAGCAAGTCACGCGGAGAGGTCCGGCTGAACAGCAGTAATCCAAGCGATGAACTGGCGATTGATGCCGGTTATCTTAGCGATCCTGCGGACCTGGCAGGACAGATTCGGGCCGTTCAGACAGGCCTTCGCCTGTTGCGCAGCCCGTCACTGCAATCGGTTGTCGGGCACATTTTACATCTGAACGAGGTGAAAGAAGACGATATCAACGCCATCACTAATTTTATCCTCGACGACATTAAAACCGTCTACCATCCGGTGGGGACCTGCCGAATGGGCCCCTATCCGGCCACCTCCGTGGTGGATTTGCAGTTACGCGTTCACGGTATTCACGGCCTGTACGTGGCGGACTGCAGCATATTCCCGCAAATCCCCTGCGGCAATACCAATGCGCCCACCATTATGATCGCTGAACGCGCTGCCTCTCTGATCCTTAACAATGTTTCTAATCCCGTTTCCTGACGGCAAAAATAACCGGCTTCTGCCCTGTGGCAGAAGCTTCTTATTCAACTAGAATTAAACCATGTGCAGAATAATCTTAAAGATATTAATTCTCATTCCGATAGGAATAACGTGCTTAACTATTAATAAGAATGGTTATCAAACTTATTTAAAAAACGGAACGAATTATATTTAAAGTAAAAATAAACACACTTAAAATCATTGAGTTAGATCACCAAAAATAAATTTAGCATTTGCTATAATAAACGGTTTTTATTTTCTATGGATGGGTGCATAATGCGCAGAAATCACCTGTCATCCACAGTTAATAATAATTTTAAGGAGTCACCATGCTGACGAATGAAATGACCGCCAAGCTGAACGATCAGCTGAATCTGGAATTCTACTCTGCCAACCTCTACCTGCAGATGAGCGCCTGGGCTAACGATAAAGGTTTTGACGGTGCCGCCGCATTCCTGCGGGAACACTCTGTAGAAGAGATGCAGCACATGCAGCGCCTGTTTAACTACCTGAGCGATACCGGTGCGATGCCGGTGCTGGGCACCATTCATGCACCACCGGTAACCTTTAACTCACTAAGTGAAGTACTGGAACAGGCCTATCAGCACGAGCAGCTGATCACCTTGAAGATCAACGAACTGGCCCACGCGGCGATCACCACCCAGGATTATTCAACCTTTAACTTCCTGCAGTGGTACGTTGCCGAGCAGCACGAAGAAGAGAAACTGTTCAAATCCGTGCTGGACAAACTGGCTCTGGTTGGCAACAGCGGCCAGGCACTGTTCTTCCTCGACAAAGATTTGAAAAAGATGGGCGAGCCGGGCGCACACTCTGCCAGTTAATCGACGGCATTACATTAAGTGGGCAAAGCGCATCCGCGAATATACTCAGGGCCACTCTCATTGAGAGTGGCTTTTTTTATTCGGCATCATCACCGTCATCATGGCTTTCAGCTGGCAAAGAACCTGAAGGCGCGTCACTGACCAGACTTTTCAAATATACCGCTATCGCTTTCAGATCCACCTTGCCGGGATGCTGGCTGGTCTGCGGAACGAGCTCGCAGGGATCGCCGCAGACCATACGGCCATCGTCATGCAGCTGCTCTTCCTCCTGCGAATCGCTTCCCGCATGCAGAGTGGCCGATACGATGATGAACAGAGTTGATAACCACCGCCGGATAAAGATTTTCATGGCTCACTCCCTGTTAAACCTGTCCATCATGCTCAAAGCGCTACCGTTCACCCGCCGGAGATCGTAAGCAGCAGGAAGAGAACAGTTACAGCGTCCTGGAGATAAAATAGAGGAGAAAGACGCGGCAGTTCAGTGCAAAATGTTAATGAATATGAGTGGAATAACGAAAAAAAGGGAATTTTAATAACAACCTATTGATTTTTAATTAATTAAACAAAAGGTGCGAAAAGCACCCTTTGTTTAGTGGCTGGCTGGTAAGGTTACCCAATAGCCAGGCTTGTAAGCCACCGGCAGGAAGCGCTGGTGGAATTCACGGAAGGTGGCATCCGGATCGATATCTTTGAACAGCTCAGGGTGCAGCCATTTAGCTATCGACTGGATCGCCACAAACTGGTAAGGGCTGTCGTAGAACTGATGCCAGATCGCATGGGCGTTACCGTTCGTTGCCACCGGCAGAGTATGGAAGGCAGGACGCGCCATCAGCGCCGTTAAGCGTTTTGTTGCTTCAACAGCATCGGCACCAGGCCCAACGCCCACCCAGCCGCCGGCGGTGTTGTAATTCTTCCAGTTAGCACCGGTCACAATCACCACATCAAGGCGCGTGGCGATAATCTGCTCGGGGTTCAGGGTGCCGAAGGTGCCGGGGATCAGCCTCTTCACTTCCGATTTAATTTCAACCTTACGGCCGCTGACATCTTCCACTACAAATGGCGCAGCCCACAGGTTGGCAGAGGCGATCAGCCCGGCCAGCAGAATGCCCGTTTTACCCCAAATCGTCATGATAAACCCCATAATGAAAATGAAAATCATTATCACCTTAAGTCTTGCAGGGGCATGCTACGTGGCGATGAAAGTTAAAACAAGATGTGTCAAAAAATTTCATTTCATGACGGTATTAAAAGGTATAGCGATAGAATTTAGTGTCCACCTTCATTACCGGGAAAGAAGCTGGCAGCTCGGGCACGGTGATTTCCGTAAAACCGTTTTTCTCATAGAAGCGATGCGCGGCAAGGAACAGCGCGGTGGTGCCGGGGAAGGTATCGCTTAAGCCCTGCTCGCGGCCATAGTCCAGCAATACATTCAGCAGCGCCAGCCCGGTACCGTAAGCCTTACCGCGATATTCTGCCGCCACAAACATTTTGCGCAGCGCCGCCTGGCGATTGCCAATATCCTTCAGCGCAATACAGCCGACCACGCGATCGTCCACCAGCGCCAGCCAGAACTGGCCGTGACCCTGCTGATAGAAGTTTTCGATATCGTTGAGGTCGGGCTGCTGCTCTGCGGTGATGGGGATGCTGAACTCGTTAGTCTGAATCGGCAGGATTAAATCGATAACCGCTGCCTGGTGTTTTGCGCTGTAGGGTTCGATACGTAATGACATCAATATGTTGCTCCTGTACCTGAGATTGAAACGGCATATCTGATACCGGTGAGGTAAAACATACTATAAAAATAAACCGGACAGCTATCGGCAGAAGAAATCATTGAAATATAAAATAGTTATGGAGCGGCATCATTTATTTTAGAAATTATTTTTCACATCCTGTATTGCTTTTAAATTTTATGCTCTACACTTAATTCGCTGTATGGCAATACATCAATGTGCATCCCGTTCAGGGGCGTACTGCTCATGTTTTATTTCATTCTAAATAGTTAACGTGAGGTTTATATGGCAAGTCAAAAAGTTAGAACATCTTCCCGTCGTTACGCGCTGGCTGCTTTGTTGCTGGTTGGGTTGAATATCAATATTCCTGTTGTTAAGGCCGATGCAATTGTGAATGTCTCTCCTGCGTTGTGCCAGAGTCTTAGGGATACGCTATTATTTATAAAGTTCCCGTTAAAGCTCGGTGAAACATATTTACAAGCCACGGCACGAGTTTTAAGCCAACCTGTTGAAGTAATAATTGCATGCAACTTAGCATAAAATAATATTCTTATCATTAAGAAAGTCTCTCCACGACTATAGAATGCTACATTTCATCATGTAGCATTTCTAAGTAATTATAGAGCCATAAGTCACTCACTGCTCATGCTCCAATTTATTCTAAACAATTAACGTGAGGTTTATATGATAAGTCAAAAAGTTAGAACATCTTCCCGTCGTTACGCGCTGGCTGCTTTATTGCTGGTTGGGTTGAATATCAATATTCCTGTTGTTAAGGCCGATCCAATTGTGAATGTCCCTCCTGCGTTGTGCCAGAGTCTTAGGGATACGCTAGCAGTTATAACATTCCCGATATTTCCCGGTGAAACAATTGTACAAGCCCTGGCACGAGTTTTAGAACAACCTGTTGAAGTAATAGTTGCGTGCGACTTATAATATTTTTATCATTAAGAAACTCTCTCCACAACTATAGAATGCTACATTTCATCATGTAGCATTTCTAAGTAATTATAGAGCCATAAGTCACTCACTGCTCATGCTCCAATTTATTCTAAACAATTAACGTGAGGTTTATATGATAAGTCAAAAAGTTAGAACATCTTCCCGTCGTTACGCGCTGGCTGCTTTATTGCTGGTTGGGTTGAATATCAATATTCCGTGGTGAAAGCAGACCCGATATTTACAGCAGTGAATTGCCAGCAATTCACTAATTTTCTGGCGGTAGTTGATTTTAATCTAAATACCCCCACAGGGGAAACTTATCAGATTATTGCAAACGTTGTTGGTCTAACAGCAGCTCAAGTTAAATACTGCGAAGATATAAGACTGGGAGTAGTTCCTACACCATGGTAAGTGAGAAAATTCATATACTCTCCTAACAATTATTATTAACTTAACCACTATTATTTAATTTCGGCTCATCTCAAATTTCGAAATTTAAATATCCTTATTAACTATTACAAAGCACAGATAATAAGAGTATGGTTACAGGGGAGCAGCAAAATTGTTGCCCTCCTGTAACCACTAATCCCAAATAAAAATTCCCTCTAAAAGTCTGCGGACCTGCTACGCTGATTAAAGACCTGTATTGCGCTGATTTTACTGTTGATTACAGATTCATGGAGCGAGGTTCATGTGACATTAGCCCGTGTTGGTTCTAAACGCCTGTGGCGCTATGGAGTTCTCTTACTGCTTGTCGTCGCAGGGTGCGTTATTTGGTACCAATACGCCAGCCGCGCAGCCGCCGTTCCTCCCGTTACCGCCAGCGTCAGCCGCCAGACGATCGAAGAAACCGTCATGGCGTCCGGCATCCTGCAACCGGTGCGTAAGGTGGACGTGGGATCGCAGGCTTCCGGTCAGTTAAAGAAGCTGCTGGTGCGCCCGGGGGATTATGTTGAAAAAGATCAGCTGCTGGGTGAAATCGATCCGGCCCTGTCGGAAAACGCGCTGCAGGATGCCCAGGTGGCGTTAAACAGCCTGCTGGCACAAAAGCTGTCGAACGATGCTCAGGTAAAAAAATCCCGGCTGACCCTGCAGCGACAGCGCGAAATGTACGCGCAGAATGCCGCCTCCCGCCAGGATGTGGAATCTGCAGAGGCCGATATGCAGGTACAGCTGGCGCAGCTGGCAGCGATGAAAGCGCAAATCCACCAGCAGCAGATTCGCGTTGATACCGCCAAAACCAATCTGGGCTATACACGCATACTTGCTCCCGTCAGCGGCACCGTACTGTCGGTCACCACTCAGGAAGGGCAAACCGTGGTGGCGTCCTATCAGGTTCCGGTGATTTTACAAATTGCTGACCTCAGCACCATGACCGTTCGTGCACAAATTCCCGAGGCGGATATTGCCCGTCTGCGCATTGGTATGCCGGTGTGCTTTACTACCCTTGGCATCAGCAGCCAGCCCTATTGCAGCAAGCTTAACGTGCTGGAACCGGCACCGGAAAAAATCAACAACGCTCAGTTCTTCAATGCCCTGTTTGATGTTGCTAACCCACAGGGCGCACTGCGGCCGGAGATGACCGCCCAGGTGACGGTCGTCTTACATCGCGCTGAAAACGTTCTGGCTATTCCCGTGACCGCTTTAGGTAAAGCGCTGCCCGATCGTCGTTATGAGGTGCAGGTCGCCAATGCCCAGGGTAAAACCACCACGCGGGAGGTGCTGACCGGGGTAGATAACACTCAGCAGATCGAAGTTAAAGAGGGCTTACAGGCGGGAGAAAAGGTCATTATTCCCGGTCAGGAAAGTACGCAGGAGGCTCAATGATCCCCGCAGACGATCCCGTATCCGGCAGTAGTCCCCTGTTAGCGCTTTCCGGCGTCAGCCGGCATTTTCAGGTCGATCGGGAAACATTTACCGTTCTGGACAATGTTTCTCTGACCATTCAGGCGGGCGAAATGGTGGCGATTATGGGCCCTTCCGGCTCAGGAAAATCCACCCTGATGAATATTCTCGGCTGCCTGGATACCCCCAGCGTCGGACAATATCGCGTGGCCGGGCGGGATGTACAACAACTGGACAATGATGCCAGAGCGCAGCTGCGGCGGGAGCGATTTGGCTTTATTTTTCAACGCTATCATCTTATCCCATCGCTTTCCGTACAGAGCAACGTGGAGGTCCCCGCCTGCTATGCCCGGCAGTCCAGATCGCTCCGACAGGATAACGCCGGGAAATTACTTTCTCGCCTCGGGCTGGCCGACTACCTGCGCCGTAAAGTGACTCATCTGTCGGGCGGGCAGCAGCAGCGGGTCAGCATCGCCCGGGCCCTGATCAACGGTGGCGAAATCATCCTGGCGGACGAGCCCACCGGTGCGCTGGACAGCCAGCACGGACGGGAGGTTATGCATCTGCTGCAAACGCTGCATCGCCAGGGGCACACGGTAATTATCATTACCCACGATCCGCTGATAGCCCAGTACGCGCGACGTATTATCGAAGTATCCGATGGCAGGATTATCGCCGATCGGGCCAATCCCCAAAGTGAAGAGAGGCCTGCGGATACCAACCGCGATCGGCCTGAAACCTTCTCCGTTAACAAACCAGCGGTTGCGCGGCCTGCGTGGCGGGCGAAGTGGAGCAGCACAACTGAAGTTCTGTGGAATGCGATCGGTTCACTGCGCGCTCACCGGGTGCGTACGGGAATGACGCTGTTGGGGATTGTGATTGGCATTGTTTCCGTTGTCTCGCTCAATGCCGTAGGCGAAGGCGCAAAGAAATATGTGCTGGATACGATGTCATCACTGGGGGGCAATATTATCACTCTCTATCCCGGTAAGGGTTTTGGCGATGACCAGTCGGAGGGCGTGCGCTCTCTGCGCGAGCGGGATCTGCAACTCCTGGCCGAATTGCCCGGTGTGAAGGCGATAAGCCCGCACGTTAGCAGCACGCTGCGTATTCGCTGGCAGCGTGCGGATACCAACGCCACGATTAACGGCGTGAGCGACAGCTTTTTAAAAACCGATGCGCTAAAGATTGTAGCGGGCCGGGGCCTGTTGCCGAGGGATATTCAGCAGCAGACATCAGTAGTGGTGATTGACGAAAATCTGCGTAAAAAACTGTTCCCGGCATACGTTGAGCCGCTGGGGCAGATTATTATGGTCGGCCCGCTGCCGTGTCGTATTGTCGGTATAGCCCGCAGTAAGTCAGACTTCAGCGGTAACAACCTTAATTTATGGATGCCCTGGAGTACGGCCAACAGCCGGCTGCTTGGCCAGAGCTGGTTTAATAATATTGCGGTATCGCTGGAGGACGATGTCCCTATCGCGACGGCAAAAAAGGCCATCCAGCAATCTCTGCTTCGCCTGCACGGCAGGCAGGATTTCTTTATTCTCGACAGCGCCGATTTTGTCAGCGCATTTGAAAAAACCAGCTTTGCCCTGATGCTATTTCTTTCTTTAATTGCGCTGATTTCACTGCTGGTTGGCGGGATTGGTGTGATGAATATCATGCTGGTTTCCGTAACGGAGCGTACCCGTGAAATCGGTATTCGCATGGCGGTAGGTGCCAGACGCCGCGATATTCAGTGGCAGTTTCTGACGGAGGCGATCCTGCTTTGTCTGACCGGTGCCGTAGTCGGAATACTTCTGTCGCTCGGTATCGGTATACTGCTTTCGCTGTTCGTTCAGCGCTGGCAGATGGTGTTCTCACTTCAGGCGATGCTGATGGCCGTAACCAGTGCGGTGATTGTTGGCATTCTCTCGGGCTGGCTTCCGGCCAGGAAAGCAGCACGCCTCGATCCGGCAGAGGCACTGACGCGCGAATGAAACTGACGACATATTCACTATCCTCCTTTGTGTACAAAACCCGGCTTAGTCTGCTGTGGTCGATCGCATTGCTCAGCGGCTGTAGCTGGCAGCTCAGCACACCGCCGGAAGCCCCGCCGCTGCCCACCCGCTGGGTATCCGATACGGGTCAATCAACATTCGGGAAAACAGCAACCCGGGATTTCTGGTCTTCCCTGGGCGATCCCGCCCTGCCGGGTTTGCTTGATCGAGCTTTTCGTCATAACCACGATCTGAAACTGAGCAGCCTTCAGATGAAACTGACGCAGATCCAGGCGTCGCTCACCGGGCTATCTCGCTGGCCGGATGTTTCCCTCGGTGGTAATGCCGGTCTGTCACGGCCGCTGGATAACCCCGACGGATTCATCTCGCGCTCAGCGGGTTTGGGAGCTTCGCTAAGCTATCCGCTGGACATCTGGGGTTACCAGCTGGCACAGCGTGAAGCGGCAGATATTGATGCAAAGGCCAGCGAAACGGACTGGCAGGCGGCACGGCTCGCCCTCAGCGTCTCGGTTGCTCAGGCGCACTGGCAGCTGGGATATCTGAATCGGGCCTTGACCAATGCACGATCCGATCTTGCCGATGCCAGTAACACTCTTAATCTGGCGCAGATTCGCTATCGGGCCGGGGCAACATCCGGCAGCGATGTGGTCTTTGCCCGCCAGGCGCTGGCGGGACAGCAATCGGCCCTGTCGCAAAGTCAGCAGCTGCTCACCGAAGCACGCTTTGCCTTTGCGGTACTGATGGGGGAAGCCCCGGAATCAAGACAGATCGAACTTGAAGATTTAACAGATACGCCGCTACCCGTGCCGGATGCGGGCCTGCCTGCCGACATTCTCTCACGCAGACCGGATGTCCATGCCGCTGAACTGCGAGTACGCAGTAGCCTGGCAAGTGCTGATGCGGTACGGCTCAGCTTTTATCCGCAACTGACGCTGACGGGCAGTCTCGGTACTGCCAGTTCCACACTGACCAACTATCTGGCCAACCCGGTGGGATCGCTGGCTGCCGCCCTTTCCCTGCCCTTCGTCCAGTTCAATACCGCGCGTTTCAACAAAGAGGCGGCAAAAATACGTTATGAAATGGCGGTCATTAACTTTAAAAAAACAATCTATACCGCGCTACAGGATACGGAAAACGCGCTATCTGCCCGTCAGCGGCTAACAGAACAGGCGCAGTTCTTACAAGAATATCTGGCACAATCTCGCGAGGCGGAGCGTCTGACGCAGGTTCGCTGGCAGCAGGGCAGCACTGATATTCAGCCGTGGCTGGATGCGCAGCGCGCCCGCCGCCAGGCGGAACTCAGCCTGCTGCAAAATACGCTGGCACGTAAAAATAATGCCGTACAGCTGTACGCCGCCCTTGGGGGAAATTATCAGGCAACATCGTCTTTATCAGGGCCTGAAAGCGAGGCCAGCCCCTGAGTCGTCTGTCTTAACGTCCCGCCGCCTTCACCGCGTCATGCAGATTCAGGCGCTGCCAGAAGCACTGAGACGCGTCGCCGGAGAGCGGATAGCCGTCCGCCAGCGCGGTGCGTACCATCGGCTGGCGGCGCTGGGCGGTGCTGAGGTTCGGCAGCGGTGCTTTCAGCAGCACTTCAGCGCCTTCCGGCACCACCAGCGGCGACGCCTTTACCTTCGCGGCAGGCAGGTTATAGGTCATGGTAAAGCGATAGAAGGTCTGCATCGCTTTGGCGGCATACGGATCATCCTGTGCTTGCACCTGGCGCGGGAAAATCAGGGGAAAATGGAAATGTACTTGCCGAATTTCGCCGCATCAAAGCGTAAAACCCGGCGCGCATCTTCATCATAGACTCGTTAAACTCACCACATTGCGACTAACGGAAACAGGTCAAAATGAGCATCGATTCGGATATCACCATTCGTAAACTGGAAATATTCATCTCCTTTATGACAAGAGGCAATCTTGCCCGTACGGCGGCTGAGCTGGGGATTAGCAACGTCAGCGTGCATCGCGCCCTGCACAGTCTGGAAGAGAGCCTGCGCTGCCCGCTGTTTATTCATCAGGGGCGTAATCTGGTGCCGATGCCCGCCGCGCATACGCTGTGGGAATACAGCCTGGAAGCGCTGGACCTGCTGTCACGCGGCGTGGAAGAGGCACGGAAAACGGCCGGAATGAGCCAGGGGAGTCTGCGGCTGGGTACGCTCTATTCGCTAACCCTGGAGACCATTCCACAGCTGATTATGGGCATGAAGCTGCGCCGCCCGGATCTGGAGCTGGAGCTGACGATGGGCTCTAATAAGATGCTGTTAAATCGTCTGAAGGAAGGGTCGCTGGACGCGGTGCTGATCGCCACGTCCTGCGAGCAGATCAATCACGCTCATCTGGAAACGCTGCCGCTGTTTGAGGATAATATTTTTCTCGCGGCACCGGCCACATCCGGTCTGGATGTCAGCCAGGAGGCCGATCTGCGCGACTTCCGCAAGGAGAAATTTGTGTCTCTGGATGAAGGCTTTGCAACCTGGCAGGGCTTTCGTGAAGCGTTTGCCATTGCGGGCTACGAACCGGAAATCGTCACGCGGGTGAACGATATCTTTTCAATGTTGAGCCTGGTGCAGGCCGGGGTGGGCTTTACGCTACTGCCGGGGCGGATGAAGCGGGTTTATGAAAATTCGGTACAGCTGCTGCGGCTGGCGCAGCCCTATCAGATGCAGCAAAACATCGCGATTGTCTTTGAGCGCAACCGCGAGCACGATCCGAATCTACTGGCGCTGGTCGCCGAAGGCCGGATGTACAGCCGCCAGCGCGGTGCGAAATCCTGATCCCGGAAGACTAGTTCCTGACTCTCTGCGCCAGCCGGGATGACAGTTCGGGTCCGCTCTGCTCCAGAGAGATCGCTTCACCGCCGAGGTTAAAAGACTGCCGCGTCAGGCCGGTCAGTCCCGAGCCAGGCGGCATCTGGATCGCCAGACCGACTTCGCGTTCTTCTGCCGCCACCATGGCATCATACCAGTTCACCCTGCGGGCCATATTCCAGGCCAGATCGTCGGCAATCTGCTGCGGCTGCCACAGCACCCGCGCGCTGCTGCCGCTGAGATACGCACAGCGTGGACGATGCAGCGTGACAGTCTGGAAAGCCTGCGCCAGCTCATGCGCGGGCTTCGCCAGCAATTCACAGTGCGAAGGCACGCTCACCGCCAGCCGACAGGCGCGCTGGGCACCAAGCGATTTCGCTGCGGCACCGACCCGCGCCATTGCCGCATCCGATCCGGCAATCACCAGCTGCTGCGGGCTGTTGACGTTGGCCAGCCAGCAGTCATCGCCCAGCAGCGGCAGCAGTTCCGACTGTGGAAAACCGACAATCGCCGTTAATCCATAGCCCTGCGGCCAGGCGTTCTCCATTAGCGTACCGCGCAGTGAAACCAGCCGCAGCGCATCGCTGAATTCCAGCGCGCCAGCCACCACCGCCGCAGGATACGCACCGATCGACAGCCCGGCGGTCATATCGGCAACGGTGCCCTGCCGCTCAAGGGCGCGGGCGTGGGCGACGCCGCTAATCAGGATGCACAGCTGTACCGCACGGGTATGCACAAGTGCCTCCGTGCGGTCCAGCAGTCGCGCATCCTCCGCCAGGACGTCGCTGACCTCATCAAGCAGCGCATCACCGTCAGGCAGCTGTTGTAACATGCCGGGCCGCTGTGCGCCCTGGCCTGGGAAAGAGAAAAGGACTTTCATTCTGTACTCCAGGGCCGATCGGTCAGCAGCGGGCCATGTGGTGTTTTCAGCATCACCCGCCCTTCCCGCAGCCATTCTGTTAACGCAAAACCACCACACGGCGTACCAATTTGTGTATCCACCCGACAGGGAAGCTGGCTGATAAACGTCTGCCAGCGCAACAGCTCGGCGTTATCCAGCGGACAGTGGCTGTGGATCAGCAGATCGAGATCGCTGCTGTCGCGCAGCACCGGCACTTCGGTCGCCAGCGCATAGCCGACGCTGCCGGTGATCCCCCAGCTCCACGGCCACGCCTGCTGGGCCAGCTGAAGCGCAGCCTGTAGCGGCGGCTGGGAAATATAGGGTGAAGCCAGCAGCCGTGCCGGATCGCTGAGCATTTCCGGCGACACAATTCGCCGGATAAGGCGGGGATCGACCCAGCCTGCGGCCCGCAGATCGCGCCGCAGGCCGCGTACGCCAACCGGCACGCGTCCGCCCTCATCAGCGTCCCTGCGCACCACCAGAGGCAGCGCGGGCCGCCACTGGCTGGCTACCCATTCAGGCAGATCGCCCTGCAATGCGGCGCGGTCGGAAACCCAAATCAGATCGTGTGGTGAACTCATTTCACATCCCGGAAGTCAGCGTGATAAACAACGGCAGGCTAAGGATACACAACAGTGAGGTGATTAGCAGAACGGCCTCTGCATCCGGTGACTGCACGCCAAAGCGGTTGCCGAATACCACCCCGAAGAAACCCGCCGACAGTGCGATCATCAGGATCGCCGTGATCGCCACCTGACCATGCAGGCCCATCGCCAGTACTATGCCCCATGCGATCAGCGGCTGGATCAGCAACTTGGTGATGCTGCCCACGATCACCGCACCGTTGATGCTCAGCTTACGCGCGGAGAGGATCACCCCGGTGAGGAACAGTGCGGCAGCGGTAGCCGCCAGGCCAAGCGGTTTAATTGCTGCCAGCACGATTTCCGGCATGCCGATCCCCAGCCCGGACAGCACCACGCCCAGCAGCGGACCCCAGACGATAGGTTTAGTCACCGAACGCCACATCAGGATTGGCAGCATACCGATGCCGGACTGCTGGCCATTGCCCGCCGCCAGCGCTTTTTCACGCTCGAGGATCAGCAAGCAGAACGGCGTCAGCAGCACCGAACCACAGGCGATCGATACCGCCACAGACAGCGACGTCGATGGCCCTTCACCCAGTACGCTACCGAGGATCGGCAGGCCCAGCGCCGCATAGTTCGGCAGAGCAACAGTGAGCGTCAGTACGGCAGCATCCTGCGGTGACTTATGGAACAGCCGCGTGGCCATAAAATAGATGGCAAACCAGCCCACCCACATCGACAGCACCAGCACCACGATCAGCGGCGACTGCTGGACAATCCCCAGCCAGGGGGTTTTAACCGTCGCGCTGAACAACGCGGCGGGTAGCGCGAAATCCATCACAAAGACGTTTAGCAGAGCCACATTTTTGTTGTCCACCATCTTCGCTTTCCCTGCATAAAAGCCGAGCAGCATAATCACGAAAATGGGGGCAAGCGCATGAATAATTATATATGTCATAACATCACCTGGTAGTCTGATTAAGCATCGGTGCGATGATTATTATTTTATTTTTCAGGTCATTGCTGCGGGGGCGAATGCTCCATTTGCCCCCGCAGATAACCCGGCAGGTTAGTCTTAGCGACTTTCTTACCAGGCTGCGCGCATCAATTCGCGAACCCGTTTTGAACTGCTGCGGTTTTCTGCCTGCAGGCGACACTGTAGTCCGGGATCGCGGCGGGCGGCGGCGATGGCGGCGGCCAGCGCCTGGCGTACCTGTGCGACATCTCCGGCATCCGGTTCGTCCGGTTTGCTGATATCCAATAGCGATTCCAGCAGGCCCAGCGTCTGGTAGTGGTCAATGTCGTAGGCCATCGGTGGGATGGTTTCCGCCAGTTTTTCCAGCGCCTCGACACTGCGCAGAGTGATACGTGCTGCCGCCTCTTTGCCCATCGCATGGATCATCACGCCGCCGTCATTAAAGGCGATCAGCCGGTTAGCCTGATAGCCGTGAGCCAGAAACGCCCCCGACATCGCCTTGCCGACAATCAACCCAATTACCACATGGCCTGCCAGCCGCGCGCTGGCATAAGCACCTGCCGCTGCGGCCAGCGCCTGATGGATTCCAAAAGCTTCTTCACGGCGACCATAGGCCTGACTGGGAACGTCGATCACCGCAACGATGATGCGTTTTTCAGATTTATTTGCGTCTTCCGCTACGGTTTCACTGACCACTTTCGCCAGCGTCCAGCCCTCAAGCAGTCCGGCTTCCCCGCCGGCTGCGCGTGGGAAGTGGTTATTTTTATCCGCCACCACGGCGATAAAACGCGCGGCCTCACCGTGAACTTCACCGTCCGCGACCTGAACTGACGGGCACAGCCCCGGCATCCTGCTGGCACCGGGAGTCAGTGTTTGCAGCCAGATTTCACCGCGTCCTGTTTGCTGTTTCATGACCGATCCTCCTTGCTGAAAAGCCGCGTAATTTGCTGTGCGTCCGCCTGCTGGCGGGTATCAAACTTCGTCAGCCGCGGCAGATACCAGGGATAATTTTCGGAACGGTGTACCGCCGGTACGCCCTTCGCCAGCGCGTCACGCATCGCCTGCTTCACCGCCTTCTGGCCATCGCTGACCAGCGCATCCACCAGACCGCTGGCCGCACGGGTTTCGCCGCCGGTCATGCTCCAGATAAACGGACGGTCGCGGGAGTCATACTCATCAATGCCCGCCTCCTGCTCGATAACCTGCGGGCCATTCAATCCCAGCCGCGCTTCGCGGGTGACGATCAGATAGCTGCACAGTCCGGCAGCGATGGACATACCGCCGAAGCAGCCGACGGTACCGGCAATAATACCCACTACCGGGGTATAGCGGCGCAGATCGACGATCGCCGCGTGGATGTCGGCGATAGCTGCCAGCCCCAGATTGGCTTCCTGTAGCCGCACGCCGCCGGTTTCCAGGCACAGCACCGCACGGGTGGGAATGCCGTTGCGGTTATCTTCCGCCGCCAGCTCCAGCGCCGCCGCCATTTTGGCTCCCGATACTTCGCCCATGCTGCCGCCCTGGAACGCCCCTTCAATGGCAATCACTACTGCGGGCTGACCCTCGATGGTGCCTTTCGCCACCACCATGCCGTCGTCGGCCTGCGGGACGATCCCCTGCCTCGCCAGCCACGGTGAGACGATCCCTTCAAAGGGGTCTAACAGCTCGCGGAAGCTGCCCTGGTCCAGCAACAGCCGTGCGCGCTGACGTGCATTCAGTTCAATAAAGCTGAGATCGTTACGCATCGGCTACCTCCTCAAATACCTGCTCAATGCGGATCCTCGCCACGCCGGGCGTGGCACCGAAGTCGTGGATGGTCATCTGACCGGCGGGCAGATCCCCGAAGGTGCCCAGCCGCTCGAACAGCGCCGTCCAGCGCTTGTTGCTGTTATCGACGGAGGTGACGATGTCAACGTTCAGGGTGTCGCTGCCGTCGGCGACAAACAGCACTTCCATGTCGCCTGAGCCTACAACGCCCGCCAGCGCTCTGCCGTTCAGGCGTCGCGAGGCTGGAAAATAAAGGCTTATCTGTTGCATAAGATCCTCTTGAAATAAAAATCCTTGTGTCGGACGGCCGCTACGGACCGCCGCTTCGGAGTGTCAGGAACCCACACTGACGGATGTGACTCACCGCAGGCTTGACTCACCGCACCGATAGCGGGCCTGCATCACGTTACGCATCAGGCCGGGCAGATGCGGTCAAGAAACAGCGCGGCGGAGAGCAGATCGGCCGCGCCGCCCGGTGAAGCATTCAGCGCCAGCATGTCAGCATCCAGCTTTGCCAGCGCGCGCTGCCCCGCAGGCTGGCTGACGCCGCCTGCTTCCAACACCGCTCGTGCGCCCTGCTGCATCGCATTCAGTCCTTCCATGCCCGCCCGCGACAGCACGCAGGTATCGCTGAGTGACGTCATCATGATCATCAGCGTATCCAGCCGGGCTTCACTTTCGCTGGCCCCCTGCCGGCGGCTGCGGCGCAGCTGAGGCAGCGCCAGGTTCACCACGTGCGGGAAGCCCTGCTGGGCCTCTTCACGCGCCCCCGGCAGACGGTAGCGCGAGCTGGCGCGGTGACCGTTACTGAACAGCTTCGGTGCCGCGTCATCCGGCAGCATTGCCAGCGCGGCTGCACCGTCAACGACCTGCTGCACGCTGCCTTCGCCACCGCGCATCGCGCTGGCCGCGATCAGCAGGCCCAGCGCCCAGATCGCCCCGCGATGGGTGTTGACCCCGCCGGTGGTCTGCATCATCTGCGCTTCACCTTCGCGACCGAGCCGTCCGACCAGCTGGCGCAGAGCAATATCGACCGGTCGCTGCCAGCACTGCAGCGCCAGCGCGTAGAAGGTCGGCGTCAGGCTGTGAGCCGAACGCTCAAGGAGATCCAAAGTGAGGTCCGTGTGCGCACCGCTTCCCCGACGATCCACCAGACCAGGCTTGGGCGTCAGGTTCGCTTCCTCCAGCAGACAGTGGGCCGCCACCACGGCCAGGTGCCGCGCATGGCGCTCTGCGACGATCGCGGCGAGCTGCCGCTGCGGGCTCATTACCAGCTCCTGAATTTAGCCGGTGGCTGATACAGCCCGCCGGACCATTCGACCAGGTCCGCAACGCTGCCCGCCGCCAGCAGTGACCGGCTGGCATCGGTACGGCGAATGCCGATATCTTCCGGGAACACCACTTTGCCTTCGCGACGCAGCTTAGCCACGCGCTGCGCATCCACACCGAGGCCAACGTCGGTGATACCGGCAACCGCCGCCACCATCGCCCGGCGCTCTTCCAGCGAACTGGCACGATAGAGATAGGCAATCCCCTCTTCGGTCAGCACGTGGGTGACGTCATCGCCGTAAATCATCACCGGAGCCAGCGGCATACCGGCGGTTTTCGCCACGTCTATCGCCTCCAGTTTTTCGACGAAGGTGGGTTTAACGCCCGCCTGGAAGGTTTCCACCATCTGCACCACCAGCTTGCGGCCACGCGCCAGCGGGTCAGGCTCATTGATCATCGCCAGCCAGGCCGGGGTAGCGTGGCGGCGGCCGTGCGGATCGTGGCCCATGTTCGGCGCGCCGCCAAAGCCGGAGAGGCGGCCCCGGGTCACGGTCGAGGAGTTTGCCTGGCCGTCAACCTGTAAGGTCGAACCGATAAACATATCGACCGCGTACTGCCCGGCCATCTGGCAGAAGGCACGGTTAGAGCGCATGGAACCATCGTGGCCGGTAAAGAACACGTCCGGGCGGGCGGCAATGTAGTTTTCCATGCCCAGTTCGCCACCGAAGCAGTGCACGCTTTTCACCCAGCCGCTTTCAATGGCCGGGATTAGCGTCGGATGCGGGTTCAGCGCCCAGTGGCGGCAAATTTTGCCCTTCAGGCCGAGTTTCTCCCCGTAGGTTGGCAACAGCAGTTCGATGGCGGCGGTATTAAAGCCGATGCCGTGGTTCAGCGACTGGACCTGGTGTTCGGCGTAGATACCTTTAATCGCCAGCATCGCCATCAGCACGTGTTCCTGCTTAATCAGACGCGGATCGCGGGTAAACAGTGGTTCGATAAAGAAAGGCTTGTCCGCCACCACCACGAAATCTACCCATGAACCGGGGATATCCACGCGCGGCAGATCGCATTCATCATCGACCAGTTCGTTAACCTGAGCGATAACGATGCCGTTGTGAAACGCGGCGGCTTCGACCAGCGCCGGGGTGTCTTCGGTACTGGCTCCGGTATAGAGGTTGCCTTTGTGGTCGGCTTTAAAACCGGCGACCAGCGCCACATCGGGCGAGAGGTCGATAAACAGGCGGGCGTAAAGTTCGATGTAGGTGTGAATGGCCCCGATTTCCAGCAGGCTATCTTCCAGCAGCTGCGAAATACGCAGGCTCTGGGTACCGGAAAACGAGAAGTCCAGCCTGCGGGCAATGCCCTTTTCAAAGATATCAAGGTGCTCGCTGCGGCCAACGCTGGGCATAATCATATGCAGGTCGTGCAGCGTCTGCGGGTTCACCTGCGCCAGCGAACGCGAGAGAAAATCAGCCTGCTTCTGGTTGTTGCCTTCCATCACCACCCGGTCACCGGGGGAGATCAGCTTTTCAAGCATGGCGACGATATCGTCGGTGGGCAGGACTTTATGCGGGATACCGAGGCTGGCTATACGGCGCTGTTTCTCGCGCCGACGCGTATCCCAGACCTGGGGTGACGGGGTAGATAACATGGTTAACCTCCTGTAATTGCATCTTCTCAAGATGCTTTCAGTATGGCAGCCAGTCTGTACCGGAATGGGTTGTTCATCAATTACGCTTTGTGCCTGATTGTTACTCTGAGAGTAACAATTAAAATAAACCGCCCGTTGTTCAGGGAATTACGGCTAACGCACGGAATATATTCACTTTATGTCCAGCAGGCTGCATCAAAAATGCCACACACGTGTGCCAGTTTATTAACCGGAACGTTTGTGGCGGGAGGGGCGTCAGCCGACGGCCGTTTCCGGCTCCGGCTGATGGTGGATGGAGATATAGCGCTGGAAGCGGCTCTCTTTCAGTCGGGTGAGGTCAACCAGCACCAGGCCGTCGATGCAGTGGTTAAAGTCGGGATCGCTGCCGAAGTCGATAAACTGCACGCCGCCGCTTTCGCACAGCTCGGAATACTGCTTATACAGCGGCGGAATGCCGGTGCCGAGATTAGCCAGCAGGCGCTTAAGACGTTTGAGGTCTTCACTGTAGTTATCGCCGCTGAACTGGGCCAGCACGTCCGGTAGCGATGCCGGATACGGGCGGCGCGAGGTGGCCAACGGCAGCAGCGGCGCGAAGTAGAGGCGATAGAACGCCACCAGCAGATCGCGTGCCGCCAGCGGCAGGCCGCCGGAGATGGAAACCGGGCCGAACAGATAGCGGTACTGCGGGTATTTCGCCAGCCAGGCGCCGATGCCCATCCACAGATAGTCGAGGCCGCGTTTGCCCCAGTAGGCCGGCTGGATAAAGCTGCGGCCCAGTTCGATCCCCTGCATCAGCACCGGGTTCATCTGGTGATCGTAGTGGAACAGGCTGTGGCTGTAGATCCCCTCCAGTCCCCGACGCTCGAACTGCTCGGCAGTGGGAATAAAGCGGTAGGCACCGACGATATCCAGCGCTTCTTCGTCCCAGAGGATCAGGTGGTAATAATCGTCGTCGTAGTCGTCGAGGTCACGGCGGGTGCCGCTGCCCTCGCCCACCGCGCGGAAGGCGATCTCTCGCAGGCGGCCCAGCTCGCGCAGGATCGGGACATAGACTTCGCCGTTGCGGCGGTAGAGGTAAATGGTTTTGCCATCGGGCAGTTTGCCGAGCACTTCACAGCCCGCCAGCGCGCGCTTCAGCACCGCACGGTCTTCGCTGCGGGCGATGGCCGCTTCGGTCTGGAACAGCGCGGATTTTCCCTGCGCCACGCGATACAGATGGCGGCGAAAGCGGGCGGCCAGCTCTTTTGCCGGGGTCCGGCCATCGTGCCAACTGGCGTAGGGAATGCGCGCGCCGATTTTCAGCTTCAGCCGCTCGCCGCGATTGCCAAACATCTCTTTCACCAGCAGCAGCATCGACAGCGGCTGGTAGATTTTTGAAGTCAGGTAGAACAGCGCACTGTTGCGTCCGCTGACGTGGATCGGCACGATCGGCGCTCGGTAGCGCGCCGCCAGCCGCAGGAAGCCGTGACTCCATTTGCCGTCCTTCACGCCTTTACTGCCGAAGCGAGAAACCTCGCCCGCCGGGAAGAAGATCAGCACGCCCTGGCTTTCCAGCTGGTCCTGCATCAGCGCGACCTGCTGGCGGCTGGTGCGGTTGCCCATGTTATCCACCGGTACCATCAGACTGCTGAGCGATTCCAGACAGTTCAGCAGGCGATTGGTGACGATTTTCACATCGCGCCGCACCTGCGACACCGCGTGCAGCAAGGCCAGACCGTCCAGCGTGCCGAGCGGATGGTTGGCGACAATCACCACCGGCCCCTGGCTGGGGATCTGTTCCAGATCGCGCTCGCTCAGTTCGCAGCTGACGTCGAGGTATTCCAGTACCTGTTCAACCATATCCAACCCTTTCAGGTGTTTATTGCGCTGGTTGAATCGCTGGAATTCTTTTTCATGCAGCAGGCGGCGCAGGACGCTTTTCTGCCAGGAAGGGGTTTCATGCTGCGGATAGAGGTCTTCAAGTACGGTTTCAATGGTAAACACAGGCTTATCTCCCGGGTGTTTTATCCGCACACTAAACACCGGGAATGACGCCAACATGGCAAAAAAATGACGAAAAAAAGACAGCGTGGCGCGGCCTGTTTCGCCGCGCTATAAGGGGTTAAAAAGTAGAGGGAAATTACTCTTCCAGCTGTAGGGAAGGTAGCTGGGAGAAAACGCTTAACAGCCCGCAGCTCCACAGCTGGCGGATCTGCGAGAAGTAGGGATGCTTCTCGGTAATATGATACTGCTGCGCGGTGCTGAAGCTGTCCGCCGGGTAGATCATCACGTCCAGCGGCAGCCCGACCGAAATATTGCTCGCCAGAGTGGAATCCATCGAGATCAGCGCGCACTGCATCGCCTGATCCAGCGGCGTGTCGTAGCGCAGCACGCGGTCGATAATCGGCTTGCCGTATTTGCTTTCGCCAATCTGGAAGTACGGCGTATCGGTGCTGGCCTCAATAAAGTTGCCCTGCGGGTAGATCTGGAACAGCCGTGGATCTTCGCCTTTGATCTGTCCGCCGAGCAGCAGCGTGCCGCCAAACTCTTCGCCATCGCGCTTGATCACCGAGCGCAGCGTTTCGCCCACCAGCAGCGCCACGTCGTACATATTGCTACAGCTCATCAGGTTCGGCTTTTTAGCGTCTTCACAACCCCGGCGCAGCAGGCTCAGGGCACTCTGCGTGGTGGCAAGGTTGCCGGCGCTTTGTAGCACCAGCGTTCGCTCATCATCCTGTTGAAATACATGAAGCTTACGGAAAGAGGAGATATGATCCACGCCCGCATTGGTACGGGTGTCGGAAACGAAAATCATCCCTGACGATAAGCGCATTGCGACACAATAGGTCATAGTTTTCCCGATTAACGATTACTGCTGCGAATTCATCTGCTGCACTGCGGCAACCGCCTGCATATCCTCACTGCCGCCTCCGAGGCGCATACCGCGCACCGGACAGGCATCCAGATAGTCCACACCAATGGCCAGCTTCAGGTGCTGACGGGTGCTGCGGGTGTTGTTGGTGATATCAAAGCTGTGCCAGCCGTCGCCGATCCACACTTCTACCCAGGCATGGGTCGCCACGTGCTCCACATTGTCAGTATACAGATAGCCGCTGACGTAGCGTGCGGGAATCTGCAAACTGCGACAGCAGGCCAGAAATACGTGGCTGTGATCCTGGCAAACGCCGCTGCCGGCGGCAAAAACTTTCGCCGCGCAGTCGGTCACCAGAGTACTGCCCGGCTGCCAGGGCATTTTCAACAGCAGTTCGCCCATCAGGCGTTCCAGGCTTTCTAGCGGCGCTTCCGGCCGATAATAGCGGCGGGCGAAGTCGCGGATGGCCTCATCCGGCAGGGTCAGCGCACTTTGACGTAAAAACACCAGCGGCGACAGCGCGTTGACCCGCTCGTCGGCAAACTCGCCGCCGTCAATGATTTCAACCACCCCGCGGGCCTCAATTTCAATCGCCTGATGCGGCGTATCCAGCGTCAGTACGTGCAGTACGTTGCCCCAGGCATCGGTGGTGCACACCGCCTCGCCCGGCAGCCGCAGCTCCCAGGAGATAATGCGCTGATGGACGGAGTCCTGCGGCGTCAGGCGCAGGTACTGGATGCTCTGCGTCACCGGGTCCTGATAGCTGAAACAGGTTTTATGTTCGATGGTCAGCTGCATTATTTCGCCTCCAGATAGGTATGATGAATGCTGTCAGACAGGGTAGCCAGTTCGCCCAGAAAGGCGCTGAGCCACGCGTGCAGTCCGCGATCGAGTACCGATTCTTTGCTGCTGAAACGCAGCTGCGCGTGCAGCACGCTGATCAGATAGCGCGGACGATCCTCACCGCTGCTGCCGATCTGTTCGAGCAGTCCGGCGATCTCTTCCACGCAGGATCGCAGCGATCGTGGGCTTTCTTCGCGCAGGATCAGCATTTCATTCACGCCCTCCGCCGCCAGCTGCTGTTTGTAGATGCTGTGATAGGCTTCGCGGGCCGAAACCGAGCGCAGCAGCGTATCCAGCCGGTAGTATTCCCGCACCGTGTCGTCGTCGGCATCCGAGAGGTACTGATACGCATCCAGCAGGCGTGCGGTGCAGTCGGCGCGCTCCAGCAGCGTGCCAAGGCGGACAAAGTTCATCGCGTCGCCGCGCATCAGCGTGCCAAACATCGCCCCGCGAAACAGATGGCAGCGCTCTTTCACCCAATCAAAGAACGCATCCGCCCCGCCGCTGCCGACGCCGCGTCGCCGGATTTTGCGCAGTTCAATCCAGCTGGAATTGATGCTTTCCCACACTTCCGAAGAGAGGCTGCCGCGTACCGCGTGGGCATTGTTCCACGCCGCCTGCCAGCAGTTGTAAATGCTGGCAGGATTGCGATCGTCGAGGGCGAAAAAGCTGAACAGCTGCGGCATCGCCAGCGCGTCGTTGACCGACCAGAAGAGCTCGCTGGTGTTGGTGAGGTTTAGCGGAACGCGCAGCTCGTTGTTGTGGCTGCCGCGCACCGGCATCAGCGACAGACGGTTGGTGACGTCAAGCACCCGGGCAATATTTTCCGCGCGCTCCAGATAGCGCGCCATCCAGTAGAGGCCAGTAGCCGTGCGACTCAGCATGCGTCATCCTCCAGAATCCAGGTGTCCTTGGTGCCGCCGCCCTGCGAGGAGTTCACCACCAGCGAGCCTTCGGTCAGCGCCACACGGGTCAGCCCGCCGGGCACCAGACGGATCTCCGCGCCACTGAGAGCAAACGGACGCAGATCGATATGGCGCGGTGCCAGCCCCTGCTCCACAAAGGTTGGGCAGGTTGAAAGCGCCAGCGTGTGCTGGGCGATGTAGTTTTGTGGCCGCGCCTTTAGCAGCGCACGGAAATCTTCCAGCTGCTGTCGGCTGGCCACCGGGCCGATCAGCATGCCGTAGCCGCCGGCACCGTGTACCTCTTTCACCACCAGCTTTTCCAGGTTCGCCAGCACCCAGGAGAGATCTTCCGGGCGGCGGCACTGCCAGGTCGGCACGTTGTTGAGAATCGGGTCTTCATCCAGGTAGAAACGCACCATATCCGGCACGTAGGGATAGATCGATTTGTCATCGGCGACGCCGGTGCCAATGGCGTTGGCCAGCACCACGTTACCGCTGCGGTAAACCGACAGCAGGCCGGGTACGCCCAGCATCGAATCCGGGTTGAACGCTAACGGATCGAGGAAGGCATCGTCCACGCGGCGGTAGATTACATCCACCTTGCACGGCCCGGCGGTGGTACGCATCAGCACCGCGCCATCCTTCACAAACAGATCGGCGCTTTCCACCAGCTCCACCCCCATTTGCTGAGCAAGGAAGCTGTGCTCGAAGTAGGCGCTGTTAAAGCGGCCCGGCGTCAGTACCACCACCACAGGATCGTTGACCGGCGAGCTTTCGCGCAGGGTTTGCAGCAGGAGTGAAGGATAACGTTCAACCGGCGCAATGCGCTGATCGGCAAACAGCTCCGGGTAAAGCCGCATCATCATTTTGCGGTTTTCCAGCATATAGGACACCCCGGACGGAGTGCGCAGGTTATCCTCCAGCACGTAGTATTCGCCGTCGCCGCTGCGCACCATATCTACCCCGGTGATATGCGCATAAATATTGCGGTGCAGGTTGATCCCCTGCATGCAGGGCTGGTACTGCTCGTTAACCAGCACCTGTTCGGGTGGGATAATGCCGGATTTCAGGATATACTGATCGTGATAGATATCGTGCAGGAAGGCATTCAGCGCCTGGACGCGCTGGCGGATGCCTTTGTCGAGCATCGCCCATTCCGCAGCGGGTATGATGCGCGGCACACTGTCGAACGGGATAAGCCGTTCCGCGCCGCCGTCTTCGCCATAAATGTTAAAGGTGATCCCCACGCGGTGAAAGAGCAGCTCCGCTTCTTCGCGCTTGCGCGCAATCGCCTGCTGGTCGGCCTGCTGAAGCCACTGCCAGTATTCCCGATAATGTTGACGATAGTGTCCATCGCTCAGCAACATTTCATCATAAAAGTGCGACGCTAATTCATAGCTTTGATTCATGATTTCCCTACCGCTGTCTGTGAACCCACGATCAAAGCTGCACAAAGCGTGCCAGTATCCCTGGCGAAGGAAGCACCCCGCGAGACGCAAGACCCAGGCTCGGGTGGCAAATAGCCGATTTGTTAGCAAAATGCATGAAAATGAAGCGTGCACTTTCTTTCGCACCAGAACGGTGCACGATCGTAAAAAAGAAGGGGAAGTTGCGCTAACTGGCCGCCACCCGTCATAATATTCAGTGACAAACTTCTGCCTAGCGGTGCTTATGACTCCATCTCTCATCATTCATCATTGGCTGATTGACCATGCCTCCGGCTCGCTGATCCATCAGATCACCGGGGAACAGCGTCGTCTTGGCGAGTATCAGCTCAAACTGTTACAGGTTCTGGCCGATCATGTGGGCCAAACGCTGACGCGGGAAGAATTGACTAACCTGGTGTGGGAACGGCGGGTTATTGGTAATAACAGCCTGCCTAACGCCATTCACGCCCTGCGCCTGGCGCTGGAGGATGACGGTAAGCAACAGCGTATTATTAAAACCGTGCCGAAGAAGGGCTATATTCTTGAAGCGGAATTCTGCCAGTTTATTACCCTGGCGGATATTCTGCCGCAGCCCGCCGAGTCTTCTGCCAGCGAAGAAGCGCTGACGGAGAGCGGGCCTGACACGGATGTCCATCCTGACAACGCCACTCAGGTACACGCGGAGCTGGTTACCCCTGCCGCGCCGCCCGCTTCTGCTCCCGCTGTGGAAGCACCCTTCTGGCGCTGGCTGGTGCTGGGCCAGGTCATCATACTGGCCGCCCTGTTAGTGGTTCTCGCCCGCAACTATTTCACCGCCTCGCCGACGCAGCTGCAGGAAAAAAATTCGGTTGCCTACAGTAGTATCCGCCTGGTTGAGGTCCGCCACGGCTGGGACGGTTCATCCGCCTCCGAGGATTTGAATAAGCAGCTGGGGCCGGTGCTGTTTTCACTGAATCAGTATCTGAAAAATCGTCAGGTCAATATGGAGGTGTTCTTCTTTACCTCCGGTACCACGCTGAACTACACCATGACCTTCATTAACCGCTGCAACCGCAGGCAGCTGGCGATGAATATTATCAACTGGCGAACCGACGGCGCGCAGCTGAGTGCGCTGATCTATCGTGAAAGCGAGAGAAAAATCAATGAAATGGCGAACTGTGTCGATAAGTCTGCTGGCAATAACGCTGCTGCTGCTGCTGACAGCAGCGCGACTAAAGCTGCTGCCGCTCGGTAATCAGGATCTGTTCAGCCGCGATTTTACCGGCTCAAACCTGCAACTGGGCTATTACGATCTGCTGGCCCCCCAGAGGGAGATTTATGATACCCATTTTATCATCCAGGATAAGACGGCGATCATGACGCTGACCAGCCCGAACGATAACCGTTTTCTGGCTAAAGTCAGCCTGGAGCAGAAGAGCGTTAGCGCACACAGCGTGGCGTTCAACTTTCATCAGATTTACTATGCCGACAACGGCTCAGCGCGGATGATTAAAAATATCCTCGGCTACGCGCAGAATAACGGCGTGCGTTTTGAAACGCTGGAATTTGGCGACGAGCAGTTGCTCATCACCCCGTCAGGCCAGATTTTCAACTATCACTAGCCGCCTGAGCGCTTAGCGTTCTGTGAACCTTGAGCGCCAGTTAGCCAGCGTTTTCGGCATGCTGTTTTTCCCTTTTTCGGTGGTGGCGTAGTGCAGCTGAACCCCTTTGTTGTCCTTGCCCGGCTCAACGCGCAGCGCCCAGATTTTGCCATCCGGGGTATACATAATCATCGACGATTTGCGGTTGGCCATCCCCTTCACCCACAGCGTTAACACCGTTGCGCCGAGACTGTCCTCATCCGTGCTGTATACAAAGCTGGTCGCGGTCGCCAGATACTGCTGATAGTCGTCGCCCACCAGCTCACGGAAGCGATCGTCGAGTGCTTTATCCGGCAAAATCCCTAAGGTGAGCAGCGTGGCGGGCGGGCGCGGATCGCTGGCGGCTTTAACATAGACGCCGTCGATGGCCATTTCACCCGGCAGCAGCATATCGCAGCCGCCGCTGCTATCACTGCTGACTTCGAGTTTTCCGTCGGAGCGCGGTACCAGAATGATTGCACAGTGCCCGCCCCAGGCAATTTCATTGGTGTAGCCAACGCCGTAATAATCATTGACGCTGCCGCTGAGCACCGAGCTGTAGACGCCACCCCAGACGGTAGCATCCATTTTAAAACCCCAGTCGGCGGTGCTATGGATGAGAATTTTTCCGCCGTTACCGTGGGTGGCGGTGGTATTCCACCATACGCCCTGCCAGTCGAAGGAATCCGGGACGCCGTACAGCTGTCCGATACCGTTCAGATAGGCACGCCGCAGGCAGGCGTCGCTGGCGCAGACGTCGCGGGAGCGGGTCCAGCTATTTACGATGCTTTCCACCCGCTGCGGGTTTTCTACCACCACATCGCGAAATGAATCAGTGAACAGGCGGTCCAGCCACGTCAGCTCTTTATTGTCGCAGATGGTGTTTTCTACTACCGTTGAAGCACGTCCGCAGTCCAGCGCCTGGGCGGATGACATCCCCAGCAGGAGCAGCAGGATAATCTGTAAAAAGCGGGAGTGGTTAACCATGATGCCTGTCCATTGATTCCCTTATCGGCCCTTCCGGGGGAATGGGTAAAATTTTACACTACGCCGCGCAAGGTCGCTATAAACTCCCTTCTGCAGACAACTGTTATAGCTTAATAGCCCTAAACTGTGTCTGCTGTTGCAGCGAAAACTGTGATTTACTTTCACTCTGCCCGGGCTCTTTGAACAGAGGTAAAAAATGGAAATGGAAGAAGTTAAACAGATTCTGCTGCGCGAGATCGATACGCTCAATCGCGAGGAGCAGCGCGATAATAAGCCGCGTTTCAGCTTTAAGTTCCTGAAAACCCATCCGGGCCTTTGGGCTTCTATGTATGGCTGCTACGTGCTGACCGTGGCGCTGATCTTTACCACCGACTTCCTTGGCTGGCCCGCATTTTGGGGCGCCACGCTGTTCGTCCTGCTGATGAGCGGGCTGATGCTGATGGATATCAACCCCAAATATCGCTTTGAAGATATTGATACTCTTGATCTTCGCGTGTGCTACAACGGCGAATGGTACTATATCCGCACCCTGTCACCGGAAGCGGTAAATGATATTCTCGGCAGCGAGAAGGTACCGGAAAACGTGAAGCAGGGCATTAACAAGCTGCTGTCGCTGAAGGGCGAAGTTGACTTTTATGACGTGTTCCATCTGACCTGGGGTCAGAAAAACGCCGCCACTATCTGATGCCTGCCGCTGGCGATCGGTTAGCCCTCAGGGCCGATCGCCGCTATAACAGTTCGCCGATCAACGCTCCCAGCTTCGCCACCGCCACCTCCTGCGTGTCATCCCACCATGCCGTATTAAATCGAAAATAGTTCGCGTACTGCTCGCTGGAAGAGAACATTTTCCCGGGCGCGATACTGATCTTCTGCTCCAGCGCGCGGAAGTACAGTTCGGTGGTATTCACCTGTTTTGGCAGCTCAATCCACAGGAAATAGCCGCCGCGTGACTCGTTGATTTTTGCCCCAGCGGGTAGATGCCGCTTTAGCGACTGCAGCGCCAGATTCTTGCGCTGCTCCAGTACCTGCCGCAGCCGCCGCAGATGCCGATCGTAGCTGCGGGTGCCCAGATAGGTCGCCAGCGCCTGCTGCATCGGCGCGCTGGTAGATAGCGTGCTCATCAGCTGCATGCGCTGAATGCGCTGGGCGTGTTTGCCGCCCGCCACCCAACCCACGCGGAATCCCGCCACCAGATTTTTGGAAAACGACGAGCAGTGCAGCACGTTATCGTCGCGATCGAAGGCTTTGGCCGGCAGCGGCTTTTCACTGCCAAAATAGAGCTCACTGTAAACATCATCCTCTATCAGCGTGACGTTATGCTGTGCCAGCAGCGCGACCAACTGCTGCTTTTTTTCCCGGCTCAGCGTGCAGCCAACGGGGTTTTGCTGGTTGCTCATCATCCACATCGCTTTGATCGGCCAGCTTTCCAGCGCCCTGCTTAATTCATCCAGATCGATGCCGGTTTGCGGATCGGTCGCAATCGCCACCGTTTTCAGCTTCAGCCGTTCTATTGCCTGCAGCGCACCGTAGAACGATGGGTTTTCAATCGCCACCCAGTCGCCCGGCTCGGTTACCGCCTGCAGGCTGAGGTTGAGCGCTTCCATCGCCCCGTTGGTAATAACGATTTCATCCGGCGAAACCTGCACCCCCTGAAGGGCATAGCGCTGGGCAAGGGTTTTGCGCAGCGCTTCGTTGCCCGGCGGCAGGTTGTGCAGGGCATCCACCGGCTTCATGCTGTGGGATACGGTGGTCAACGCCCGCATCAGCTGGCGCTGGGGGAACAGTTCCGGGTCGGGAAAGGCTGAACCAAAGGGGACGATATGCGGATCGCGGCAGGCCTGTAGCACATCGAAGATAAACGCATTGATGTCCACCGACTCGGCCAGCTGCAGCTTTTGATGGCTGACCAGCTGGCTGAGAAATTCGGCGCGCGGCGCAACATAGTAGCCCGACTGCGGGCGCGAGATAATCCATCCCTGGCTTTCCAGCACCTGATAGGCGTGCATCACTGTCATCAGGCTGACGCCGCTCAGGCTGACCTGCTCCCTCAGTGAGGGAAGTTTTTCACCGGGCAGCCAGATTTCCGTCTCAATTTGCTGGCGGATTTGAGTCACCAGCTGTTCATATTTTGCCACGACTGTTACAGGCCATTGTCATCAAAAAGTGAACTATTATAGGTCAGCCGTTGAGCACAGTACAATCATCCGACATCGGCGGCCTTTGGCTGTTCCGGAGTGCTCTCTGCAACCCCTGTTGCTTTATCGGCGGTGAAAAAGTCAGCCAGCTCAGGCACTTTATCCGCCGCCAGAGGCCGCCCCAGAAGATAGCCCTGCAGGGTATTGCAGCCGAGACTGGTCAGGAACTGCTGTTGTTCCGGCGTTTCTACCCCTTCCGCCACCACCTTCAGGTTCAGAGTTTGCGCCAGCGCCACAATGGCGGAAACAATGGTGGCGTCTTCGGTCTGTTCCTGCAGCTCTTTCACAAAGGCGCGATCGATTTTCAGCTCGCTGGCCGGGAGCCGCTTAAGGTAAAGCAGGCTGGAGTAGCCGGTGCCGAAATCATCGATAGAGGCCTTCACCCCCAGTTCGGTCAGCTGAGTAAGGATGCGAATGCTTTCATCCGGATTGCGCATCGCCGTGGTTTCAGTCACCTCCAGCGTCAGCTGCTCCGCGGGGATCTGATGGGTGGACAATGCTTTGATCACCGTTTCAACAAGTCCGGTTTGCTCAAACTGTAACGCCGACAGGTTCACCGCCACCGACCAGCGGGTGTTGCCCTGTAGATGCCATACACGCAGTTGCCGGCAGGCTTCATCGATCACCCAGTTGCCGATACTGATAATCAGCCCGGTTTTTTCCGCCAGCGGCAGGAAAACGTCTGGCGTCAGCAGCCCGCGCTGCGGGTGCTGCCAACGCAGCAGCGCCTCAAAGCCCACCACCGGTCCGTCCGGCGCACGGAATTTTGGCTGGTAGAATAAGCGCAGTTCGTCGTTGTCCTGTGCCATCCACAGATCGTTGATTAGCTGGCGCTGGTTCTGCGCAATGATGTTTATTGAGGGCTGGAAAAAGCTGAAGCCATTACCCCCTTTGTTCTTGGTGTAATACATCGCCGCATCGGCGTTAAACATCAGTTCCCGCTCATCAACCCCATCCCCCGGGAAGACGGCCACGCCGATACTGAGCGACACCTGCAGCTCGTAGCGGGAGATATCGAACGGCTGCTCAATGCTTTTCGCCAGCGCACCGGCCACTACCGCTGCATCGTTCGGGTCCTCGATCTCCATTAGCAAAACAAATTCGTCGCCGCCCAGACGTGCCAGCGTGTGATGCCCAAGCAGTAGCGACTTCATCCGCTCGGTAACGGCAATCAGCAGGCTGTCGCCGATATGGTGACCGAAGGCATCGTTAACGCCTTTGAAACCGTCCAGATCCATAAACATCAGGGCAAACTTCGAGTTTTCCCGCGTGGCTTTATTGATTGCCTGATCGAGCCGGTCCTCCAGCAGGATACGGTTAGGTAGCCGCGTGAGGTTGTCGTGCAGCGCCAGCTGGGCCAGTTCGCGGTTGGCTTCTGCCAGTGAGGTTGCCAGCAGTGAAGTCCGCGCCTGCAGGCGGGCATCCAGCATGGAAACCAGCAGGGTAATACCGAGAATCGACAGCGTGACCACCACCACCAGCACCGCCAGCCAGTTGCTGTTGACTCCCATATGCGTCGCGTGGCTGCCCATCGGGAAGCTGGCCGCCGCCATGCCGGTGTAGTGCATTCCGGCAATCGCAATCCCCATAATCAGCGACGCACCGCCGCGCATCAGCGTCAGGCGACCGGTTCCCTGCCGCAGATGGAAGGCCAGCCACAGCCCGGCTCCGGAGGCCACCAGCGCGATCAGTACCGACAGCACTATCCAACCCCAGTGCCAGACGATACCCGGCTGTACCATCAGCGCGGCCATGCCGGTGTAGTGCATCGCCACCACACCGCTGCCCATAATCACCGCGCCCACGCTTAGCCGATACCAGGGAAGTTCACCGTAGCACACCGTCCACAGCGCGAAGATCGATGCCGCGACGGCAATCACCATCGACACGATGGTCAGAGTGGCGTCATAGCTCATCACCACCGGCAGGCTCATCGCCAGCATGCCGATAAAATGCATTGACCAGATGCCAACGCCCATGGCGAAGCCACCACCGAACAGCCAGAGCCGAGCTACCTTGCCGCTGGCGGTGGCGACCCGTCCGGCCATGTCCAGCGCGGTATAGGAGGCCAGAAAGGCGACGATAAACGAGATGATAACCAGCAGCTGGTTGTAGGAGCTCATTAACATGTGACGATCTCGGGAGCTGTGTGTCAGGGCGTAAGTCTCCCCGTACTCAGCGGTGCTGGCCCCGAATCGATTTTGGGATCCAGCCGCCGTTACGGGATGAAAATGATTAAAGAGGCTGATTTAACCATGCAAATTTCCCTATAATTTATAAAGTTTATTAATCTTCCTCTCCTTGAGAGTGAAAATAGCATCACCTCAAAATTTCGCCTAGTTGATGGTAAGAATATTCTTGAAATTCTTTTCCCCACGCCAAACTCAAAAGGATCGTCCATTAATAAACTTCGTCGCCGAAATATAATTTTTTTTCATTAAGAGGCTTCACACCGCGAAAACACCTGCCTATAGTTAATTCAAATAATTTAACCTGTTAAGACAGGTAACATAATATGACCGAAGTACGCTTCAGTCATAGTTTGGTTATTTTTCCCTTACCTTTGCTGCGTTTAGCGTTGCTGCCGTGGCATTTCATCAGGCGAAAAAGTTCTTTACTCACTCTAATCATTAAGGAATGGTTATGAAAATAAAGCTTTTTCTGCTGGGCTGTGGTCTGAGTATGGGTGTGGCCACCTCGGGGATTGCTGCAACCACCGGGACCATTGAGGCAACACTGACCTTAACCGCCGGCTGTCTGGTCAACGGACAACCGGCCACCACCAACGCCAACTTCGGTTCACTTAACTTCGGTAGCCAGGTTGCCACCTTCGGTTCATTACAGGCCGCGGTTAGCGGGTCGCAGGGGGCCGGTATTTTCGTCCGCTGTACCGCCGGTGAAGACTATAATCTGCAAATTACCGGCAGCCTGAACACCGCGCCCACCACCGTGTTCGGCACCGCTCCGACGACCGGTGCGCGCTACCTGATCCGCGCTACCGATGCAACGCGCGGCGTGGTTTATGGCCTTTACCCTTCTGCGGCGTCCACCACGCCGATTGTCAATAACACCACCGTCACTCCGCTGGGAACTGCCGATCAGACCTACGGCGATAACTACACCATCTACGGTAAAATCGACGGCAACAACAGCGCCCTCGTCCCCGTCGGGGTTTATGTCGATACGATCAATGTAGCCGTAAACTACTGATAGTTGGCAAAAGTATGGTGCAGGATCGCATCCATTCATTGACGTTCTGCTGGCACTTACTCACTCCGCTGCTGCTCAGCAGCAGCGGGTGGTCAATGCCAAATCCCGTCGCCGTTGAGGTGAAAGCCAGCATCGTTAACGGCTGCGTGATTTCCGGTACGAATCCGAGCGCGATAGGTACGCTCAATTTCGGAACGCTACCCGGCATCAACTCTACTGCGACAACGGCTAGCGCGGTCTTTGCCAACAATACCACCATCATTCTGGCCTGCACGCCGGATACCACGCTGACGATGAGCATCAACGGTGGCCTTAATTACGCCAACGGCAGCCGCAATATGAAGATCGCGAATAATACCGACGTCGTGCCCTACGCCCTGTATACCAACGCCGCACATACCGCGGCAATCCCGCTAAATACGGCTCTGACCGTTACTTACAACAATGCAAGCAATATTACGTTGCCAATTTATGGCCTGGCGCAGATCCCACGGGTTAACCGGGCCGGCACCTACACCGATACGTTAACGGTAACGTTAAACTGGTGATTTATTTCAAAGAAAGGAAACGCTCATTATGAAACACTCGCGCATCACCGGATTCGGCTTTCTGCTTTTAGTCTCTTTTGTTGCTTTTAACAGCTGGGCGGCAAACTCGGTGCTTTTGTGGCCGATCGACCCGAAAATTGCGAGCGATGAGAAAGCCACCGAGCTGTGGATGGAAAACCGTGGGGACAGCACCACGCTGATGCAGGTTCGCGTGTTCCTCTGGCAGCAGAAGGACGGCCAGGACCAGTATCAAACTCAGCAGCAGGTGCTGGCCAGCCCGCCAATGGTGCGGATTGAGCCCGGAAAAAAACAGCTGATTCGCCTGGTGAAACAAACGCCGGTCCCTGCCGGTGAAGAAACGGCATTCCGCATTCTGATTGACGAGCTCCCGTCGCCGCAGGCGCAAAACACATCGCAAAATCAGGCCGGGCTGAATTTCCAGATGCGCTATACCGTGCCGCTGTTCATTTACGGTAACGGTGCCAGCGTCACCAGCAGCAAACCGCAGCTGGCATGGAAGCTGGTTAACAAAGATGGCCATCAGGCGCTCGAAATTACCAACAGCGGTAGCGGGCACGCCCGCCTGAGCCACGTCTCGCTCGGCGGGCGCAGCGTTTCCGACAGCCTGCTCGGCTACGTTTTACCGCATTCGAGCAATACTTTCCCCCTCAGTTTTTCGGCAGCGGCGAATGCTGAACTGAGTGCGCAATTGAGTGATAAAACCGTCTGGCGCGGCCGCAGTTCACGCTAACCGATGAAGATTGACTTCGTGGCGTCAACTCCCCTGAAGCTGGCTATTATCGGCCTGAGCGGCTGCCTGCTGCCGCTGTTCGCCGGTGCCGAAACCTGGAACGCACTGCCGCCGCCGCCGACGGCGCCGGCTCCTGCGGGCGAGGCACAAAGCTGGATGCTGGGGCTGATGTTAAACGGCTACGATACCGGTGAGGTAGTCAGCGTTCAGTTCCAGGGCGATCACTATGTGATGCGCGCCGGCGATTTAATGAAGGCAGGCATCCCCAGCTCGAAGATTAACTCGACGATGATGGACGTCTCGGCGATGGAAAACGTCAAGGCCGAGTATGACCGTCATGGGCAGCGCCTGCTGCTGACGGTGCCGCCGGAGTGGCTACCGCAGCAAACATTCGGTAAAGCCATCCAAAACGGCCCCCGCATTGACGGCCTCAGCAGCGCGGGTGCGCTGTTCAATTACAATGTTTACGGCAGCCAGACCGACAGCGGCGGCAGTCGTCTTTCGGCCTGGAACGAGCTGCGTCTGTTTGGTGGCTGGGGGCAGTTTTCCAACAGCGGCATTTTACAGCGCCAGCTGTCCGGCGACACCGATCTGGGCAATACCTATACCCGCTATGACACCTGGTGGTCGAATCAGAATGAAGATAATGCGCTGACCCTGCGGGTGGGCGATCTGGTGACCGATTCCCTGGCGTGGAGCAGCAGCGTGCGCGTCGGCGGCATTCAGCTGGCGCGTGACTTCTCGCTGCGACCCGATTTAATTACTTACCCCCTTCCCTCGTTCTCGGGCCAGGCCGCCGTGCCGTCCACCGTCGATCTGTTTGTCAACGGTTACCGTACCAGCAGCAACAGCGTGCAGCCTGGACCCTGGTCAATGACCAATCTGCCGTTCGTTAGCGGCGCGGGCAGCGCGGTGGTGGTGACCACCGATGCTCAGGGACGCCAGGTGACCACCACCCTGCCGTTTTACGTCGCCAGTAATCTCCTGCAGAGCGGCCTGTCGGACTATGCGGTTTCTACCGGGGCGCTGCGCGAGAATTACGGCCTGGAAAACTTTGACTACGGCCCGCTGACCGCCAGCGGCTCTTACCGCTATGGCTTAACCGACTGGTTAACTCTGGAGAGCCATGCCGAAACGGCCGAGTCACTGGCACAGCTGGGGGGAGGCGGTCAGTTGCGGGTCGGTTCGCTGGGCGTGGTCAACGGCTCCGTCAGCCAGAGCCAGATGATGGGGCAAAGCGGTAATCAGTACAGCTGGGGCTATCAGTACAGTACGGGCCTGTTTTCCGTAGGCATGCAGCAAACGCTACGATCCAGCGGCTATGGCAACCTCGCGCTGTACGGTGACCGCGACAATGGCGAAACGTGGAACAATGCCGACCAGGAATACTACACGCTGAGCCGGCGCAGTGCTCAGTACAGCGCCAGCCTGTCGCTCGATCAATACGGCAGCCTGGGTGCCGCGCTGATCGACATAACCAGCGGCAACGGCGATCGTACCCGGCTAATCAACCTGACCTGGAGCCGCGGACTGTGGGGTGGCAGCAGCATTTATGTCTCCGCGAGCCGGGACGATCAGGCGGAAAACTGGGCGGGTGCCATTTCGCTCAGCGTGCCGTTCAGCAGCCTGATCAGCGGCGGGACCAGTATAGAACGCGATGCTGAGGGCAAAAATTCCCAGCGCCTGTTTGTCTCCCGCGCGATGCCGAGCGACGGCGGCTTCGCCTGGGATGCCTCATGGGCGAATCAGAGCAGCAGTGGCGACTACCGCCAGGGCAGCCTGCGCTGGCGTAACCAGCAGGTGGAAACGTCCGGCGGCTTCTACGGTGACGATGAATACATGACCAAGTGGGGCCAGGTTAACGGCTCGCTGGTGCTGATGGACGGCCAGCTGTTTGCCGCCAATCAGGTGACCGACTCCTTTGTACTGGTGAAAACGGGCTACCCGAATGTTGGCGTACGCTTCGAGAACCAGTTACAGGGCAAGACCAATAATAAAGGGTACTTGCTGGTGCCGCGCGTGACCTCAAACTATGCCGCTAAATATGATATCGACACGCTCGACCTGCCCGCTAACCTGGGTAGCGCAGATGTGGAAAAACGCGTGGCGGTGAAGCGCCAGAGTGGCTATATGCTGGATATGGAAATCAAGCAGCTGCGCGCCGCCAGCGTCATTATCAACGATCAACACGGCCAGCCGCTGCCGGTGGGGACCGCAATTATCCGTACCGCTCCACCGGCGGAAGTAGTCGGCTGGGATGGCATCGTGTGGATGGATAACCTTGAGCAGCGTAACTCGATTCGCGCCAGAACGCCGGACGGCAGCACCTGCGAGACGGAACTCACCCTGCCGAAAGAAATGCCGGACACGCTGGTGACCTATGGTCCGCTGGTTTGCCCGCTGTCGTCCCCTTCAGGAACTACACCATGAAACGAGTTTTATTATTCCTGACCTTTATTCTGCTGATGAGCGGATCGTGGCTGGCGCAGGCGGCCTGTACCCTTAGCCCGACAAGTGCGACGGCCAGCTTTGGTACCATGACCTCGTTTGCGGTCACCACCGCGCAAACCACGCTGAATGGCACCTACACTGTCGATTGTGGTGCCGGGGTATTAACGTTGCTGGGCAACGACAATATCACCGTCAGACTGACGGCTGCGACCTTCTCATCCAGTACAACCCAGGCGGCGCTTGGGCTGGGCACCGATCGTATACCGCTGCAGGTGTGTACCGACGCCAACTGCACATCGGTGGCCACGCTGGGCGGCACGGGAGTGATTATTCCACGCAGTACCCTGCTGGACCTCGCCGGGCTGTTAAATGGATATCGCTTTCCGATCCCGCTGTATGTACACCAGATGCCCGGCGCGGTGGTGGCAGCTGGTAACTATACAGTGCTGCTGACGGTGACATTTACCTATGACATCTGTACCGCTATTGGCATTGGCAATTTCTGTGTGCTGGGCAACCGCCAGCAGGGTACCTTATCTCTACCGATTACGCTGAATATGACCGTCACGCGCGACTGCACCACTATTACCGCGCCGGGCATTAACTTCGGTAGCGCGCCGCTGCCCGCCAACTTCCAGACGGTCAGCCAGTCACTGAATGTGATCTGCACCAAAGGCAGTACCTACACCGTGGGCATTACCAACGGCGGCTATCCCGTGGGCACCCAGCGCTATATGGCTTCCGGCAGTAACCGGCTGGCCTACCAGATTTATAAAGGCACCACCGGCACCACCTACTGGGGCCCGACCGGCACCGATCGCGTTGACAGCAGCACGGCCAGCGTCACCAGTACCGATGGCTTAACCAAAACCTTCAACTATCGCGCACTGATTATCAGTACCCAGACACCGCAGCCGGCGGGGAGCTATCTGGATTCGGTGTCCGTCGATGTTGCGTTTTAAATTAATGTGCAGATTTTAATCATCATGTGCATTGTTAATTATTTGTTACCAAAGTAAATATCCTGTGCCCGGTAACGGTGATGTGTATCACATTAATACCGTTACCGGCAGGCTAAAACGGGGGAAATTACAATAAGGATGTCCCCATGATCCCTGAGACAGTCAGCACTTCATCGCGGCAGGGCGGTGCCAGAACGATTTTTAACGTTACCAGCGGTAACTTCCTCGAAATGTACGATTTTATGGTGTTTGGCTACTACGCCACCGCCATCGCCAAAACCTTCTTTCCCGGCGACGATCCCTTCGCTTCACTGATGCTGACGCTGATGACCTTCGGCGCCGGGTTCCTGATGCGTCCGCTGGGGGCGATTATTCTCGGTTCCTATATCGACCGCCAGGGCCGCCGTAAAGGGCTGCTGTTAACGCTGGGGCTGATGGCTATCGGCACGCTGACCATTGCGCTGACGCCGGGCTATGCCACGTTGGGGATGGCAGCACCGGTACTGATCCTGCTGGGGCGTTTACTGCAGGGCTTTTCCGCCGGGGTGGAGCTGGGCGGCGTGTCGGTGTATCTCTCCGAGATTGCGCCTAAAGGTAAAAAAGGGTTCTACGTCAGCTGGCAGTCAGGCAGCCAGCAAATTGCGGTGATCTTCGCCGCGCTGCTCGGGCTGGGCCTGAATCATCTGCTGGATAAAGGCCAGGTCAGCGAATGGGGCTGGCGTATTCCGTTTGTCATTGGCTGCATGATTGTGCCGTTCCTGTTCTGGATACGCCGTGCTCTGGAAGAGACGGAAGCCTTCAGCCAGCGTAAACATCATCCCACCATGGGGCAGATTACCCGCTCGGTGGCGCGCAACTGGGCGCTGGTGCTGGCGGGTATGCTGATGGTGGTCACCACCACCGTGATGTTTTATATGATCACCGCGTTTACGCCGACGTTTGGCAAGACGGTGCTGATGATGAGCGATAAGCAGAGTTTTCTGGTGACGCTGTGCATCGGTATTTCCAATCTGTTCTGGCTGCCGGTCATGGGTGCCGCCTCCGATCGTTTTGGCCGCCGCCCGCTGCTGCTGCTGTTTACCGTCCTGATGATTTTGACCGCGTGGCCGGTGCTGCACTGGCTGGTCGGTTCACCGAGTTTTGCTCATCTGCTGGAGGCGGAGCTGTGGCTGTCGTTCCTTTACGGCAGTTATAACGGTGCGATGGTGGTGTATCTGGCCGAGGTGATGCCTGCCGAGGTGCGCGCAACCGGGTTTTCGCTGGCTTACAGCCTGGCTACGGCGCTGTTTGGCGGCTTTACGCCGGCGGTGTGCAGTTATCTGATTCATGCCACCGGCGACAAGGCGATGCCGGGCGTATGGCTGACCGTGGCGGCAGTGTGTGGCCTGGTCGGGACGCTGATTATTAAGCGGCTGGTTAAGCAGTATCAGGTTCGGCGGTTGTCAGAGCCGGCGATTCCGGTTTAGCTGGGGTCGGCTGGCCATTCGGTACTCACGCCTACGGGCTGTCTCCGCTCATCCGGCGGTCCTCGCGCCGCTTCGCGGTGCCATCACTCCGCTCGTCAGCCTCACGGACCGGCACAGACGCGCGTCCTGCGCGGCTGTGCCTTTCGGCCGCGTCCATGCGCCCGAATCCGGGCTTCCTCTCTCCGTTCAGCGCTGCGGATTGCCGGATGAGCGGAGACAGCCCGTCTGCTTTGCTCTGTTCGTGTTGCCTTTGCGATGACCACGACCTAAGCGAGCATGATTTAACCGGGGAAGCTGCTTCTGCGGTAATTAGTCAATACGCAGCGCTGAGGCGCAGGCGGCGGGGCCGGAGATACCAGGTGAAAAGAAGAAATGAGCGAATACAAAAAATGGCAGCTGGCAAGAAGCGAGCACGGTTTATGCGGGGGAGCAGCCTCTGCGGCGGTTGGGTAATCCGCAGCGCTGAGGCGCAGGCGGCGGGGCCGGATAGACCAGCAGGGATGCTGGGCTAAGGCCTGGCGCGGGCAGGACGCCCGCTCCGGGCCGATCCGCAAGACCCGCTGCCGGAGCCGAGGGCACCACGCAACGCGTGGCGCGAGGACCGCCCAACCGCCGCAGAGGCCGCTCACCGGACACCGAACCCACCTGCCACCTGCGGCACACATAAAAAAAACGCTATCTGAAAGACAGCGGTTTTATTTTAAACCGGAGAAACATCACCCGAAACGGCAGCCCTTAAATCGGCAACCGTTACCCGGTTATTTCGACACGGTTTCCATGCCCATCAGGCCAATTTTCAGATAACCCGCCTGACGCAGCTTATCCATCACGCCCATCAGCGTTTCGTAACTCACTGACTTATCGGCCTGGAAGAAGATAGTGGTATCTTTCTTGCCTTCGGTCTGCTTAATCAACGCATCCACCAGCGTCTCTTCCGATACCGCATCATTACCGATAAACAGCTGGTTGTCGGCCTTAATCGACAGATAAACCGGTTTTTCCGGGCGAGGCTGCGGGGTACTGGTTGAGGCCGGCAGATTGACGCGAACGTCAACGGTAGCAAGCGGCGCGGCGACCATAAAGATAATCAGCAGCACTAACATCACGTCGATAAACGGCGTCACGTTGATTTCGTGCATTTCACCGTTGCTATCGAGATCTTCGTTTAATCGCATTGCCATAACGCTTAACCTACCCGCAGTTTCTGCGCTGACTGAACGCGGTGAGAACCTTCGCTAGCGGCGAGGTCAAGATCGCGGCTTTGCAGCAGCAGAACCTGTGCAGCCACATCGCCCAGGGAGGCTTTATAGCTGGCAATCATACGGGCAAAGACGTTGTAGATAACAACCGCAGGAATTGCCGCAACCAGACCAATCGCAGTGGCCAGCAGCGCTTCCGCGATGCCCGGTGCCACAACGGCCAGGTTGGTTGTCTGAGTTTTCGCAATACCGATAAAGCTGTTCATGATGCCCCATACGGTACCGAAGAGACCCACGAATGGCGCAATCGCACCGATAGTCGCGAGGTAACCGTTACCGCGACCGGCGTGACGGCTGAAGGCGGCAATGCGGCGCTCAAGACGGAAGCCGGTGCGCTCTTTGATCCCGTTGTTATCATCGGTACCGGCAGAAAGCTCCAGCTCGTTTTCAGCTTCTTTAATCAGCAATGCGCTGAGGCTCTGATCGGTGAAACCGGCGCTGATTTTTGATGCTTCATCCAGCGAACGTACGGTTGCCAGCTGCTGCTGCTCGCGCTTCAGACGTCTGCGTGCGGAACTCAATTCGATTGTTTTGCTAAAGAAGATGGCCCAGGTGACAACGGATGCCAATAACAGTCCAATCATTACGGCTTTAACCACGATGTCTGCATGCTGGTACATGCCCCAGACGGAAAGGTCCATCTGCATCAAATCATTTGTCACGCTGTGTCTCCAACATCTAATTGCTGATAGCGAAAAAATTCAGGCCAGATCATACCAAACCCGTTAGGAATTGATAGTAGTTCTCATTACTATTTACACCCTATAAGACATTTTTTGAACACTTTTTTTCTCATTTGCGGATGTGATGGCGCTCACAGTGAAATTTTATCACTTACCTGCAGGCCGAATACCTCAGGAGAGGTAGCCGTGTTAACGTAAAACCATAACTGAATAAAGAGACCGTTTTAATGACCAGTAAAAAGATCGAAACGGCCCTGGTGGCCGCCGGACGCAGCAAACGATACACCCAGGGATCGGTGAACAGCGTGATCCAGCGCGCTTCTTCTCTGGTTTTTGACACCGTAGCCGATAAGAAACGCGCCACGGCCGGGCGCGCGAATGGCGAACTGTTTTATGGCCGCCGGGGTACCCTCACCCATTTTTCACTGCAGGATGCGATGACTGAACTGGAAGGTGGTGCGGGCTGCGTGCTGTATCCGTGCGGTGCTGCAGCCGTCGCTAACGCTATTCTGGCCTTTGTAAACGCCGGTGATAACGTGCTGATGAGCGGCAGCGTTTACGAACCCACTCAGGACTTTTGCACCAAAATCCTCAGCAAGCTGAACGTCAGCACCACCTGGTTCGATCACTGCATCGGGGCTGAGATCGCCGATTTGGTGCAGCCCAACACCCGCGTGGTGTTCCTTGAGTCGCCGGCCTCCATCACCATGGAAGTGCAGGATATTCCCTCAATCGTAGCGGCGGTGCGCAGCAAAGCACCGGATGCCATTATTATGGTCGATAATACCTGGGGCGCCGGTATCCTGTTCCGCGCGCTGGATGTCGGTGTAGATATCTCCATCCAGGCAGCGACCAAGTATCTGGTTGGCCACTCGGATGCGATGATCGGCACCGCCGTGGCCAATGAGCGCTGCTGGGCGCAGCTGCGCGAAAACTCCTATCTGATGGGCCAGATGGTCGATGCCGATACCGCCTATGTCACCAGCCGCGGGCTACGTACGCTGGCCGTGCGCCTGCGTCAGCATCAGGAGAGCAGCATTCAGGTTGCACAGTGGCTGGCAGATCGTGATGAAGTTGAGCGGGTGAATCATCCGGCGCTGCCGCAGTGCAAAGGCCATGAATTCTGGAAGCGAGATTTCAGCGGCTGCAGCGGCCTGTTCTCCTTTGTGCTGAAAGAACGCCTGAGCAGTGAACGGCTGGCGCATTACCTTGATAACTTCAACCACTTCAGCATGGCCTACTCCTGGGGTGGCTACGAGTCGCTGATCCTCGCCAATCAGCCTGAAGAACTGGCGGCTATCCGCCCCGCAGGCGGAGTGGATTTTAGCGGCACGCTGGTTCGGGTACATATCGGACTGGAGCACGTTGACGATCTGATCGAGGATCTGCGAGCAGGCTTCGACAGACTTAGACAATAATTTCCACTACTTCAACAAATTATCAATAAGGCGCACTGTTCGCGCCTTTGATCAAAATATCTGGCACGATTTGCGAGTACTATAGGGACATAGCTGTAGTTAACGGGATAACGAATGGGTGTTTTACACGAGATTGTTCAGGCGCTCTGGCATCAGGATTTTACCGCGCTGGCCAATCCGGATGTAATTTGGGTTGTTTACGGGATTATGTTTATCACGTTGCTGCTTGAAAATGGTTTGCTTCCGGCTTCATTCCTCCCCGGCGACAGCCTGCTGCTGCTGGCCGGTGCCATGGTCGCCAAAGGCGTTATGGCGTTTATTCCCACCATGCTGATCCTGACTGCCGCTGCCAGTATTGGCTGCTGGCTGAGCTATTTGCAGGGCCGCTGGCTGGGTAATACCCGGCTGGTGAAAGGCTGGCTGCTGCACCTTCCTGCACAGTATCACCAGAGGGCGTGGAATCTGTTTAACCGCCACGGGCTGCTGGCGCTGCTGGTTGGCCGCTTCCTCGCCTTTGTGCGAACCATTCTCCCCACCATGGCCGGTATTTCCGGGCTGAAAAACGGCCGTTTCCAGCTGTTTAACTGGCTCAGCGGACTGCTGTGGGTAACGATTCTGGTAACGCTCGGCTATGGCATCAGCCAGGTGCCGTTTATCAAACGCCATGAAGATCAGGTCATGGCGATTCTGATGATTCTGCCGCTGGTGCTGCTTTGTGCGGGGCTTACCGGTAGCGTGGTGCTGGTTCTGAGGCGTAAAAAGGCTCGCTAATCCGGGCCGGTTTTACCCCGGCTGCCGCATCCGCGTCATCTCTTCCCCCGGCGTCACGCCAAAGTAGCGTTTGAACTCGCGCGAGAACTGCGAGGCGCTTTCATATCCCACTTTCATGGCCGCCACGCTGGCCTTCATCCCTTCCTGCAGCATCATCATGCGCGCCTGATGCAGGCGGTATCTTTTCAGGTACTGCAACGGCGAGGTGCTGGTCACCGCCTTGAAGTTATGATGAAACGCCGAAACGCTCATGTTGGCCTCCGCTGCCAGCAGGTGAACGCTCAGGTTATCGGTGAAATGATGTTCAATGCGCCACAGTGCGCGGGCAATCTGGCTGAACTGCGTTTGTCGGCTGACCAATGCCAATAGCGCCCCACCGCACGGCCCCCGCAATACATAGTAGAGGATCTCACGCACCAGCTGTGGACCCAGCACGCGCGCGTCACGCGGATTGTTCATCATATCCAGCAGGCGTTCGGTGGCGTAGAGCATCTCTTCCGTCAGCAGCGCGGAGTGAATACCGCAGGTTTTTGGCTCAGGATGGAAAGCATCGTCATCACCAATATCCATCAGCAGATCCTGCAGCTTCAACGGATCGACCCGCAGCATCATGCCGGCCAGAGGCGCTTCCGGGGTGGCAAATGTTTCGCATTCAAACGGCAGCGGAACGGTCAGCATCAGGTATTTATTGGCGTCGCAGCTGAATACGCTGTTACCCAGGTAGCCGGTTTTTTGTCCCTGAAAAAGGATCACAATCGCTGGCTGATGCATCACCGGAGTGCGCGACATGTGTCTGTCAGCATAAATCAGGCTGATGCCGGGTACCGACGATATTCCCTTGTTCTGCGTCACCAGGCCGACCACTTGGCGGACCAGCCGTTCACACGTCGCGCTTCTGTTCATCCACTCTTCCCACTGCTAAAAGTTTTACGTCAGCATCATCACCTGACATCCGTCATTTCTCCAGCAGTTTGGAGAATCAGGCAAGATTCTGGCAGAAATGTGCATTGAGCAATGTTCACCTGCTGCGCACAATGATTCATCTGATAAGCGTCATCCTTCCAGGATTACCGCGATGAGCAATTTCGTACTGCACACGCCCACCCGCATCCTGTTTGGCAAGGAACAAATCTCCCAGCTGGCCGCATCCATCCCCGCCGACAGCAAGGTACTGATCCTGTTCAGCGGGGGCAGCGTTAAGAAAAATGGCGTGATGGACCAGGTCTACGGCGCGTTACAGGGCTTTGATGTTCAGGAGTTTGGCGGCATTGAACCTAACCCGGATTTCTCAACGCTGATGCAGGCGGTAGAGATCGTTAAACGGGATAACATCACCTTCCTGCTGGCGGTGGGTGGCGGTTCGGTGCCGGACGGCACTAAATTTATCGCCGCTGCGGCGCTTTATCCGCAGGACCCGTGGCATATTCTGGAAACCGGCGGCGCTGAAATTGAACAAGCGCTGCCTGTCGGGGCGGTGCTGACGCTGCCCGCGACGGGCTCCGAGTCCAACCGCAGCGCGGTGATTAACCGTCGCGCCACTCACGATAAGCGGGCGTTTCGCAGCAACCACCTGTTCCCACTTTTCGCGGTACTGGACCCGGTTTACACCTACAGCCTGCCGCCGCCAGATCGCCAACGGCGTAGTGGATGCCTTTGTGCATACCGTTGAGCAGTACCTTACCTATCCGGTTGATGCCCGCGTGCAGGACCGTTTTGCCGAAGGCCTGCTGCTGACGCTGGTGGAAGAAGGCCCTCGCGCGCTGGCGGAGCCGGAAAATTATGACGTCCGCGCCAACGTGATGTGGAGCGCAACCATGGCGCTGAACGGCCTGATCGGGGCTGGTGTGCCGCAGGACTGGTCAACGCATATGCTCGGACACGAGCTGACCGCGCTGCACGGCATTGACCACGCACAGACGCTGGCTATCGTGCTGCCGTCGCTGCTGAATATCAAACGCAATACCAAACGGGAAAAACTGCTGTAGTATGCAGAGCGCGTCTGGGGGATCGCCGACGGCAGTGAAGCGGAACGTATTGACGGCGCGATTGCCGCTACGCGAGAATTTTTCGAGCGGATGGGTATCGCTACCCGGATGTCCGATTATCAGCTCGACGGTTCATCGATCCCCGCCCTGCTGGAAAAACTGGCAGAAAAAGGGCTTACCGCGCTGGGTGAACGGCAGGACATTACGCTGGAAATCAGCCGCCAGATCTATCTGGACGCACACTAGCCCCCACGAATCTTCTGCTTATCAACTAGACTTAATTCCATCAACCGGTGCCCCTGCACTGGTTTTTCCGCAGAAAAGGAGCGAACATGGCAGATCAACCAATCATTAAACTGCACGATGGCAATATGATGCCGCAGCTTGGGCTGGGCGTCTGGCAGGCCAGCGTGGATGAAGCGAGAAGTGCGGCGGTGACCGCGCTGGACGTCGGTTATCGTTCGATTGATACCGCAGCGATCTACAAAAATGAAGAGGGCATCGGCCAGGCACTGCGTGAAACTAACGTGGCGCGGGAGGATATTTTTGTCACCACCAAACTTTGGAATGACGACCAGCTGAATGCTGAAAAGGCGCTGGAAGCCAGCCTGAAAAAACTGCAGCTGGATACGGTAGACCTTTACCTGATGCACTGGCCATGCCCGGAAAAAGATACGTTTGTCGCAGCATGGCAGGCCATGATCAAGCTCCAGCAGCAGGGGCTGACCAAAAGTATCGGCGTGTGTAACTTCAACGAGCCGCATCTAAAGCGATTGCTGGATGAAACCGGCGTCAGCCCGGTAATCAACCAGGTCGAGCTGCACCCGATGCTGCAACAGCGCACTCTGCATTCATGGAACGCGATGCATCATATTCAAACGGAATCATGGAGCCCGCTGGCACAGGGCGGTGAGGGTGTTTTCGATCAGGAGATTATCAAACGGCTGGCGCAGAAATACGGCAAAACCCCGGCACAGATTGTTATCCGCTGGCATCTGGACAGTGGTTTGGTGGTGATACCGAAATCCGTGACGCCATCGCGTATTAAAGAGAACTTTGAAGTCTTTGATTTCCGACTGGAGAAAACAGAAGTCAGTGAAATCGCCTCGCTCGATCGTAATAACCGCCTGGGTCCTGACCCGGAAAGCTTCAACTAGTCCGCCACGATTTGCCCGCTTCAACAGCGGGCAAATCGCCCTGTATCTTATAACACAGGGTTTACCAGCATCTGCCCCGCCGTGCCGCGATCGGCCATTTCCAGCATCTGGCTGTAATAAACAAACGGGAAGTGATCGGAAGATGACTGAGTAAATGACACCAGCAGCTCCACATCACCATCTATCCACACCGTATCTTTCCAGCCACGATCTTCGGCCATGGTCTGCGCACCATTGACACTCTTAATCAGAAACATCACGCCCTGAATATGAAACGCCTGCGGTATATCTGAGTGAATAATCCAGCGTTCAAAACTGCCCTGCTGCGCCTGAGTGTCAATTCGAGACATGTCCCACAGCGCACCATTAATACCGGGCGTGGAGTCACCCAGGCGAAATTCACGGGTGCGGCTGACAGTACCAGGAATAATTTGGTCCGCCAGAATACGCATAGGTAAGTTATCGGTTACTAACGGTAACAGCCCCGTAGGACGTAGGGTCAGCACCAGTGTGGAAATGAGAATACGGGAAGGTTCAAAAATGCCACGCAGCCGATCGACAAAACCTGCCGCTTCACCTGCGGTAATCGAAACTTCATCGCCCTGTGTCATATCAACCAGGACTTCACGACGCTCACCGGGTGCCAGCGACAGTTGTTCAACGACGGCCGGCGCAGGCAAAAAGCCCTGATCGCTGGCAATAACATTGAATGGGCGGGCATCGCTCATACGCAATTGGTAGCGGCGGGCATTGGAGGCATTCAGCAAACGCAGACGCACCCAGCCGCGTGAAACTTCAAGGAAAGGATTCTGTACGCCGTTAACCAGCAGCGTATCACCAATAAAGCCACCGTCGCCGGGCGGGTCATATTCGGGCGAGCCGAAATTATCGAGTCGTTTGTCCTGAATAATTAGCGGGAAGTCGTCCACGCCGTAGTGTTTGGGAATAGGTAAGGACTTACTAACTTCATCCTCCACCAGCCACATTCCCGCCAGCCCGTTATAGACATGTGGGGCCATGCGATTCGGCGTGTTGGCATGATACCAGCAGGTTGCAGCAGCCTGGCGGATGGGAATGACCGGTGACCAGTCAATGCCCGGTGACATCATGCGGGCAGCTCCCCCCATCAGCACACCCGGCACCTGCAGGCCGCTAACGGTCATGGCTACCGGTTCATTTAGCCGGTTGCTGTAGATCAGTTTGACGTCATCACCGCTCCATACGCGTACCGTCGGACCAAGATAAAGGCCGTTAAAGCCCCATACCTGCGCCTTGCTGCTACCGTCGAAAGACCAGTGGCTACGCTGCATCGTCAGGAACAGCGGCTGCCCACGGCGAGACTCAATCAGCGGCGGAACCGGCAGTGGCGTGCCCGGCCCGGCAGCTCGCACGCTGAACGGTAACGAAGAAGCACAAAGGGCAATGCCTGAGGCCTTAAAGAAATGACGACGACTGAGGGACATACCCGACTCCGTAAGCCAAAAACGGCCAACAGGGCGGCCGAAATCCATTGTTATCATTGTGCGCGGGCTGTGCTGCCGCATGAACAACTACAGTGAGCGTGACGCCATGCTCACTCCGATAATTTATAGCTTACCTGATGCTTCGCGTGCAGCGACTTCAGCATTTAACTCATCAAGTTTTGCCGACATCAGCTCGCGGCAGTGGGTAGCCAGCTTACGAACAGACTGATTTTCAAATGATTTTGTATCGACCGGTGGCATCATTTCAACGATAGCAAGGCCATTTTTCAACCTGTTCAGTTTGATTTTGTCATGCGTGTTGGAAACCACGACCGGAATAATCGGCACACCGGCAGCAACTGCGGCATGAAACGCACCGGTTTTGAACGGCAGCAGCCCACGCCCGCGGCTACGCGTACCTTCCGGAAACATCCAGAATGAGATTTTCTTCTTCTGGAACTCGTTAACCAGTTCACCAATGGTACTGTGCGCCTTGGCTCGATTATCACGATCGATCAACAAATTACCTGTCAGCCAGTAGAGCAGACCGAAGAAAGGAACCCACAGCAGGCTTTTTTTGCCAACGGTAACAGTCGTTGGCTCAACGATATTCGCCGCGGTGATCATGTCGTAGTTGTTCTGATGATTACAGATATAGATCGCGTTGGGGAAATTTTCATGGCCTTCGGGGCGACGCAATTCAACCTTTAAGCCAAACACCGGGGCCAGCCGGCCGAAAAGACGGCCAAAGGTAGAAACATGCCTCGGGTTTCGTGGGCTGAACAGGCAATAAATACAGCCAAAAACACAAACCAGTATCGAATAAATAATAACTACAATGATACGTAAAATAGAGAGCATCACAACCTCGTTAGTGCATGCCGACAACGTATGCTGACCGAATGATTTCGGCGTCATACGCTGACTAAAAGTGGCTTAACTGTTTTTTATTTGATGATTTCGGCAGGCTGAAGACCTTGACGTCCCCAGCCTGCAATCGGCACAGGAGAACTACTCCTCGTTGTCATCTACGACAGGGCGTGACGGACCATCAACATCAACACGATCGATACGCTGCAGTCCACGCGGCAGCTGGGTGCCACGGCGTCCACGTTCAGCACGGAACTTCTGTAAATCTTCCGCTTTAAGCGTCAGCTTACGCTTGCCGACGTACAGAGTAATGGCACTTTGCGGTGTCAGCAACAATAACCAGGCCAACTTATCTTCACCCGATGCCGCCTGAGCAGCCGGGATAGAGATAATCTTGTTGCCCTTCCCTTTGGAGAGCTGCGGCAGGTCGCCAACCGGGAACATCAGCATACGTCCGGCGGCGGTAATCGCCAGCAGCAGATCGTCATCGCCGTGGATGGCCAGTGGCGTCATGACTTTGGCACTTTCCGGCAGGCTGAGCAGCGCTTTACCGGCACGGTTGCGGGAAACCAGATCGTTGAAGGTGCAGACAAATCCGTAACCTGCGTCCGATGCCATCAGCAGCCGCTGCTCATCGGCCTCCATCAGTACCTGTTCAACTATCGCCCCCGGCGGCGGCGTCAGCTTACCAGTGAGCGGCTCGCCCTGCCCGCGCGCCGACGGCAGCGTGACCGGGTCGAGCGCATAGCTGCGCCCGGTGGAGTCAATAAAGGCTACCGGCTGGTTGCTCTTACCGCGCGCCGCTGCACGATAGCTGTCCCCGGCTTTATAGCTGAGACCTGCCGGATCGATATCGTGCCCTTTGGCGCTCCGCACCCAGCCCATTTGCGACAGAACAATGGTCACCGGCTCGGAAGGCACCAGTTCGTGCTCGCTGATGGCTTTCGCTTCTTCACGTTCACGCAGAGGAGAACGACGGTCGTCACCATAGGTGTCGCTATCGGCCTGCAGCTCTTTTTTCAGCAGCGTATTCATTTTACGTTCAGACGCCAGAATGCCCTGCAGGTGATCGCGCTCCTTTTCCAGCTCATCCTGCTCGCCGCGAATTTTCATCTCTTCCAGCTTGGCGAGATGGCGCAGTTTCAGTTCCAGAATGGCTTCAGCCTGGGTTTCTGAAATGTCGAAACGTGACATCAGTACCGGCTTCGGCTCATCTTCACTGCGAATGATATGGATTACTTCATCGATATTCAGGAAAGCCACCAGTAAACCGGCAAGGATATGCAGGCGCTTCAGGACTTTCTCAAGACGATAGTTCAGACGGCGACGAACGGTATCACGGCGATAGACCAGCCACTCGCTGAGGATCTCCAGCAGGTTTTTCACCGCCGGGCGGTTATCCAGACCAATCATATTAAGATTGATACGGTAGCTGCGTTCCAGATCGGTGGTGGCAAACAGATGGTTCATCACCTGTTCCAGATCGACACGGTTGGAGCGCGGCACGATCACCAGGCGGGTAGGATTCTCATGGTCCGACTCATCACGCAGATCCTCCACCATCGGCAGCTTTTTATTACGCATCTGCGCGGCAATTTGTTCCAGCACGCGGGCGCCGGAAACCTGGTGCGGCAGCGCGGTGATCACCACGTCGCCATCCTCTTTTTTCCATACTGCGCGCATGCGAACCGAACCGCGGCCGCTTTGGTAAATTTTGCGGATCTCACTGCGCGGCGTGATGATTTCGGCTTCAGTAGGATAATCCGGCCCCTGGACGATATCCAACAGCTCATCCAGCGTGGTTTTCGGGCTATCGATCAGCGCGATCGCCGCCCTGGCCACTTCGCGCAGGTTATGCGGCGGGATATCCGTTGCCATGCCGACCGCAATACCGGTGGTGCCGTTCAGCAGGATATTAGGTAGCCGCGCAGGCAGCATCTTCGGCTCCTGCATGGTGCCGTCAAAGTTCGGAATGTAATCGACCGTTCCCTGCCCCAGCTCGCCCAGCAGCACTTCGGCATACTTTGACAGGCGAGACTCCGTATAGCGCATCGCTGCGAAGGATTTCGGGTCGTCCGGTGCCCCCCAGTTACCCTGACCATCGACCAGCGGGTAACGATAGGAGAACGGCTGCGCCATCAGCACCATCGCTTCATAGCAGGCGCTGTCGCCGTGAGGATGATATTTACCGAGTACGTCACCCACGGTACGGGCTGACTTTTTAAATTTCGCGCTGTTACTCAGTCCCAGCTCAGACATCGCGTAAACAATACGGCGCTGTACCGGCTTGAGGCCGTCGCCAATATAGGGAAGTGCGCGGTCCATGATCACGTACATGGAGTAATTAAGGTACGCATTTTCTGTAAACTTGTGCAGCGCAAGGCGCTCGGCACCATCCTGCATCAGATCGCTCATTGTTCTCTTTTCCTCACATTGCGGTGCTCCGGCCTGACAGCATCGCACGGAAGCCATCAACAGGTTGATATCTTGCCGTTCTCAGCCAGACAACTCCGCTCCACATCGCGGTAAGTTTGGCGAGGATAGTACCTTATCCGGTTAGGGCCTGTCACAGGGTTCAGTAGAGAGTGCCGCAGGTAATCGCATTAAAAATGAGCGAACTTAACAATTAAAAACATCAAAAATGAAAAATTAAAATTCCAAAAACATCTAATATAAATTAAAAATATTAGATTAATTACTATTCCACCGCTGACTTTCAACATCTATACTGCTGGAATCACTTAACACGAACCATTAATAAAATTAAAATCACATGGCTCAGCTATGCTTGGGCCTGCTTGCATTCCATCTGAAAAATCATTATTGCATTAACTAATCGTAATCTTTGATGACATTTTTTTAGTACTAATGTCGTTAACCGCACGAAAAAAGGCAAGGAAAGCCAGAAACAGTTCCAGAGTCAATTAAATTTTATTCTGGAAATGCGCGTTTTAATGGAGATTTATCGTGACACCCTATGTTTATAAATTTCATCACCTGGCGATTTTACTCATTTTTGTGACGAAAAGTGCATTTCCAGCCAATCCAGCAGCCAACATTCAGCAACAAAATGCTAATCAGCAAGAACAACAAAAAGCGCTACAGTCCCAGTTGGATACCACGGGTAAAGATGTACGATCGGAACCCGCTCCGGATATAAGAAAGGGGCAAAAATATCTTGATAAGCCCGATTGTCTAAAAATTAAAGACGTACAGCTTGATAAAGACGGTGCGGTCCCCCACTGGCTTCCATTGCAAAGGATTGCCAATCAGGCCGTTGGTCACTGTATGAATGCCAGCAATATCAAAACAATAGCAATTATCCTACAGAATAAACTGATCGCCTCGGGTTACATTACATCTCGTACTGAACTACCGGAGCAAAACGTTAAAGATGGCGATCTAAAAATTAAGATAGTTTCTGGTTTGATTGGGAATATTTTCTTGCAAGATGGTTCAGATAAATACGTTCGCGTAACCAATACATTCCCTACTCATAAGGGGAAGATTCTCGATCTCCGCGATCTTGAACAGGGGCTGGAAAATATGCAGGGCATTCCAACGACGGATGTGCATATTAATCTCCTTCCCTCTTCTGAAGAAGGAAAGAGCGATGTTGCTATCGACCGGTCGCAGCAGTCATTCTGGCGCGTGGCAGGCTGGGTTGACGATTCAGGCAGCAGAAACACCGGGCGATATCAGGCGGGGATCGCACTCTACCTTGATAACCCAACGTCATTAAACGACTTGTTTTACATCTCAGCATCGCATGACCTTCAGAACAGTCACACTAAAGGTAATAAAAGCACTTCGCTGAATTATACCGTACCGTTTGGATACTGGTCGTTTAATATTTATGCCAGTGAAAACAAATACCATCAGGCTCTTGTCGGGGACTATTCTAATTATCAATATCGCGGTAATAACAAAGTGGTAATGGGTAAGGTTAGCCGTGTTCTGCATCGCGGCGCACAGCAGAAAACAACATTTAGTACGCAGGTGATCAAGCGTGATGCGCACTATTACATTGGCGATACGGAAATGGAGTTACAGAAATTAAATCTGACTAACCTACGTTTTGATCTCGCCCATCGGCACTACCTTCGTAATTCGGTAGTCGATGCCGATCTGAGCTTCCAGCGAAATGTTCGCTGGCTTGGAAGTAAAGAAACGGCCAGCGCAAAGTATGGTGAAGCCAGTGATATTAGCAGGATCGTCACCCTGGATTTGCAGGCACTGGTTCCCTTTGAGCTCGCCGGGATGGCAATGAGCTGGCAGCCACGTTATTACCAACAGTACAGCCCGGATCAACTGATTACGCAGGACCAGTTCAACATTGGCAACCGCTGGACGGTACGCGGCTTCAACGGTGAAAACACGCTTATGGGGGACCGCGGCTGGTACTTTAGCAATACAATTAATATAGATATGCCCCAATCATGGAATAATCAGCTCTATATGGGGGTGGATTATGGAAGGGTTTCACATATCAATCAGGAGTGGGTTACCGGAAAATCAATTTCCGGCGGCACGCTAGGATTTCGTGGTGTGAAATGGAAAACCGGGTACGACGTTTTTGCTGGCGTACCTATTTCAAAACCTAAAGGACTGGTTACCGATCATCTTACGTTAGGGTTCACTTTACAATGGGTGTATTGACAAATAAAAAAACAACATCCTGGTTACAGAGTTAAATAAAAATAAGACTAACTGGCTTTATGTAAAGAACAGTGGTTCTGAGCAAGATAATTGCATGTGAAATTAGAATAAATGCAATACTATTTATAGAATATAAAAAATAAACCATAACATTACTTGCCATATTAAAATTATTTAAACAAACAAGGATTAGTTATGTTATCTATCAAAATAAATCATCAAAGCAATGCTGATAGTAGAATTTCAAAATTTTTCAAAGTAGCACCAGTTTGTCTGATGACATGGGTGATATTCGGTGGCATTTTTTCGGCAGAAGGTGCAGTGATTGCCGATTCGGGCATGGTAAATCGGCCCGGCATCCACGAAAAACCTGCCGGACCAACCATTGTTGACATTAACGACCCATCAAAAAACGGCGTTTCGCATAATAAATTCACTGAATTTAATGTTAATAAAAATGGGCTCATACTAAATAACAGCACAAGCGAATCCATGACTATTCTTGGTGGAAAAATAGCAGAAAACAGTAACTTATCAAATGGATCTGCCACGGTTATTATTAATTAAGTAGCATCCAAAAACATGACTCAGTTAAACGGCATGATTGAAGTTGCAGGTAAAAAAGCCAATGTGATTATTGCAAGTCCTTCAGGTATATCCTGCGATGGCTGTAGTTTTATCAATACGGAAAGAGGTGTATTGACTACCGGGAAAGTGGATATTTCTGATAATCCGTCCATTAGTGTTTCATAGGGAAATATTATTCTGCAAGGGGATGATTTGCAGGATCAATCTGATTACACTGCACTGATCGCTCGCACTATCAATATCGTTGCTGAAGAAAACCCCGCAAATAATTTGATGATGGTGGCTGGTGAAAACTCTGATGTTAACTATACTGATGGCATGCTAAAAAGTCGCGTAACCACAAATGGATTTTACAATAAAGAAAATGGTCAAATCCTAAGTAAAACAAGCGTTGCATTAAGTTCTAAAGGATTCTTTAGAAATACAGGAGGAATCACTTCAGTTACCGGAACTAAAGTGATGAGTAATTTCTATCGTGACGATGGAAAAATTGAAGGGAAAGTGGAAGTACAGCCTTACAAGTAACGATCACGCTCCTCACAGTTGGTGGGAGCGTATTTGATTTTCACCTTAAAAAACAAAAAACCTCCTACGCAAAAAATATAAAAAGCCTGTCATTGACATCCGCTATCAAAAGACAGGAAATATTTATCCACATTAAATAAATTACTATATATGTAATAATTAAAATCTTTAAAATAGGCGATAAGTACTGAACTCAAGTACTCATTCCGTAATATATGGAGATATACAATGAGCAACGGAAAATCATCTAAATTATTTAAAACATCAACGGTCTGTATGATGACGTGGTTGGCAATGGGGTATATCGCTACTGCACAGGCAGCGGTAGTTGTAGATATTAAACAAGCAGAACGCCCAGTAGTTAAAGCCAACACGAATGGTTCCGTCACTGTTAACATTAATTCTGCATCGCCATCAGGAGTTTCTCATAATAAATACACTCAGTTCGATGTAACTAAACAGGGTGTGATTCTCAACAATAGCAAAACAGATGTAAATTCTCAGTTAGCTGGTCAGGTTGCAGGAAACACTAAGCTTAGCGCCGGTGAAGCAAGACTAATTATCAACGAAGTAACATCAAATATCGCAAGCCAGCTTAACGGCCAAATCGAAGTTGCTGGTCAGAAAGCGGACGTTATTGTCGCTAACCCATCAGGCATTACCTGCAATGGATGCGGTTTTATCAATACCGGCCGCGGTACATTAACCACCGGCACTCCGACTATCGGCAACGATGGCAGCCTTACCGGAATTAATGTGCAAAAAGGGAAAATCATCATCAATGGTCAGGGGATGACGGATACTGCTGACTACACCACGCTGCTGGCAACAGCATTACAGGTTAATGCAAATGTCAATGCCAAAAATATCCAGGTGATGTCTGGTGTTAACAGTAATATCGTTACCTCAGGCGAAGAACTGGTCAATACTGGCGATACTAAAAAAACACCTGCCGTAGGTATTGACGTTTCCGCACTGGGCGGTATGTATGCGGACAAGATTACCTTAATGGCTTCATCAACTCTTGATGGTGTTCGTAACCGAGGAATAATTTCTGCCAATTCAGATCTCAACATTAATCTTGATGGCACGATTACTAATACTGCTGGTACTCTGGAATCAAAAACTGGTAGTGTGAGCCTGAACATAAAGCGTCTGAACAATACGACTGGGAAAATATTCGCTGGTAAGAATATCGACATTCTTACGGAAGATTCCCTCACAAACTCGAAAGGACTGATTGATGCCGAGAAGATGGTGGCTATTAACGGCACAAACGTAAACAACGATCGTGGTTATATTAGAGGAGAAGAAGTTAGCATAGTAGCTGGCACTCTGACGAACACCAACAGCAAGTCATTTGCTAGCAATCCTAAGGTGGTCAGTCAAGGCGGAATCCACGCTGAAAAAGACGTCAGTGTGAATACCAATGGCTTACTTAACACCTCTGCCGGTTGGATAAATTCTGATACAGGTAACATTTCCCTGGTATCAAACACTGATATGGTCCTGAACTATTCTCGAATTAACGCCAACAAGGATATTCTGGTGTCATCGAATACTCTTGACTACCCGGCAAGACCAAAACCAGACCCAATCGACGCACATCTGGTTGCTGGAAATGATATTAACTTTGTAGTTGGAAATCTTGGCAAGTTTGATAGAACAACCATACTGGATGCAGGTCATGACATTAACATCAGCAGCCTGGATGGACGCAATACAGGGACGTTCCTTAACTATGCAACACTCTCTGCAGCCAATAATATTAATTATGACCATGGAATCATCAATAACTATGGCGTATTAGATGCAGGAAATGAAATCAGCATTAAAACAAGCCAACTCCTTAACCATAATGTTATCAGTGGATATGGAAATGTGAAAGTTGATGCCAGTCAGTCTGTCTTTAATGATTATAATGGCATGATCTCATCCATGAAAAAGCTAACATTAAATGGACCAACCGTTAAGAATTACCGTGGTCAATTAATCGGCAAAACAGGCATTGATGTTTATGCTAATTCATTTACTAACACCGGCTATACATCAGGATCTATTAATCAATATCCATTAACCAGAGAACCGTAAATTTATTGACTTTAAAAAGCCCGCAGATACGCGGGCTTTTTGTTCATAAAACAAATGAATTACTATTTTTAAATAACTAAAGTTACATTAATATAATTAACGAATGGAAAAGGTGGTTAATCAACTCAATTAACAAGGAAAGAATAATGAGCATAATAAACTCATCATATGGATGTTATAAAAAAATGAAACTCAGTAAAATATCCCGTATCGCACCAGTATGTGTGATGACATGGTTATCTCTGGGTTATATTTCATCGACCAATGCAGAAATCATTGCTTCACAAAATCAAAGCAACATCCCAACCATTATCAATAACAGTAATCAGTCCACAACAGTAAATATCAACAGTGCATCATCATCTGGAATATCGCATAATAAATTTACGCAATTTGATGTTAATCAAAATGGCGTTATTCTAAATAACAATTCCAGTGAAAGTACGACGACTCTGGCTGGGAAAATTACTGGCAATACCAACATGGCGAAAGGCCCTGCGTCATTAATCATAAATGAAGTTATCTCAAACAACCCCAGTCAGCTAAACGGTATGATTGAAGTGGCGGGAAAAAAATCGGATGTGATTATCGCTAACCCTTCTGGAATATCATGCGATGGGTGTGGTTTTATCAATACCGGGAACAGCACCCTGACAACTGGAAACATTAAGATTCAGAATGACAAACTGACAAGTATTGATGTTAAAAAAGGTGATATCATCATTACCGGAAATGGAATGAATGATAAATCTGATTTTACTAATCTGTTGGCCAATACAGTTAAGGTCAGTGCAGAACTGCGTGCTAAAGATTTAAATATCAACGTTGGCAAGACGAATTCTCGAACAGCCGCAGAGCCAGGGACTGTGGGTATCGATATTGCGGCACTCGGCGGAATGTACGCAAATAAAATAACTATGGTAATAGATCAGGATGGTCCGGGGATCAGCAATAAGGGATTAATCTCCGCAGATTCCGAACTATATATTACAACCATGGGAACGATCAGCAATAGCGGAAAAATTAGCACCACCAGTGGTGATGCGAACATTATTGCAATGAATGTTGATAACACGTCTGGGTCTATCTCCAGCGCTGGAGATATTTTCATGATCGCCGCGGACGAACTCAATAACAACCGCGGGACTATTAGCAGTACTAAATCTATTATGCTTAACGGCAGCACCCTGGATAACACTTCAGGGTTAATTTCGGGTAATGATATCAGTCTGGTTGCCAATCAGATAATCAATCAGGATAGCAAAAAATATGTTATCAAGGATGAAGAAATCAGTGGTGTCAACAGCAAAGAAAATGTGACATCAGGTGGAATGATTGCAAAAGGAGATATTGCAATTAATGCGGGGGATCTGTTGAACAACAGTGCAGGTGTCGTTCATTCTGAGAACGGTACCGTTGCCCTGGCCTCTCAGCAGGATATCAACCTGGATAATGCTGATGTCTCCGCCAATACGATCAACATCTATGCGGAAGAATTGAAAGGTAAGGAGTCCGGTATTGTCTCGGGTAAGCTACTCGCTAAAAATGATATTATCATTGAAGCGAATACCCTTGGCGGATTCGATCGAAATACCTCCCTTGATGCAGGCAATAACCTGACTATCAGCAGCAATGGTAGCGATGAGAGTATCCAGTTCACTAATGAGGGTATCTTAAAAGCCGGAAAAAAATTCAGCTATGACCGCAGAGGTTCATTCGTGAACGCAGGAGAAATTCAGTCTGCTAATGAATTGGTCGTTAAGGCGGATACCATTGAAAATCGCAGCATTATCAACAGTGCAAAAAAAGGGTTGCTACAGGCCAGTACTTTATTGACGAACACCAGCGGAAAGATTTCTGCCGACGATAAGTTGATGATTAATGCTCCTGAAGTCTTGAATATCAAAGGAGAATTATCGTCAACTAACCCTATTGAAATTCAAAGCGATAAGTTTGAAAACACCGGAGAATCATCCGAGGTTACATTGAGCCCTTATCAAACACCCTATCAGTAAGGTTCAGCCTTACAACCGCTGAAGCTAAACGCTTCCATAAGCGCTATCGCCTTCGGCCCCGTACAACACTGCACGGGGCCGGTTCATTCGCTTTATCCCCCACCAAAACCGCTCCCGTATTGTTGCCTGCCAGGCAAGAGTGTTGTGATCCACACCACGTTTTATCCATCCATATGCTGCTGTAGACTTACATCAAATTCACAGAATCAGGATTAAGTCATGAGCCATATTTTAATTATCGATGCTGGTAAAACCTTTGCGCATTCTAAGGGTGAACTGAACCACACTTTGACCGGTATCGCCGCCAGCTGGCTGCGCGATGCCGGACATCATGTAGACGTCACGGTAGTGGATGACGGATACGTTGTTGCCGATGAGATTGAAAAATACCTCGCCGCTGACACCATCATTTATCAAATGCCGGGATGGTGGATGGGTGAACCATGGACCCTGAAAAAATACATCGATGAAGTCTTTACCGAAGGCCACGGCAAGCTATATGCCAGTGATGGGCGTACACGTTCAGACGCGGCGAAAAAATACGGCTCTGGCGGTTTGCTCCAGGGTAAAAAGTATATGCTGTCTCTGACGTGGAATGCGCCATTGCAGGCCTTTACCGATCCAGAACAGTTCTTTGAAGGCGTTGGTGTAGACGGCGTTTATCTGCACTTCCACAAGGCTAACCAGTTCCTGGGCATGGAAGGGCTGCCAACCTTTATCTGTAATGATGTGATTAAACAGCCTGATATTGCAGGAGACATCTCCCGTTATCGGACCCATCTGAGCACAATCTTTGCTTAACTTAGTCTGTTATTTCGATTCATCGATCTGAGGAAGCGCTATGTTGACCGTTGTTGCTGAAATTTGTATCAAACCGGGCCGCCGCACCGCCGTACTTGAGGCGATCGAACGCCTGATTCCGCTGGTGCTTCAGGAAGAAGGATGCGGCAGCTATCAGGCACTGATCGATCATAAAGCGCAGGTGCCGTGGAAGCAGCACTCACCGGATTCGATTTTTATGGTGGAACACTGGGAATCTCTGCGCCATCTGGAGCAGCATCAGCAGGCGGACCATATGGGAACCCACCGCGCGATCATCAAAGATGATGTGGCCGACGTGAAGATTTTCGTGCTGGAACCCGCATAATAAGGCTGCTGGCGAGCGGCTTACAGCAAGTTTTTGCTGGCAAGCTGCTCGCTGAGATAGTCCAGGAAACAGCTAATCCGCGCGGCCAGCGTACTGTTGCGATAGTAAACCGCATTGATCGGGTGGCGCATTTCGCAGGTTTCCGCCGCCAGCACCGGCACCAGCTGGCCGCTGGCCGTCGCCTCCCGACAGAGAAAATCAGAAACGCGCACGATCCCCTGTCCGTGAAGCGCCAAGTGCAGCAGCGTTTCACCGCTTGATGCCCCTACGGTAGGTTTAATCTGCAGCAGCTCGCCATCCGCCTGGCGAATTGGCCAGATATTGTGCTGTTCGAGTTGACTGAAGCCCAGCAGGCGGTGATGCGCCAGATCGGCCACGCTCTGGGGCGTACCGTGCTTTGCGAGATACGCCGGGCTGGCCATGATCCGCAGTTTGCTGCTGCCCAGTGCGCGAGCGTGCATGGTCGAATCCCGCAGCTCGCCAATACGAATCGCAATGTCGGTTTGCTGCTCGAGCAAATCAATCACCACTTCATCGGTATTCAGCTCCAGCTCAATCAGCGGGTAGCGCTGAGTAAACCCGTCTATAAGCGGCACGATAACGTGCAGCATAAACGGTGAAGCAGCATTAACCCGTAGTCTTCCTGACGGAATTTCACGACGCTGTGCGATCTGTTCTTCGGCAGTCTCTACGGAGGCGATAATCTGCCGGGCATGCTGCAGGAATATCTGCCCCTCTTCGGTCAGCGCAATGCGGCGGGTCGTTCGGTGCAACAGCGTAGTTTGCAGCTTGCTTTCTAGCCGGCTCAGCGCTCTGCTGATGCCGGAAGTGGTCTGATTTAGCTGCTCGGCAGCGGCGGTAATCGAGCCACAGTCAACCACTACCACCCACGCACGCAGTTCTTCAAGGGTAATTTTCAATGGGTCGGCCTTTGGGAGAAGAGGGAAACGACGTTTCTTTGCAGATTATGGATGAGCAGAAGCGGATCGTAAATAACGATCCGTTCCGGTGTTTTAGACTTCGATTTCGGCGGTATCGCCTTTTTCCTGCAGCCAGTTACGACGATCTTCAGAACGTTTCTTCGCCAGCAGCATATCCATCACGGCCAGCGTCTGATCCACATCAGTTTCGTCTACCGTTAGCTGTACCAGGCGGCGGGTATTAGGATCAAGGGTTGTTTCACGCAGCTGCAATGGGTTCATTTCACCCAGCCCTTTAAAGCGCTGCACGCCCGGTTTGCCTTTCTTACGCTTTAGCTGTTCAAGAATACCGGCCTTCTCTTCCTCATCCAGCGCATAGTAAACCTCTTTACCCAGATCGATACGATAGAGAGGCGGCATGGCGACATAAACGTGACCATTTTGCACCAGCGTGCGGAAGTGGCGGACAAACAGCGCGCAAAGCAGCGTGGCGATATGCAGTCCGTCGGAGTCGGCATCGGCGAGGATACAGATCTTACCGTAGCGCAGCTGGCTGAGGTCTTCACTGTCCGGATCGATACCAATAGCGACCGAGATATCATGCACCTCCTGCGAAGCCAGCACCTCATCCGAGGAGACTTCCCAGGTGTTCAGGATCTTACCTTTCAGCGGCATGATCGCCTGATACTCACGATCGCGCGCCTGCTTGGCCGATCCGCCTGCCGAATCCCCTTCCACCAGGAAAAGTTCAGTGCGGTTGAGATCCTGCGCGCTACAGTCCGCCAGTTTGCCCGGCAGCGCCGGACCGCTGGTCAGCTTTTTACGCACCACTTTTTTAGCGGCACGCATGCGGCGCTGAGCGCTGGAGATCGCCAGCTCGGCCAGCAACTCTGCCATCTGAACGTTATTATTCAACCACAGACTGAAGGCATCTTTCACGACGCCGGAAACAAAGGCAGCACACTGACGCGATGACAGACGCTCTTTTGTCTGACCGGCGAACTGTGGGTCCTGCATTTTTACCGACAGCACGTAAGCACAACGATCCCAGATATCTTCCGCCGAAAGTTTAACCCCGCGCGGCAGGATATTGCGGAATTCACAAAACTCACGCATTGCGTCCAGCAAGCCCTGCCGTAGACCGTTAACGTGCGTACCGCCCTGCATGGTCGGGATCAGGTTAACGTAGCTTTCCGCCAGCAGTTCACCGCCTTCCGGTAGCCAGAGCAGCGCCCAGTCAACCGCTTCAACGTCACCGGAAAACGCGCCGACAAACGGTTTTTCCGGCAGCAGTGGCAGGCCGTTAACCGCTTCCATCAGATAGTCGGTCAGGCCATCAGCATAGCACCAGGTTTGCTCAGTGTTGTTAACCTTATCTTTAAAGACGATCTCAACACCCGGGCAAAGCACCGCTTTCGCCTTCAGCAGGTGGCTGAGGCGCGATACAGAGAAACGCGGGCTGTCGAAGAAGGATTCATCAGGCCAGAACTGCACGCGGGTACCGGTATTGCGTTTGCCTACTGTGCCCGTCACCGACAGGTCCTGTACCTTGTCGCCGTTTTCAAACGCCATTTCGTAGACTTCGCCGTTACGGCGAACGGTCACTTCCACGCGTTTTGACAAAGCATTCACCACCGAGATACCCACGCCGTGCAGGCCGCCGGAGAACTGATAGTTTTTGTTGGAGAATTTACCACCGGCATGCAGGCGACAGAAAATCAGCTCAACGGCCGGTACGCCCTCTTCGGGATGGATATCCACCGGCATACCGCGCCCGTCGTCGATAACTTCCAGCGACTGATCGGCGTGCAGAATCACTTCCACACGTTTAGCGTGGCCGGCCAGCGCTTCATCCACGCTGTTATCGATCACTTCCTGACCTAAATGGTTAGGCCGCGCAGTATCGGTATACATACCCGGGCGGCGACGCACGGGTTCAAGGCCGCTGAGAACCTCAATGGAATCAGCGTTATAGCTGGATTGAGTCATGGTAACAATCTGAATTAGTGGCTAAATATGATTGCCTAAACTCCGTCTGATTTTACTCTTGCCGGGTTAGTCCCAGAAAATCAAACATAGCGGAGAAATGGCGTTCGAATCCGATAAAAGCATGATTTCCGCCCTCTTCTACCGTCTGGCGACAGGCGCTGTAATAATCCAGGGCCTGACGGTAGTCGAGCACTTCATCACCCGTCTGTTGCAGCAGCCAGATCAAATCCGGCGACTCTAACGGGTCAATCTGCATCACTTTTAGATCGTAAATATGGCGCGACTCTAACACATATTGCTGGCCGGTGTAGGGGTTCTGATTTTCCCCGAGGAAATCTACCAGTAGCTCAAACGGCCTGACGGCGGGATTCACCACCACCGCAGGCAGGGTAAAACACTGGGAAAGCCAGGTCGCATAATATCCGCCAAGCGATGAACCGATAATGCCCAGCGGCTCCCCTGGCGCCTGCATTACGATATTTTCCAACAGTGCCGCTGCATCAGCCGGATAGGCAGGGAGTTGCGGAACCAGTAAATTGATCGACGGGTGATGCTCCCTCAGCCAGCGACCGAACGCGGTCGCTTTAGCCGAACGGGGTGAGCTGTTAAAACCGTGGAGGTAGAGCAGCGTCGCCATCGATCAATAGCCTTCCGAATCCAGGTCCGGGCTGAAAATTCGCGTTGTCAGTCTGCAAACTTCGGTTTCTACACGGCCATCATCGAACAAATTAAGCCAGCGCCAGCCGGGGGATTCAGCGTCAATAGTAAAGTTGGTGCAGTGCGGCTTAAACTGTACGCAGGTTGAAGGAGAAGCCAGCACACGTCGGCCCTGCCATTCAAGGTCCAGCTCCTGATGAATATGGCCACACAGTAGCGTTTTCGCCAGTGGATAGCGCTGTAGTACCGCGTCCAGCATATGTGGATTTCGCAGGCCGTGCTGATCGAGCCACGTACAGCCAGAAGGCAGAGGATGATGGTGAAGTAGTACCAGCGTATGCCGATGCGGCTCCAGGGCCAGCGTTTTATCCAACCACTCAAGCTGATACTCACTCAGCTCGCCGTGAGGCACGCCAAAAACCTGGCTATCCAACAGTACAACCTGCCAGCAGTCGCCGATCAGGACGTGTTTTTCATCGGCTATGCTGGCATTTGCCAGTGTACTGAACATCGTCGGCTGAAAGTCATGGTTGCCGGGCAGCCAGACGCAGGGAGCAGGCAGACGAGCGATACCCTCAGCAAAATGCTGATAGGCTTCGGTAGTGTGATCCTGCGCCAGATCGCCAGTAGCGACGATCAGGTCATAATGTCGCCGTTGTGCTGCGATGGCTTCCAGCACCGCTTCATAACTGGCCCAGGTATTCACACCCAGCAGCGTTTCATGTTTGCCTGCAAAAAGGTGAGTATCCGTTATCTGTAAAATCCTGATACTGGACCCACTCGCCACAGGAAGTTTCAACAAGCTATCCAATCAAAGTCCTTAGGGTTACCGCTCTCTTAAAACACGTTGCAGCGGGTTCAACAAACCGGAACGGCTACCGCTCCATGTAATAAACAGTAGCGCAGCCATTCCGCCAGAAACTGGTTAATCTGGTGTTTTTCATCACGCTGATGCAGCTTTTTATTAGGATAATCATAGCGTGCTTTAAATCGATAGATCTGCTGTGTTGAACACACTTCCGCCACCATTGCATCGTGATAGAGCCTGACTGACATGGAAGGCAGGCACCAGTAACTCACGGCCGGGGCGGTTTGTTTAATCTCCACCAGCGTGGTATATCGCGTCGATTCCAAAATGGTAATTTGATAGCTGGCACCATTTACCTGGTACGCCACTGACACTCCGGTCCGATCGTCACGCGGTAGTAAACGGCGCAGTTGTGCAAAGTTAGTTTCGCACACGCGCATCATTTCGGGAAAGTCAGGAACGTAACGCTTCATCGTTAAGGCTTCCACTCATCACATAGTTGTTTATAGTGCAACTCGAGCCATTGTAAGGCAATGATCGCTGCTGCATTATCGATTTTCCCCTCTTCCACCCATTGATAAGCCTGACTGCGACTCACCACATGGACGAAAATATCCTCATTCTCTTCCTCCAGTCCGTGGTTTCCCTTCGCCACGCTGGCATCCACTTCACCAACATACACTGTCAATCGCTCGGTCGTGCCCCCCGCGCTGGACAGGTAATTACTGATAGGTTTGGTTCGCCCGGCGATCAATCCGGCTTCTTCAACGGCTTCCCGTCTGGCGACCTCTTCCGGGGCTTCACCTTCCTCAATCATTCCGGCTACCAGCTCCAGCTTCCAGGGGGTAGGGCTGGTATCCCAGGAGGCAATGCGTATCTGCTCGATAAGCACGACTTCATCACGCAGCGGATCATAGGGTAGCAGCACCGCAGCGTGACCACGCTCGAAAATTTCCCTGCTTACTTCACCACTCATTTCGCCGTTAAACAAGCGGTGGCGAAAGCGATATCGCTCCACAGAAAAAAAACCGCGATACAGCGTCTCTCGTGCGATAATTTCTACATCGTCTTTGGTAAACGTTACCGGGAATGTGTTACAGATTGCCATAGGAACCTCTCCTGAAATGATCGCAATGACGATAAGTGCAATATTAATACAGCCAGATTTGTAGTTTCTGAGGAATTATTTACGTAAATTAAAGCGAGATGGCACTTTCAGCCAACTTACCTTATCGGCACACTCTGCTAGAATCGGCGATAATTTTTTGGCCTACGCCAGCGCTACCATAGCAATTTTGCGGCACTACAAGGAATGCAAATGAACAAACTGCTCCCTTTACTCATTGGTCTGAGCCTGGGCGGCTTCAGTGTTGCCAGCCAGGCTGAAAACCTGCTTCAGGTCTATCAGCAGGCTCGTTTGTCTAACCCTGAGCTTCGTAGCTCAGCGGCCGATCGCGATGCCGCTTTTGAGAAAATCAACGAAGCCCGTAGCCCACTGTTACCGCAGCTCGGTTTGGGAGCGGACTATACCTATACTAACGGTTACCGCGATGCACGCGATTCGAACAGCGATACCAAAAGCGCATCGTTACAGCTGACGCAGACCATTTTTGATATGTCAAAATGGCGTGCGCTGACCCTGCAGGAAAAAACAGCCGGTATTCAGGATGTCAGCTACCAGACCGCACAGCAGAAGCTGATTCTGGACACGGCTACGGCGTATTTCAACGTCCTGAATGCAATTGATACACTTTCGTATACTGAAGCACAGAAGCAGTCAATTTATCGTCAGTTAGATCAAACCACCCAGCGCTTTAATGTTGGGTTGGTGGCTATCACTGACGTGCAGAACGCCCGTTCGCAATACGATAGCGTACTGGCCAGCGAAGTGAGCGCACGTAACGACCTCGATAACGCCGTAGAATCTCTGCGCCAGGTTACCGGGAATTACTATCCAAGCCTCGCATCACTTAACGTTGATCGCTTCAAAACGGACAAGCCGCAGCCGGTGAAAGACCTGCTGAAAGAGGCCGAAAGCCGCAACCTCAGCCTGCTCTCTGCACGTCTGTCACAGGATCTGGCTCGCGAGCAGATTCGCTCAGCCGAAACGGGTCATATGCCAACTGTCGGTCTGACCGCGTCAACCGGCCTGTCAAACAATCGTTACCATGGCGATCGTTCCACCGGCACAGACAATATCAGCGGAAGTAACCAGGTCGGATTAAACTTCAGCCTGCCTCTATACAGCGGGGGTTCTGTCAGTTCGCAGGTGAAACAGGCGCAATATGCATTCGTGTCGTACAGTGAACAGTTAGAAAGCGCCCACCGTACCACCGTGCAGACCGTCCGTTCTTCATTTAATAACGTGAACGCGTCTATCAGCAGCATTAACGCTTATAAGCAGGCCGTAGTCTCTTCACAGAGCTCGCTGGATGCCATGGAAGCGGGATATCAGGTCGGTACTCGTACCATCGTTGACGTGCTGAACGCAACAACAACGCTATACAACGCTAAGCAGCAGCTGGCGAATGCACGTTACAGCTACATGATTAACCAGCTTAATATTAAATCCGCTCTGGGTACGCTTAATGAAGAAGATCTCACTGCCTTGAATACCCATCTCGGCAAAGATATTCCCACCACGCCGGATGCCGTTGCACCTGAAAATCCAAAACAGGATGCCGCCGCCGACCGTGATTTGAGCCGTTCGGTTAAAGCACAGTAAATTATAAAGCCAGCGGTAATCCGCCGGCCAGTAATCTATAGAGAAGGGCAGCCCGTGCTGCCCTTCTGCTTTTCCAATGCAATTTGTAAGCCGGCCTTCACAATCAAACGTATAGCTTCGTAAAGATCCCCGTACCCTGCGGCCGCATCGCTTCATTTTTCACCGCCATTCCCCTATCCTAAGCACTATCTTTGGGCACAGGACAGAAAGCCATGAAACGGACTAAACAAATCAATCATGCCTCTTTTCGTAAAAGCTGGGGCGCACGCCATTTAACGCCGGTGGCCCTGGCGGTGACCGCGGTCATTATGCTGGCAGGCTGTGAGCAAACTGACGAAAGCGTTTCGATGTATCAAAATGCGGACGATTGCTCCAGCGCCAACCCGGGTAAATCCGAACAGTGCACCGTTGCATTCAATAAAGCGAAAGAAGAAGCCGTTAAGACCGCACCGAAGTACGCCAGCCGTGAAGACTGCGTGGCCGAATTCGGCGAAGGCCAGTGCCAGCAGGCTCCGGCACAGGCAGGCGTTACCACCAATGCGGAAAACCAATCCAGCGGCAGCTTCTGGATGCCGCTGATGGCCGGTTACATGATGGGCCGTATGATGAGCGGGGGTATGGGCCAGCAGCAGCCGCTGTTTAGCTCAAAAAATCCAGCCAGCCCGGCTAACGGTAAGTTTGTGGACGCCGCAGGTAAGAGCTATGGCCCGGCCGTATCAGGCCGCACGATGAACGTACCGAAAACAGCGATGGCGCCGAAACCTGCAACCACCAGCACCGTAACGCGCGGTGGCTTTGGCGAAAGCGTGGCGAAACAGTCCACCATGCAGCGCAGCAGTGCGTCCGGCAGCAATCGCTCCGGTACCACCAGCCGCAGCTTGGGGGGCTAACGCCGGATGAAACGCATCGCCATTGCCGAGCGTCCTGACTGGCAAGCAAAAGCCACTGAATACGGTTTTAATTTCCACACCATGTACGGCGAGCCTTACTGGTGTGAAGATGCCTACTATCAATTTACCCTGCAGCAGATTGAAACGCTGGAAGATGTGACCAGCGAAATTCATCAGATGTGTTTACAGGCGGTGGATTTGGTCACCGGTAGCGAAGAGCTGCTGGAGAAGTTTCGCATCCCTAAGCACACATGGGATTTCGTGCGGGAGTCCAGGAAAAGCGGCCAGCCATCGCTTTATTCCCGGCTGGACCTTGCCTGGGATGGGCACTCACCTGCCAAGCTTCTGGAGAATAACGCCGATACGCCAACCTCACTTTACGAAGCGGCGTTCTTCCAGTGGATCTGGCTGGAAGATCAGCTCAACGCCGGAAACCTTCCTGCGGGAAGCGATCAGTTCAACAGCCTGCAGGAAAAGCTGATCGACCGCTTTGCTGCTCTGCATCAGAAACACGGTTTTGGCCTGCTGCACTTCGCCTGCTGCCGCGATACCGAAGAAGATCGCGGTACGGTGCAGTATTTGCAGGACTGCGCGACCGAGGCCGGTTTGCCGAGTGAATTCCTGTTTATTGACGAGATTGGCCTGGGAGAAAAAGGCCAGTTCACCGACGTGAATGACCAGGTGATAAGTAACATGTTTAAACTCTATCCCTGGGAGTTTATGTTGCGCGAGATGTTCTCCACCAAGCTTGCCGATGCGGGCGTTCGCTGGCTGGAGCCGGGATGGAAGAGCATCATTTCCAATAAAGCCATGCTGCCGCTACTGTGGAAAATGTTCCCGAATCACCCGAATCTGCTTGCCGCTTACTTTGCCGAAGATAACGTGCCGCATATGGATAAATACGTGGTTAAGCCACTGTTTTCCCGCGAAGGCGCGAATATTCGCATCGTGGAGAACGGGAAAGAGATCGCCCGCGTTGACGGACCCTACGGCGAAGAGGGAATGATCGTCCAGCAGTTCCATCCGCTGCCGAAGTTTGGCGACAGCTATACGCTGATCGGTTCCTGGTTGATCGATGATCAGCCAGCAGGAATTGGCCTGAGGGAAGATCGCGAACTGATCACCCAGGATCTGTCCCGCTTCTATCCGCACGCGTTTATCGAGTAACCTTTCGGGCGAGGTTCCCCTCGCCCAATCTCAAAGCGGCAAGTAAGCCAGGCAGTTTAGCCCACCTGCACGGACAGCATACTCAACGACCCCATCACAATTCCATCCACAGGCACGGTTACCGCTTCATCCAGCGTTCTGGCACCCAGAACGTAGAGCAGCGGCAGATAGTGCTCGGGCGTGGGGTTGGACAGTGCCGCGCCATCATGCTGCATAAAGTTAACCAGCGGATGCTGGGCATCGTCACCCTGCCATGCCAGATTATCGCGCACGTACTGGTTAAACGACTCGGCCCACGGATAGGCTGGCGCTTCCCCCTGCCAGCGAACCATACGCAGGTTATGCACTACGTTGCCGCTGGCAACAATCATCACCCCCTGCTCGCGCAGTAGCGCCAGCTTGCGCCCCAGTTCGAAGTGATAGGCAGCGGGTTTTGTACCGTCAACGCTCAACTGTACCACCGGGATATCGGCATCAGGGTACATCTTGATTAATACGCCCCAGGAGCCGTGGTCAAAGCCCCACTCCTGATCGAGCTGAACGTCAACCGGCGACAGCACTTCCGCAATCTGGCGGGCCAGCGCCGGGGAACCAGGAGCAGGATAGCGCGTGTCAAACAATGCCTGCGGGAAACCACCGAAATCATGAATAGTACGCGGTTTCTCCATCGCGGTAACCGCCGTACCACGTGTATACCAGTGCGCGGAAACCGCAATAATCGCTTTTGGCTTCGGTAATGTTTCACCCAGTTTGCGCCAGGTTTCAGTATAGATATTCTCTTCCAGCACGTTCATCGGGCTACCGTGGCCAAGGAAGAGTGCGGGCATACGTTGGTGACTCATGGTCTTGCTCCAGAAGTGTTCGTTTAATGACGCTTACATTACGCCCATATGTATCGTGATGAACCTGGATAACCCTGATGAAGATATCCAGTTAATTTGAACAGAGACTGCAGAATGGATGACGGTTGACTGATGTACATCAAGGCCGGGGCTGTGACTGGGGACAGGCAGGAAGCAGGAAGCAGGAAGCAGGAAGCAGGAAGCAGGAAGCAGGAAGCAGGAAGCAGGAAGCAGGAAGCAGGAA
>NZ_JBWKUK010000017.1:0-20647 GCF_059420805.1 Erwinia sp. GW821-FHT03D09
GTATCAACCTGCAGGAACTCCTGCTGCGGATGCTTACGGCCACCCTGCGGAGGCACGGCGGCAACCGTTCCTTCGATCAGCTTCAGCAGCGCCTGCTGCACGCCTTCACCGGACACGTCGCGGGTAATCGACGGGTTGTCCGATTTGCGGGAAATTTTGTCGATTTCATCGATATACACAATCCCGCGCTGCGCTTTCTGCACGTCGTAATCGCATTTCTGCAGCAGCTTCTGGATGATGTTTTCCACATCCTCACCCACGTAGCCAGCTTCGGTCAGCGTGGTGGCATCCGCCATGGTGAACGGTACGTCCAGCAGGCGCGCCAGCGTTTCGGCCAGCAGGGTTTTACCGCTACCGGTCGGACCGATCAGCAGGATATTACTTTTACCCAGCTCAATACCGTTGCTGGTGTCGCCGTTGCGCAGGCGCTTATAGTGGTTGTACACCGCCACCGACAGCACCTTCTTCGCCCGCTCCTGACCGATGACGTAATCATCCAGGTGGTGGCGGATCTCGTGCGGCGTGGGCAAGGAGTTACGCTCGCGGTGTGGCGCAACTTCTTTAATCTCTTCGCGGATGATGTCGTTGCATAAATCAACGCACTCATCGCAGATATACACTGACGGGCCGGCGATCAGCTTGCGTACTTCATGCTGGCTTTTGCCGCAGAAAGAGCAGTACAGCAGCTTTCCCGAACCGTCTTTGCGTTTATCGGTCATTCACTCCCCCTCATTGTCGCCCTCACTGCCCCACCGGGTCAGCAACTACAGGGCAGCACGGTGTCTGGCCTGCGGAGGCGACGGATACATGGCAAAACAGATCAGTTACGCTGAGCCAGAACGGAATCGACTAATCCGTACTCTACGGCCTCACCCGCCGACAGGAATCGATCGCGGTTAGTATCACGCTCAATCGTTTCCGCACTCTGGCCGGTGTGCTTCGCCATCAGTTCATTCATCATCTGTTTCGTTTTGATAATTTCACGCGCGTGAATATCGATGTCAGAAGCCTGGCCCTGGAAGCCGCCCAGCGGCTGGTGAATCATCACGCGTGAGTTTGGCAGGCAGTAACGTTTGCCTTTTGCGCCAGCGGTCAACAGGAAGGCCCCCATAGAACATGCCTGGCCCATACAGATAGTGCTGACGTCGGGTTTAATAAACTGCATGGTGTCATAAATCGACATCCCTGCGGTGATGACGCCACCAGGAGAGTTAATGTACAGGTGAATGTCTTTTTCCGGGTTCTCTGCTTCCAGGAACAGCATCTGGGCCACGATCAGGTTCGCCATGTGGTCTTCAACCTGACCGGTCAGGAAAATGATGCGTTCTTTGAGCAGGCGCGAGTAGATGTCGTAAGAGCGCTCTCCACGAGAGGTCTGTTCAACGACCATCGGCACTAAAGCCATCTGAGGTGCAGTTAATTCACGTTCGCCACTGTATGACATTATCGTCTCCTGATACATTTCATTTGGCCACACTCCGCAGCGATTCTACTTGAGAGCGATCGGGAACACTATGATTCCGGTCCTTTCCGCCGAAGCTACCCGGGCGCTCAATCGGCCTGATAGCATCGTTGCATACTCTGATGAACTCGTATGCCAGTGATAACAATCTGGGGATATTGCCCCGCTATTTCAAGCATAACAACGTTTTTATCAACTGCTAACCCGGAATATCGGCTCAGGCGACAATTTGCGGAATAAATAAACAAATTATCAGTAAAAGCAGTCTATTCCGGCTCATTAAATAGCAAAAGCCCGCAGCCAATAGCTGCGGGCTTTCGTTGAATAACCAGTAACGTTAAATCAGGCCTGAGCAGTCTGGTTCATCAGTTCCTGGAAGTTAGTGGCTTTTTCAGTCACTTTCGCTTTTTCAAGCACGACTTCAACAGCCTGCTCTTCCAGCGCAACGTTACGCATGTTGTTCATCAGCTCATTATTTTTGCTGTAGAACTCAATAACTTCTGACGGATCTTCGTAAGCAGAAGCCATTTCTTCGATCAGTGCTTTAACGCGGTCTTCGTCAGCTTTCAGCTCGTGGGTACGAATCACTTCACCCAGCAACAGGCCAACAACGACGCGGCGTTTTGCCTGCTCTTCGAACAGTTCACGAGGCAGCTCCAGAGCCTGCTTCTCGTTACCGCCAAAGCGCTGTGCAGCCTGACGCTTCAGCACGTCAATTTCGCCGTCGATCAGGGCAGCAGGAACGTCGATGTCGTTAGCCGCAACCAGACCGTCGATAGCCTGAGACTTCACGCGGTTACGCACGGCGCCTTTCAGCTCACGCTGCATGTTCTTACGCACTTCGGTACGCAGACCAGCCAGAGAACCATCAGCCACGCCGAAACGCTTGATGAACTCTTCGGTGAATTCTGGCAGCTCACGCTCTTCAACGTTCTTCAGCACGATTTCAAACTTCGCTGCTTTACCTTTCAGGTTTTCAGCGTGGTAATCTTCCGGGAAGTTAACGTCGATGGTGAAGGTTTCACCGGCTTTATGGCCCACTACGCCTTCTTCGAAGCCTGGGATCATACGACCCTGGCCCATTGCCAGAACGAAATCAGATGCTTTGCCGCCTTCGAACTCTTCACCGTCTACAGAGCCGGTGAAATCGATGGTTACACGATCTTCAGCGCCAGCAGCAGCGTCGGTTTCTTTCCAGGTCGCCTGCTGCTTACGCAGGGTGTCCAGCATCGCGTCAACGTCTTCGTCAGTGACTTCTACAACCGGTTTTTCAACTTCGATTGCTTCCAGACCCTGCAGCTCAACTTCCGGATACACTTCAAACTCAGCAGAGAAAGTGAAGTCTTCACCGATTTTGTACTCGCCCGGCACGTAGTTTGGCGCGCCAGCCGGATTGATTTTTTCTTTGATGATCGCGTCAACAAAGTTGCGCTGCATCAAATCGCCCAGCACGTCCTGACGAACAGAAGCGCCGTAACGCTGTGCAACGACGGTCATCGGTACTTTACCTTTACGGAAACCGTCGATACGTACTTTCTTAGCTACGCTAACCAGCTCGTTTTTAACTGCAGTTTCGATCACGTCTTTAGGAACGGTAATCGTTACGCGACGGCCCAGGCCCTGAGTTGTTTCTACTGAAGCTTGCATCTTATTACCTCAAAAAATCACGTGCTCGGTCAACTTCAGATGCACCCTGCTACGGTGGAAACACCAATAACTGAATGAATCTAAGAACCGGGACGGCTTCTGATGCCAGAACCGCATTCCCTGTTAACAGAAGCGTCCCGAAGACATTCTGTGAAAAAATAGACGCCGCATTATAGCGGCAACGTCTAAGCGAGTCGAGGCTGCACACTCCCCCGACGCACGCTACTTTTTACATTTTTGCGATGAAACCGCAAGAATTTGATGAGTGCAGCGGCTTTTCAACGGCTATAAACGAAAAAACGGCCCAGAGGCCGTTTGGTATCGCAAGGTAATAAATTGCTATGCCAGCGTTCCGGCCCCCCGGCAGTTAGGCGAGGCAGGCACGGTATCCTGCAGGCTTTCCCACTCTTTCACCGTGTAGCTGTGCAGCGCCAGCGCATGGACGCTTCCTGCCAGTTCATCAGCCAGCACGCCGTAAATCGCACGGTGCCGCACCAGGAAACGCTGGTCGATAAAACTGTCACTGACGATCACTACCTTGAAGTGACTTTCCGCCCCCGCAGGAACGTTGTGACGATAGCTTTCGTCATGGACTTCAAGGTGCACCGGTGAAAATGCCGTACGTAACTTTTCTTCTATTTGTTCACGGATCATACCCGAACTCCTCTCCTGCAGAGAACTGCGCCCCATCTCTTTAAATGTTAGTCGTTTTTTATGCAAACCCGACGCACTTTAACGAAATTTTCAAATCAGCCAACATTTTTACTTATTGAACGTGAAACACTCAGGCCTGATTGCAGTCCAAGCCTGAAGCGTTCAGTCGTCCGAAAATACGACAACGCGATGAATTTGCGCGCTATCAGGGCTTCCCCTGACTTCAGGCGATGTTATGATGGCCAGAGTTTTTTCAGCAATACAACTCACGTTACCGAGAAAATAAGCATGTTAAAAAAATTACTGTTCCCCCTGCTGGCCATGTTTATGCTGGCTGGCTGTGCGACAAGCAGCAACACGCTTGATATTTCACCTAAAATCAAGCTGCCCCAGCAGGACCCAGGCCTTATGGGCGTCACCATTAGTATCAACGGAGCCGATCAGCGTACCGACCAGGCACTGGCAAAAGTGAACCGTGACGGCCAGCTGATCACGCTGACTCCTTCCCGCGATCTGCGCTTCCTGCTGCAGGAAAGCCTGGAGAAACAAATGACCGCCCGTGGCTATATGGTTGGCCCAAGCGGTGCTGTCGATCTGCAGATTGTGGTGAATAACCTTTATGCCGACGTGACTCAGGGTAACGTCCGCTACAGCATTACCACCAAGGCCGATATTTCGATCATTGCAACCGCCAAAAACGGCAACAAGCAGGTGAAAAACTATCGTCAGGTCTACAGCGTGGAAGGTGCATTCAACGCCAGTAACGAAAAAATTACTAATGCGGTTAACGCAACACTGGGTGACGTGATTGCCGATATGGCTCAGGACACGTCGGTCAGCGAGTTCATCAAGCAAAACTCTCGTTAATCATTGCAGGCCCGCCGGAATAGCGGGCCTGACTTTAAGGTCCGTATGCCCAGTCACTATTTGCACATCTTCACCCGGCGCAACTCCGCCCTTCTTTTATTACTTGGTTTCGCATCCGGCCTTCCCCTGGCATTAACCTCCGGCACTCTGCAGGCGTGGATGGCAGTGGAAAATGTCGATATCAAAACCATCGGTTTCTTCTCACTGGTCGGCCAGGCCTACGTGTTTAAGTTTCTCTGGTCACCGCTGATGGATCGCTATACGCCGCCATTTCTTGGCCGCCGCCGCGGCTGGCTGCTGATTACCCAACTACTGCTGATCGTCGGCATCGCCATGATGGGCTTTTTACAGCCCTCACGCGATCTGACACTGCTGGCAGCGCTGGCTGTACTGATCGCCTTCTGCTCTGCCTCGCAGGATATTGTTTTTGACGCGTGGAAAACCGATGTGCTCAGCGCAGCCGAGCGAGGAAACGGTGCTGCAATCAGCGTACTGGGTTACCGGCTGGCGATGCTGGTTTCCGGTGGGCTGGCGCTATGGCTGGCCGATCGCTACCTCGGCTGGCAGGCGATCTGGTGGCTGATGGCTCTGATGATGCTCCCGGGTGTTATCGCTACGCTGTTGGCTAAAGAACCTGCGCTGACCTCCGAAGCCCCACGCTCCCTGGAACAGGCGGTCGTTGCTCCGCTGCGCGATTTCTTTAATCGCAACAATGCGTGGCTGCTCCTGTCGCTGATAGTGCTCTACAAACTGGGTGATGCCTTTGCCGCCAGTCTGACCACCATCTTTCTGATTCGCGGCGTTGGCTTTGACGCGGGCGATGTCGGGTTAGTGAATAAAACGCTTGGGTTAGTGGCAACAATTATCGGTGCACTGGTCGGTGGTGTACTGATGCAGCGCCTGAGCCTTTTCCGAGCGCTGATGCTGTTCGGCATCCTGCAGGCCGTTTCCAATCTGGGTTACTGGATACTGTCAGTGACTGACAAGCACCTTTACAGTATGGCCGCCGCCGTCACTGTAGAAAACCTCTGCGGCGGTATGGGGACGGCCGCTTTCGTCGCCCTGCTGATGACTCTGTGCAACCGTTCCTTTTCGGCAACGCAGTTCGCTCTCCTCTCCGCTCTGTCTGCCGTTGGCCGGGTGTATGTCGGGCCGGTAGCCGGCTGGTTTGTTGATGGCTGGGGCTGGCCGACCTTTTATGCTTTCTCGGTCGTTGCAGCGCTACCCGGGCTGGTGCTGCTGGCGGGCTGTCGCTCTACGCTTGAATACGCGCAGAAACATCCAGACTTCCCACCGCGCACCGCTTTTCCTGAAGCTTACCGCTGGGCACTGCGCAGTCTGGTGCTCGGATCTCTGCTGTTGATTCTCTGGCTGGTCGGACTGGCACTAAATGCATCGGATTTAGCCGTGCCTGATGGTATTGTTTCCGGACTGTTAAAAACGGCCATTTTACTGATGTTGGCAGGCATTGTGGCAGGAACGTTACTCGATTTTTTGGCAGGCCGAAAATTATCCGACAGTGCCGATTAAATCGCCGTTTAAGATGATAAATTTTATTTGTTAAGGAAATTATTTCCATAACAATTCAATAACAATAATCCGGGCAATTATGACACCTGCCTGGATTATTTCTACCTAGCAGATTACAGCTACAACTGCCAGCTGAATAAAAATAAAATTTTTTGGCTTTTTGATCGGGATTGGAAAAGTTTTACACGCAAAATATTTTTAAATAATGAGTATTAAAACCCGGTAGTAATTAGTTTTATGTCGTTTATTATCACACAATTGATAATAACTTGTTAAATAATTGGATCAATAACCGTCTGGTTATAGCGTCTGGAATTTGACTCGACTTTTTTTCATAGAATTTTGTTATATTGCCTCCAACCCCTTGCTGCCATTAATATTTTGTCACCGCCAGCAACATATGTGACAGCCTTGGCAAAAGGTGTCAACACCTCGCTGACACAACCTGTTGCAGGTTTACAGTACTGAAACCTTCCCGTAAAATGCCGCCACACTTAAACGACAATAGAGCCCTTGTCATTGAGGTCGTTAAATGAGACTCAGTAAATACAATAAAAGTTTGGGGATTTTGTCATTAATCGCAGGCACCATTTTGTTAAGTGGTTGTGATAGTGCATTGTTAAATCCCAAAGGACAGATTGCGTTGGAGCAACGTTCGCTGATACTGACGGCTTTCGGCCTGATGTTGATCGTCGTTATCCCTGCAATCTTAATGGCCGTGGTGTTCGCCTGGAAATATCGGGCATCAAACACCAATGCGAAATACAGCCCAAACTGGTCACACTCTAACAAAGTTGAAGCCGTTGTCTGGACTGTACCAATCTTAATCATTGTTTTCCTTGGTATTCTAACGTGGAAATCTACCCACGCACTGGAACCAAGCAAGCCGCTGGTTTCTGACAAGAAGCCGGTTGAGATTGAGGTTGTTTCGCTCGACTGGAAATGGCTGTTCATCTACCCGGAACAGGGTATTGCAACCGTCAACCAGATTGCGTTCCCCGCTAATCGTCCAGTTAACTTCAAAATCACGTCTAACTCAGTGATGAATTCCTTCTTTATTCCTACTCTCGGTAGCCAGATCTACTCGATGGCCGGAATGCAGACGAAACTTCACCTGATTGCGAACGAACCAGGCACCTTCAACGGAATCTCCTCGAACTTCAGTGGTCGTGGTTTCTCTGGTATGAAGTTTAAAGCGATTGCGACTCCTGACGAAGCGACCTTCGAGCAATGGGTAGCAAAAGCGAAAGAGTCAACCTCTACACTCGCGACTATGGATGATTTTAACAAGCTGGCAGCACCTAGCGAAAATCACCCTGTTGAATTCTTCTCAAGTGTGAAACCTGGTCTGTTCTTAGATGTTATCAATCAGTTCCAGATGAACCACGGCGGAAGCATGGACATGTCATCGCATGAAGGTATGGATATGAGCCATTCCGCTCACGCGGGAGCCGAGGAATAATACAATGTTAGGTAAATTAACACTGGATGCAGTGCCCCTCCACGAGCCGATTATCGTTGTTACGGTAGCAGCCATCATTCTTGGTGGCCTGGCGCTTGTGGCTGCAATCACTTACTTCGGTAAGTGGAACTATCTTTGGAGCGAGTGGCTGACTTCTGTTGACCACAAAAAACTCGGTATCATGTACATCATCCTGGCTTTCGTCATGCTGCTGCGTGGCTTTGCCGATGCGGTAATGATGCGTAGCCAGCAGGTGCTTGCCTCTGCCGGTGAGGCCGGATTCCTGCCACCGCACCACTACGACCAGATCTTCACCGCCCACGGCGTGATCATGATCTTCTTCGTAGCGATGCCGTTTGTTGTTGGTCTGATGAACATTGCTGTTCCTCTGCAGATCGGCGCACGCGACGTGGCCTTCCCGTTCCTGAACAACCTGAGCTTCTGGTTCACCGTTGTCGGTGTGGTTCTGGTTAACCTGTCGCTGGGCGTGGGTGAATTCGCTCAGACCGGCTGGCTGGCTTATCCACCACTTTCCGGTGCGGAGTACAGTCCGGGGGTCGGGGTTGATTACTGGATATGGAGTCTGCAGTTATCCGGTATTGGTACGACATTAACAGGTATTAACTTCTTCGTTACTATCCTGAAAATGCGCGCGCCTGGCATGACGATGTTCAAAATGCCGGTGTTCACCTGGGCTTCACTGTGTACTAACGTATTGATCATCGCTGCGTTCCCGGTTCTGACCGTGACCCTGGCGCTGCTGACGCTTGACCGCTATCTTGGTTTCCACTTCTTTACCAATGATATGGGCGGCAACATGATGATGTACGTCAACCTGATTTGGGTTTGGGGTCATCCGGAAGTATACATCCTGGTTCTGCCAGTATTTGGTGTGTTCTCCGAAATCGTTGCAACCTTCTCTAAAAAGCGTCTGTTTGGTTATACCTCTCTGGTGTGGGCAACGGTAGCTATTACCATTCTGTCCTTCATCGTTTGGCTGCACCACTTCTTCACCATGGGTGCAGGTGCGAACGTTAACGCCTTCTTCGGTATAATGACGATGATCATCGCCATCCCGACCGGTGTTAAAATCTTCAACTGGTTGTTCACCATGTATCAGGGGCGCATTCAGATGCACTCTGCGATGATGTGGACCATTGGCTTCCTGGTCACCTTTTCCGTAGGTGGTATGACCGGGGTTCTGCTGGCCGTGCCGGGTGCTGACTTCGTTCTGCACAACAGTCTGTTCCTGATTGCTCACTTCCATAACGTAATTATCGGTGGTGTAGTATTCGGTTGCTTCGCTGGTGTGACCTACTGGTTCCCTAAAGCGTTCGGCTTCACGCTGAATGAAACCTGGGGTATCCGTGCATTCTGGTTCTGGATTATCGGTTTCTTTGTTGCCTTTATGCCGCTGTACGCACTGGGCTTCATGGGTATGACCCGCCGTATTAGCCAGGATATCGATCCTCAGTTCCACACGCTGCTGGTTGTAGCTGCAGTCGGTGCTGCTCTGATTGCCTGTGGTGTTATCTGCCAGGTGACCCAGTTCTACGTTTCCGTTCGTGACCGTGAACAGAACCGTGACCTGACCGGTGACCCGTGGGGCGCACGTACCCTGGAGTGGGCAACCTCTTCACCTCCGCCGTTCTATAACTTTGCCGTTGTCCCTCACGTTCACGAGCGCGATGCGTTCTGGGAAATGAAGGAAAAAGGTGAAGCGTATAAACAGCCGACGCGCTATGAAGAAATTCATATGCCGAAAAACAGCGGCGCCGGTATCATCATTGCTCTGTTCGCTACCATCTTCGGTTTTGCAGCAATCTGGCACATCTGGTGGCTGTTGGGCCTGTCCTTCCTGGGCATGATCGTTTCCTGGATTGTGAAGAGCTTTGACGAAGACGTGGATTACTACGTTCCTGTTGCCGAGATCGAAAAAATCGAGAATCAGCACTTTGACGAAATTAGCAAAGCAGGTCTGAAAAATGTCAACTGAAACTCTGACTAAACACCACCACGACGCCCATGGGGACCATGGGCATCACGATGCTGGAGCCAATAAGATCTTTGGCTTCTGGATCTACTTGATGAGTGACTGCATCATCTTCGCAACCCTGTTTGCGACGTATGGTGTGATGGTTAACAACACCGCCGGTGGCCCGGCAGGCAAAGATATCTTTGAGCTGTCGTTCGTACTGGTTGAAACCGCCCTGCTTCTGTTGAGCTCCATTACCTACGGTTTTGCAGTCATCAACATGAACAAAGGTCAGAAAGGTGCCGTACTCGGTTGGTTATCCATGACCTTCCTGTTCGGTCTGGGCTTCATCGGAATGGAAATTTATGAATTCCATCACCTGATCAAAGAGGGCTTCGGCCCGGATCGTAGTGGCTTCCTCTCTGCGTTCTTCACGCTGGTTGGTACCCACGGTCTGCACGTTACCTCTGGCCTGATTTGGATGCTGGTGCTAATGTTCCAGGTTGCCAAACGTGGCCTGAACGATACTAACCGCGCGCGTATTATGTGCCTGAGCCTGTTCTGGCACTTCCTGGATGTGGTTTGGATCTGCGTATTCACCATTGTTTATCTGATGGGGGCCATGTAATGAGTCATTCTGTAAACGAACATGGCAGCACGTCACACAGTAGCGTGAAGTCATATATGATCGGCTTTATCCTGTCGATCATTCTGACCGGTATCCCGTTCTGGATGGTTATGGACGGCGGTGCTTCTAAAGCGGTTACGCTGACTGTGGTTCTGGTGTGTGCGGTTGTTCAGCTGCTGGTTCACCTGGTGTACTTCTTGCACCTTGACAGCAAGTCCGAGGGCGGCTGGAATATGGTTGCTATCGTCTTTGCGGCGATCATCATCCTGATTGTTGTTGTCGGCTCTCTCTGGATCATGTGGAACCTCAACTACAACATGATGACCCACTAACAGAGCTACTGTGATGATTAAGCGATACCTGCAAGTAACAAAACCAGGGATTATTTTCGGGAATTTAATTTCTGTTATTGGGGGATTCCTGCTGGCTTCTAAAGGCAGCATTGATTACACCCTGTTTCTCTTCACCCTTGTCGGCGTTTCGCTGGTGGTGGCATCGGGTTGTGTTTATAACAACTACATCGACCGCGACATCGACAAAAAGATGGAGAGAACCAAGAATCGAGTGATGGTCAAAGGCCTCATCTCTCCGAAACTGAGCCTGGTTTATGCGACCGTTTTAGGTATTGCTGGCTTTGCGATGCTGTATTTCGGAGCAAATCCGCTGGCCATGTGGCTGGCGGTGATGGGTTTCGTGGTTTATGTCGGCGTTTACAGCCTGTACATGAAACGCAACTCCGTCTACGGCACCCTGATTGGCAGCCTGTCCGGTGCGGCACCTCCGGTGATCGGCTACTGTGCGGTTTCCAATCAGTTTGACACCGGCGCGTTGATCCTGCTGGCTATCTTTAGCCTGTGGCAGATGCCGCATTCTTATGCGATTGCTATCTTCCGCTTTAAAGATTACCAGGCGGCCAACATTCCGGTACTGCCGGTGGTAAAAGGCATCTCCGTGGCAAAAAACCATATTACGCTGTATATCCTGGCGTTTATGATTGCCACACTGATGCTGACGCTGGGTGGCTATGCCGGATATAAATATCTGGTGGTGGCCGCGGCGGTTAGCGTCTGGTGGCTGGGCATGGCACTTTCGGGTTACAAAACCTCAAACGACCGCGTTTGGGCTCGTAAACTGTTCGTGTTCTCAATCGTTGCCATTACTGCGCTGAGCGTGATGATGTCAGTCGATTTTATGACCCCGGCCTCGAAAGATCTGCTGACTTACGTCTGGTAAGCAAAGCTACATCATGATAAAGGGCGCGATTTCGCGCCCTTTCTTTTTGTTACGACTTCTTCGCAAGTAATGTTTTACCCGCCCTCCCCTCACACATAAACTATGCGCACTAAATGTATGAGGTAGTAATGAACGATAATAAAATGACCCCGGTCGAGCTTCGTGCTACCTGGGGCCTGGGGACGGTTTTTTCCCTGCGAATGCTGGGAATGTTTATGGTGTTACCGGTCCTCACCACTTACGGCATGGCTTTACAGGGAGCCAGCGAAGCATTAATCGGACTGGCTATTGGCATTTACGGTTTAGCCCAGGCCGTATTCCAGATCCCCTTTGGTCTGCTTTCCGATCGTATTGGCCGCAAGCCGCTAATCGTCGGCGGACTACTTATTTTTGTTCTTGGCAGCGTGATTGCCGCATTAACCACCTCTATTTGGGGCGTGATCCTTGGCCGTGCGCTACAGGGCTCCGGTGCAATCGCCGCAGCGGTGATGGCGCTGCTCTCCGATTTAACACGCGAACAGAACCGAACCAAAGCAATGGCCTTTATCGGCATCAGCTTTGGCATTACCTTCGCTATCGCCATGGTACTGGGGCCGATTATTACCAATGCGTTTGGCCTGCATGCGTTGTTTTGGATGATCGCCGTGCTGGCAACCTGCGGTATTGTTATCACTCTGCTTGTCGTGCCTTCCGCGTCTAATCACGTGCTCAACCGCGAATCGGGCATGGTAAAAGGCAGCTTCCGCGATGTGCTGGCAAACAGCCGTCTGGTAAAACTGAATTTCGGCATTCTCTGCCTGCACATTCTACTGATGTCCAGCTTCGTTGCGCTACCGGGCCAGTTTGAACGCGCGGGCTTACCGGCCGCCGAGCACTGGAAAGTGTACCTGGCGACGATGCTTATCGCCTTCATCAGCGTGGTGCCCTTTATCATTTATGCCGAAGTGAAGCGCCGGATGAAGCGCGTGTTTATCTTCTGCGTAATGCTGATGCTGGTGGCGGAAGTTGTTCTCTGGCTGGCTGGCGGCCATTTCTGGACGCTGGTTATCGGCGTGCAGCTGTTCTTTGTCGGTTTTAATCTGATGGAAGCTATTCTACCTTCATTGGTCAGTAAAGAGTCGCCACCCGGCTATAAAGGCACCGCGATGGGTCTTTATTCCACCAGTCAATTTATTGGCGTGGCGATCGGGGGCAGCATGGGGGGATGGGTGTTCGGCCACTTCGATGCGCAAAGCGTCTTTGTGGTAGGTGCCGTCATCGCCGCCGTATGGCTGTTGGTCAGTATCACCATGCAGGAACCGCCTTACGTCAGCAGCCTGCGTATTACGCTGGACGCCTGTACATTAGATAAAAATGAACTGGAGCAGAAGCTGAAAACGGAACCTGGCGTAACGGCGGTATTTATCGTGCCGGAAGAGCAGAGTGCCTACGTCAAAATCGACAGCAAGGTCACCAGCCGCGCCACGCTTGAAAAGCTGATTGCTTCAGCGGCATAAACCGCTTCTAAATACCGCAAATGCTCCGCCCTGACCTCGGTCGGTGCCAAACTCCAGGGCAGCCTGCCGCTACAAGTGCGGAATAACATAAGAATCTGTGCACGCAAACCGGCCCCACGACCGGGGCCGGTATGTCATTTCCCCTGACGGCCCTCTTACTGAGCACAGCCGCCAGAGGCATCACGCCGTAATCAAACGGCGTGTAAATCAGTCGCGGAAGTTTTTGAACTGGAACGGCTGACCCAGCTCTCCCTTACGCACCAGCGCCATTGCGCCCTGCAGATCATCGCGAGATTTGCCTGTAACTCGCACTTCATCGCCCTGAATCTGAGTTTGCACTTTCAGCTTGCTGTCTTTAATCAGCTTAACCAGCTTTTTCGCCACGTCGCTCTCAATACCTTTTTTCATTTTGGCATCGACGCTCCAGTTTTTACCGCTGTGCTCGATCTCTTCCGGCACGTCCAGCGCCGCATTTTCAATACCGCGCTTCAGTAGTTTTTCTCGCAGGATATCCAGCAGCTGTTTCACCTGGAAATCTGACTCGCTGGCAACCTTGATGGATTCGTTTTTTTCGTTCAGCTCGAAGCTGGCCTGCACGTTACGGAAATCAAAGCGGGTGGCGATTTCGCGGTTGGCGTTTTCAACGGCATTACGCACTTCCTGCATGTCAATTTCGGAAACGATATCGAAAGATGGCATGATCTATTCTCCTGAGACTAAAGTGACAGGCATAATACCTGCTTGCCACGGGTAAATAAAACTGCGGACGCTGAAAGCTATAATAATCACCAGATGCGCGGGTAAACTGTTTAACTCACCCCGCCGCGGGGAGGAACAATGAAAATTACCGTACTTGGATGCGGAGCTTTAGGGCAGATCTGGCTTGCTGCCCTTGAACATCAGGGGCATGAAGTTCAGGGCTGGTTAAGGGTTCCACAACCCTACTGCTCAGTAAACGTGATCGATTTACACGGCTCCCCGATCAATAAAACGTTGATCGCTAACGATCCGACCTTTCTCGCGAAAAGCGATCTCCTGCTGGTCACGCTAAAAGCCTGGCAGGTATCTGAAGCCGTGAAGAACCTGCAGTTTATCCTGCCGGAAAACTGCCCGGTGCTGCTGCTGCACAACGGCATGGGCACACTTGATGAACTGAAAACGCTGCGTCAGCCATTGCTGCGCGGCGTTACCACTCATGCGGCCAGGCACGATGGGACGGTGATCGTCCACGTTGCCGCAGGGATCACCCATGTCGGGCCAATTTCTCCTGCCGCTGAGGCGATGAGCGATCTGGCGGAAACCCTGCACGCCGCGCTGCCGGATGTCGCCTGGCATAATAATGTTGCCTCTGCGGCCTGGCAGAAGCTGGCGGTTAACTGTGTGATTAATCCGCTCACCGTTTTCTATGATTGCACCAACGGTGAACTGGCAGAGCACCGTGAAGAAATTGACGTACTGAGTAACGAAGTCGCCACCGTGATGGAACGCGAAGGGCAGCATATCTCTCGTGAATGGCTGATCGATTACGTCATGGATGTGATCCACAGCACGGCCGGTAATACCTCTTCGATGCTGCAGGATATCCGCGCCCAGCGGCGGACTGAGATCGACTATATCAACGGCTACGTGATCCGCCGGGCCCGCACGCAGGGGCTGTCAACGCCGGAGAACAACCGTCTTTTTGAATTTATTAAGCGTAAGGAACAAGATTATGACCGCGAACGCATCGGTGCTGGTTTGCCTGGCACCTGGGAGTGAAGAAACCGAAGCCGTTACCACCATCGATCTGCTGGTGCGCGCGGGCATTCGCGTCGTCACCGCCAGCGTGGCCGAAAATGGCGATCGTGAAATTGTTTGTTCACGCGGAGTGCGGCTACTGGCCGATGCGCCGCTGGTGCAGGTGGCCGACGACGAGTTCGATGCGATCGTCCTGCCCGGCGGCTTGAAAGGCGCCGAGTGTTTTCGCGACAGCCCGCTGCTGATCGAGGCCGTGCGGCAGTTTCACCTTTCCGGCCGCATCGTGGCCGCTATGTGCGCCACCCCGGGCACCGTACTGATCCCTCACGATCTGTTCCCGGTGGGGAATATGACCGGCTTCCCCGGGCTGAAAGACACCATTCCCGAAGGAAAGTGGATGGATCGCCGCGTAGTCTGGGATCGTCGCGTCAATCTGCTGACCAGCCAGGCACCGGGTACCACCATTGATTTTGCGCTTAAGCTGATTGATTTACTGGTGGGTAAAGACAAAGCGCGTGAGGTGGGCGAGCAGATGGTACTGGCGGCAGGGATTTACGACTACAAGGATTGAGCAGCGGCAACGTATTACCGAGTAGCTGACGATAAGGCTGGAAAAGTACGTCCATTAAGCGTTATTAACGCTAACGAGCGTGATTTCCTTTCAGCGCGGATATCCGGGCCTCTACTGAGGTGTCTTGATATCCGCAGCTGAACGGATGGGAAATGGCAACATGGCGCTGCCATCCCGTATGTTAAGGACGATAGATCTTAACGTTGGTGAAGCCCTGCTCGTGCAGGTACAGTGCCTGCAGACGGCTCATCACGCCGCGCTCGCAGTACAGCAGCCAGGTTTTAGACTGGTCGAGATCGCCAAACTGAGTGCCCAGCTTGTAAAACGGCAGGGATTTCACTTCAACACCGTCAACCTCAAGCGGGCGCGCATCCTGTTCGTCGTTGGAGCGGATATCCAGCACCGCGTCATTCACGCCGAACGAGGCCACGGTTTCCACTTCCACCACTTCTTCCTGAGTTTTCTCGGCGATCTGGCGGATATCGACGTTGGTCGCCTCTTCCACCATGCGGTCGAGGATCGCGAAATCGAAGTTCTGCTCTTCCGCTTCAATTTTCGCCTTTACGGCTTTCACCGTCGGGCTTTTCGAGATCACACCACAGTATTCCGGCATGGTGCGGGCAAAGTCTTCCGTCCCGATTTCACGTGCCAGATTAATGATGTGCTCTTTATCGTGCGAAATCAGCGGACGCAGGATCAGGGTATCGCTGGCGTTATCAATTAAGCGCAGGTTGGTGAGAGTCTGGCTGGAGACCTGCCCCAGCGCTTCACCGGTGACCAGCGCCTGCACGCCGTAGCGTTCGGCTACTTTCGACGCCGCTCGCACCATCATGCGCTTCAGCACTACGCCCATCTGGCCATCATCCACTTTTTCCAGGATCTCACCGACCACCGGTTCAAAGTTGATAGCAACAAAGCGAACGCGATGCGAGCTACCGTAGCGTTTCCACAGATAGTGGGCCACCTGCCGCACGCCAATCTCATGAGCAGCACCGCCCAGGTTGAAGAAACAGTAGTGAACACGGCAGCCGCGGCGCATCAGCATATAGCTGGAAACCCCAGAGTCGAACCCACCGGAGATCAGTGACAGCACGTCTTCCTGTGTTCCGATCGGGAAACCACCGATACCTTCAAAACGGCCGGTTACCAGCAGCAGGCGGTCATCCTCAATCTCCAGGTTAACCGTCACATCCGGGCGATTGAGCTGAACGCGGGCGGAAGCCACATGCTGGTTCAGGCCGCCGCCAACGTAACGCTCAACGTCCTGGGAGCTGAATTCGTGTTTACCGCGGCGCTTGACGCGTACGCAGAAGGATTTCCCTTCGATGCGCTCGCGGGTCAGTTCAAGCGTCTGCTCGAAGATGTTGTGCACATCGGTGTAAGGACGGTCTTCAACTTCCAGAATATGGTGAATACCCGGAATACGCGTCAGCTCAGCGATAATCGTTGGCCGCTGACTCTCATCGCGCGCGCGCACTTCGATATGGTCCCAGTGGCGTACTACGGCAAGATTTTCATCGTAGTGTTTAAGCACATTGCGAATGTTTCCGGTGAGGATTTTGATAAAACGCAGGCGCACGGACTGGCTTTTGATGGTGATTTCTGGGAATAACTTAATGATAAACTTCATGGTGGCATGGATTCGCTAGGCAATTAAGTGCTGAAACGAAAGGCACTTAGCTGGTAAAATCAGGGTCTTGCAAAATGGCTCATAGCCTTTGCATTCAGGCGCAGCAGTATATCATCATTTGCCCGATGGGTACTTCTTCATCTGCTGTCAGTCTGCCGCTCATCCGTAAGATTATTCTGTACGAGTGCAAATATCACGTCATTGTCAGTGGAAAGATGACGGGTATATTTTGCGAATCATTTCGAGTCGGATACCATACGTCATTATCCGCTGATAAAGATAACAAGTCAGGATCAAACATGCCGAAAAAATCCGAACAGCCTGCCAGTTTTGAAAGTTCACTGCAGCAGCTGGAACAGATCGTCACCCGCCTTGAAAGCGGCAACCTTCCGCTGGAAGAGGCGCTGAGCGAGTTCGAGCGCGGCGTGCAGCTGGCGCGTGCCGGGCAGCAAACGCTACAGCAGGCCGAACAGCGGGTGCAGATTCTTTTGAACGACGATAAGAACGCCGATCTGACGCCTTTTATTCCGGAAAATGACTGATGGATTTCATCGCATTACAGCATGTGCACTATCAGCGCGTGAATGCCGCACTGCAGCGTTATATTGCCGAGCTACCTTTTCAGAGCACTCCGCTAGTCAATGCCATAGAATATGGCGCATTATTAGGAGGGAAAAGGCTGCGTCCTTTCCTGGTTTATGCCACCGGGCAAATGCTGCACGCCGATGACAGCGCGCTGGATGCGCCTGCAGCGGCCGTTGAATGCATTCATGCCTATTCCCTGATTCACGACGATTTACCCGCCATGGATGACGACAGCCTGCGTCGTGGGCAACCGACCTGCCATATTAAATTCGGTGAAGACACGGCAATTCTGGCAGGCGATGCCCTGCAAACGCTGGCCTTCTCGATCCTGGCGGATGCCCCGATGCCCGGCGTTGCGGCGGAGTTCCGCATTGCCATGCTTTCAGAACTGGCCCGGGCCAGCGGCGTAGCGGGAATGTGCGGCGGCCAGGCCCTGGATTTGGCGGCAGAAGGTCAGCAGGTTGATTTAACCGCACTGGAAAAGATTCACCGCCATAAAACCGGCGTGCTGATCCGTTCTGCCGTGCGCCTTGGCGCACTGGCCGCAGGAGAAAGGGGCCGTAACGTTCTGCCTGCACTCGATCGTTACGCCAGTGCTATTGGACTGGCATTCCAGGTTCAGGACGATATTCTGGATGTGATAGGTGATACCGCCGTGCTCGGCAAACAGCAGGGAGCCGATCAGCAACTGGGCAAAAGCACTTACCCGGCGCTGTTGGGGCTGGAGGGAGCACGGACAAAAGCATGGGATCTCTATCAGGAGTCTCTCAGCGCATTAGAAACGCTGGCTGCGCAATCCTATAATACGACCCCATTACGGGCGCTGGCCGGCTTCATAATTGAACGCGATAAATAGCCATAATGAGTCACTGATGAGTTTTGAACCTGGAAAATACCCGACGCTGGCGCTGGCAGAAACGGTGCAAGAATTACGTTTGCTACCGAAAGAGAGCCTGCCAAAACTCTGTGATGAGCTGCGCCAGTATCTGCTCGACAGCGTGAGCCGCTCCAGCGGCCACTTTGCTTCGGGGCTGGGCGTCGTAGAACTGACCGTTGCGTTACACTACGTCTACAACACGCCATTCGATCATCTGGTATGGGACGTTGGCCATCAGGCCTATCCGCATAAAATCCTTACCGGGCGCCGCGATCGCATCGGGACAATCCGCCAAAAAAACGGGCTACATCCGTTCCCGTGGCGTGATGAAAGTGAATACGACGTGCTGAACGTCGGCCACTCTTCAACCTCTATCAGCGCCGGACTGGGCATGGCCGTTGCCGCCGGTAAAGAAGGCAAGGATCGCAGTACCGCCTGCATTATTGGCGATGGTGCGATCACTGCCGGTATGGCGTTTGAAGCGATGAACCATGCAGGCGATATCAAAGCCGACCTGCTGGTGATCCTTAACGACAACGAGATGTCGATTTCTGAAAACGTTGGCGCGCTGAATAACCGCCTGGCGCAGCTGCTCTCCGGTAAAACCTACGCGCGACTGCGTGAAGGCGGCAAAAAAGTCCTGACCGGCCTGCCACCGATTAAAGAGCTGGTGAAACGTACCGAAGAACACCTGAAGGGCATGGTGGTTCCCGGTACGCTGTTCGAAGAACTGGGCTTTAACTATATTGGTCCGGTAGACGGCCACGACGTGCTGGCACTGGTGCAGACGCTGCGTAATATGCGCGCACTGAAGGGACCGCAGTTCCTGCACATCATGACCAAAAAGGGCAAAGGCTACGCGCCTGCCGAGCAGGACCCGATAACCTGGCACGCTGTACCGAAGTTCGATCCGGCCAGCGGCCTGCTGCCGAAAAGCGCCGAAGGACTGCCATCTTATTCAAAAATCTTCGGCCAGTGGCTGTGTGAAACCGCGGCTCAGGATGAAAAACTGATGGCGGTAACACCGGCGATGCGCGAAGGTTCGGGCATGGTGACCTTCTCACGCGACTACCCGAAACAGTATTTCGATGTGGCCATTGCCGAACAGCACGCGGTGACCTTCGCCGCCGGTCTGGCTATTGGAGGCTACAAGCCGATCGTAGCGATCTACTCGACGTTCCTCCAGCGCGCTTACGATCAGCTGATCCATGATGTGGCCATTCAGAAGCTTCCGGTGCTGTTTGCCATCGATCGCGGCGGCATCGTCGGTGCCGACGGCCAGACGCATCAGGGTGCTTTCGATATCGCCTTTATGCGCTGCATCCCAAACCTGGTGATCATGACGCCAAGCGATGAGAACGAGTGCCGCCAGATGCTCTACACCGGCTATCACTATCAGGATGGTCCGAGTGCGGTGCGCTACCCGCGTGGAACCGGAACCGGTGCCACCATCGAGCCGCTGGCTTCGCTGCCGCTGGGTAAAGGCGTTGTGAAGCGCGAGGGCGAGAAGCTGGCCATTCTTAACTTCGGTACCCTGTTGCCGGAAGCCGCCGCCGCGGCAGAAGCGCTGAACGCTACCCTGGTGGATATGCGCTTTGTTAAACCGCTGGATGAGGCGCTGATTCTGGAGCTGGCCGCAAGTCACGATGCCCTGATTACGCTGGAAGAAGGCGCGATTAAAGGCGGCGCAGGCAGCGGTGTGAATGAACTACTGATGGCGAAGCGCAAACCGGTGCCGGTACTGAACCTTGGCCTGCCGGACGTGTTTATTCCGCAGGGCACTCAGGAAGAGATCCGCACCGACTTCCAGCTGGATGCCGCCGGGCTCCAGCAGCAAATTACCGGATGGCTGCAGCAGTAAACATCCTGTGCTCCCCCGCCCTTCGGGGGAGCTCCTCACCTGCTATGCTTACGCGACGATAAATAGCAGGAGTCTTCATGAAAACCATTCAGTTAGCGAACACCGACCTGACCGTTTCACGCCTGTGCCTGGGCTGCATGACCTATGGTGAACCCGATCGCGGCAAGCATGCCTGGACGCTGCCGGAAGAGAGCAGCCGTCCGTTAATCAAACAGGCGCTGGAAGCCGGAATTAATTTCTTTGATACCGCGAATAGCTACTCCGACGGCAGCAGCGAAGAGATTGTTGGCGCATCACGCAGTGAACAGCTGGCCGACCTGGTTAAAGCAACGGAAGTGGAACTCACTCAGGAAGAGATTATCGAGCTGGAAAGCGTCTATCAGCCGCACCCGGTTGTTGGGTTCGAGTAAGCGGGTAAAGCCAGCTAAACGT
>NZ_JBWKUK010000017.1:20745-119962 GCF_059420805.1 Erwinia sp. GW821-FHT03D09
GTGTTGGCGTGTTGGCGTGTTGGCGTGTTGGCGTGTTGGCGTGTTGGCGTGTTGGCGTGTTGGCGTGTTGGCGTGTTGGCGTGTTGAGCGATAATACGCTAATGAATAGCTGGATTGTTGATACAGGACGATAACTTTTTCGTCCTGTATCAGACCGAGCTATCCTATCAGAATGGCGATGGCCCCAATTGCGGGAGTTACATCAGCCAGTAATGGCCGGCAAGATAGAGAATCGCGGCAGAAACAATCCCGGCTACGATATCATCGGCCATGATCCCCATGCCACCGTGAATGTTGCGGTCAAACCAGCGGATCGGCCAGGGTTTCCAGATATCAAACAGACGGAACACCAGGAAGCCTGCCAGCACCCACTGCCAGCTGTTGGTTGGGATCGCCATCAAGGTGATCCACATCCCGATAAACTCATCCCAGACGATGCTGCCATGGTCGTGTACGCCCATGTCCTTCGCCGTGCGATGGCAGAGATAAACGCCGATACTAATGCCCAGCAGCAGCACCAGCACATAGAGATCCTGCGGCAGAAGATTCAGCAGATACCAGAAGGGGATCGCTGCAATCGATCCCATAGTACCGGGCATCCACGGGCTGAGCCCGCTGCCGAAGCCGGTTGCCAGCAGATGCCAGGGATTACTCATCTTCAGGCGACTTTTCGCCACATCTTTTTCACGCGCCAAAATGGTCAAATCCTTTATGGTTAAACTCCACGACTCTGTCATCCTGCGACAGAACCAGTCCCTCTGACTGCGGGCCAATCTGACCAATGCAGGTAAACGGTACGCCAAGGTAGCCGAGCGCCACATCCAGCGCACCGCGGTTGATTTCCGGCACCGTGAAGCACAGTTCATAATCTTCGCCGCCGCTCAGCGCCCAGTGCAGGCACTGCTCAGGGCTGAAATACTGCTTCAACGGCTCTGATAACGGCAGCGCATCAAGATTAATCCTCGCGCCGCAGTCGCTGGCTTTTAGTACATGGCCGAGATCGGAAATAAGCCCGTCGGAGATATCAATCGCCGAAGTTGCCAGATCCCGTAAAGCCTGGCCCTGCAAAATACGCGGGATCGGGCGCAGATGGCGTTTAAGTAAGGCTTCATGTGCCGCGGGATCGCTCAACTCAGCCTGACCCAGCAGCAGTGCCAGACCGGCTGCGCTGTCACCGAGCGTGCCTGTGACGTAAATCCAGTCGCCGATGCGCGCACCGGAGCGACGGAGCGCTCGCCCCTGTGGCACCAGGCCATGAATCCCCAGCGTCATGCTGAGCGGACCGCGCGTGGTATCGCCGCCGATCAGCTGCATATCGTAATAATCGAGAAGCTCAAACAGGCTGTCGCTGAAACTTTCCAGCCAGCTTTCATCAACGTCAGGCAGCGTCAGAGCCAGAGTAAGCCACGCCGGATCGGCGCCCATCGCAGCAAGGTCGCTAAGATTTACCGCCAGCGCTTTGTAGCCGAGGTCGGCTGGATGAATATCGGCAAGAAAATGGATACCCGCCACCAGCGTATCGGTACTGATAGCCAGAGACTGTTTTTCAGGTACGCTCAGCAAGGCGCAGTCGTCGCCAATACCTTCTTCGACATCGCGACGGGAGCTTGTTACACGATCAAAGTAGCGTGCTATCAGTTCAAATTCGCCACAAGCCATAATGCATTCCGGGAGTAAAAAGAAGAGGCCGGGTTAGCGGCCTCTTGAGAGATTATTTGCGGTTTGGACGGATCTGCGGAGCGGCTTTATCCAGCACGCCGTTGACAAACTTATGGCTGTCTTCAGCACCGAACACTTTCGCCAGCTCGATCCCTTCGTTGATGGCCACTTTGTAGGGAACATCTGAACGCTTGCTCAGTTCAAACAGAGAAATACGCAGGATCGCCTTTTCTACCTGTCCCAGCTCTTCCAGCTGACGTGACAGATAGGGTTTCATCAGGCCGTCGAGGTATGCACTGTTAGTTGCAACGCCGCCGACCAGCTCACGGAAATAATTGATATCGACGTCTTTAACGTCCTGTTCCGCCAGAAACTGGTATTCGACATCAGCGATGTCGTTTTTGGAGATCTGCCACGAGTAAAGTGCCTGAACAGCACATTCACGGGCGCGGCGACGAGCAGCAGGTTTCACGAAATTCCCCTTAAATCAGGCTTTGATGGCTTTTAATACGTTAATCATTTCCAGTGCGGTCAGGGCTGCTTCAGCACCTTTATTACCCGCTTTGGTTCCGGCGCGTTCAATGGCCTGCTCGATGTTTTCAGTCGTCAGCACGCCAAAGGCAACCGGGATATCGCTGTTCATGGCAACGCTGGCCAGGCCGGAACTGGCCTCGCCTGCCACATATTCGAAGTGAGCGGTGCCGCCACGGATAACGGTACCCAGCGCCACAACGGCATCGTGCTTGCCGGCTTTTGCCAGCGCGCGTGCGGTCATTGGCAGCTCATAGGCGCCCGGAACCCAGACCACAGTGATATTTTCATCTTTCACCTGGCCAATACGCTTCAGGGCATCAATCGCGCCGCTCAGCAGGCTGTCATTGATAAAGTTGTTGAAACGCGCAATAACCAGGGCAACACGCGCATCAGGGGTGGCAACAGCAGCTTCAATAACGTTCATAATCTTCCTTTCAGGGTTCTGTTTGGCCCCGCAGGGGGGCGGATTCTATCATACTCTTTATCCGTCTGCTCGCTTTTGCGCAAACGGAATGCAGGCAAAAATCTTCGCTGAGCGCGAGCCGTTAATTCAGCGGTATCGCGGCGTGACCGTCAGACGGACATCGGGCCCCACCTGGCGAACATCGCTGAAGACAAATTCCGGCGCATCAGCCAGACGCGCCAGTCCAGGCAGATGGCACAGCCCGCGGCCCGCATCGCCCAGCAGTTTCGGTGCCAGATAGACGATCAGCTCGTCAACAACGCCCGCCTGCAACAACGCGCCGGCAAACTGCGCCCCGGCTTCCACCCAAACGCTGTTAATCTGTTTTTTCCCCAGCAGCATAAACATTGATACCAGATCGATCCGGTTGTTATGGCGCGGCACGCTGAACTGGGTCACATTATCCGGCCACGATTGCGTATCGATTTCGTTACGCGCCAGCCAGGTTTCCCCGGATTGTGCAATAAGTCGATGCTGCGGCGTGACGCGATTCTGGCTGTCTACGATAATTCTCACCGGCTGGCGTAAATCCTCTGCGGCATAGCGTGAACGGGTGCTGGCATCCAGCTCGTCATAACGCACCGTCAGCGACGGATTATCGGCCAGCACGGTTGCACTGGTGCTAAGAACGGCAGAGCTTTGTGCCCGCAGTCGCTGCACATCGCGCCTTGCTTCAGGCGAAGTAATCCACTGGCTTTCACCGCTGGCCATTGCCGTGCGACCATCCAGCGAAGCGCCCAGCTTTAACTGCACCCACGGGAATCCGGTACGCATCCGCTTAAGGAAGCCGCGGTTTAGCGCTTCCGCTTCCTGCATCATCAAGCCGTGGCTGACGTCGATACCGGCCTGTTGCAGACGATAAAGCCCGCGCCCGGCCACTTCCGGATTGGGATCTTGCATTGCCGCCACTACCCGGCTAACCCCCGCCGCCGTCAACGCGTCACAGCAGGGGGGTGTGCGCCCGTGATGGCTACAGGGTTCAAGGGTCACATAGGCAGTAGCACCACGGGCTTTATCACCCGCCATTCGTAGCGCATGCACTTCGGCATGTGGCTCACCGGCACGCTGATGATAGCCCTCACCCACAATTTCGCCGTCGCGTACAATAACGCAGCCAACGTTGGGATTAGGCGTTGTGGTAAAGCAACCGAGGCGCGCCAGCTCGAGCGCTCGCGCCATATAGTATTCATCACGCATCGCATCAGTCCTGTAAGCGGGCGATCTCTTCGCCAAATTCCCGAATATCTTCAAAGCTGCGATAAACGGAGGCAAAGCGGATATAAGCGACTTTATCCAGCTTTTTCAGCTCGTCCATCACCAGATTACCAATCATCTTACTGGCCACTTCGCGCTCGCCGGTCGCGCGCAGCTGGCTTTTAATATGGCTGAGCGCAGTCTCAACCGCATCGGAGTTGACCGGGCGTTTCTCCAGCGCTTTCATCAGGCCGCTGCGCAGTTTGTCTTCATTAAACGGCTCGCGCACATCATTGCTTTTCACCACGCGTGGCATCACCAGCTCGGCGACTTCAAAGGTGGTAAAGCGTTCATGGCACACCAGGCACTGGCGGCGGCGACGTACCGAAGCCCCTTCCCCCACCAGGCGGGAGTCGATCACTTTGGTATCCACGGCGGAACAGAATGGGCAATGCATGATGCGTCCTGATAATCCTTGAAATTGAAGGTTAGTGTAACGCGAACGAAGCCGCCTGCCAAAGCCACGCGGCGCAAAACTGCATGACTTTATGCGGCGCGGGCCGCAAAAGACAGCTTTTCGCGGCAGGCTATTCAGACCGCTTTGCTCTAAGATAAAAGCAAACGTTAAATCAGAAGGAAATGAACAATGACAACGGCTTATCTGAAACTGTCACTGGTAGCGTCGCTGCTGGCGCTGGCCGGCTGTACCAGCGCACCATCGCAGCCAAAAATCAGCCAGCTGCATAATGAAGTCGGCAAGCTGAGCAAGGAAATGCGCCAGCTAACGCGGCAGGCAGGCGCGCTTGAGCAGCAGGGGCATCTTAACAGCGGCGCCGCTCAGGGAGCCTGGCTGCTGCCGCAGGCAAATACCGGGGTGATCCTGAAAAGCCAGGCGGGAGATCTGAAGCTTTCTTTAAGCCATGTACAGCCCGAAGCCAACGGCACGCGTGCCACGCTGGATATCCATGCCACGGGCGATGCTCCGCTGCCTTCGTTCAGTGCGGAAGTGGAATGGGGCGAGCTGGATAGCACCACCGGTCAGCCGTTAAGTATCAGCAGTATGTCGCAAAAAATTGAGGTTGCCAGCACATTGTTGCCGCGCAGCCAGACCAGCGTGCCGCTGCGGCTGAGCAATCTGTCACCGGATCGGCTGGGCTATGTGCGCATACACGATGTGGTGGTGACGCCGTCAACAACGACGGAGAGTAAGCCATAAAAAAAGGGCCACATACTGTGGCCCTTAGCTTTATGACAGTTCAGTCATTAAGGCAGAATCGAAGGCTGATCTGCGCCCTCTTTTTCCACTTTTTGCTGGATCATGTGTTCGCGCTTCATGCCCAGTTTCAGCGCCAGCGCTGAAGAGACATAAATCGACGAGACAGTACCAATAGTGATACCGATCAGCATGGTCAGCGAGAAGCCTTTCAGCAGCTCGCCGCCGAAGACGAACAGGATCATAACCATCGCCAGCGTCGTTGCCGAGGTGATAATGGTTCGGCTCAGCGTCTGCGTCAGGGAGACGTTGGTGATATCGTAAGACGATCCGCGACGGATTTTGCGGAAGTTCTCACGAATACGATCCGAGACCACGATCTTATCGTTCAGCGAGTAGCCGATAACCGACATCAGCGAGGCAACGATAGTCAGGTCGATCTCAATATGGAACAGAGAGAGCAGCCCCATGGTGATCACCACATCGTGCGCCAGCGCCAGAACGGTACCCAGCGCCAGTCGCCACTCGAAGCGGAAACCGATATAGATCAGAATAGCAATCAGCGCGGAGAGCAGCGCCATGCCGCCTGCCGTCGCCAGATCGCTACCTACAGTCGGCCCAACGAACTCAATGCGCTTAACGGTAGCATGCTGCTTAGTGGTGTCATTAATCACCGCCAGCACCTTGCTGCCCAGCTCCTGGCCTACATTACCTTCGTTTGGTGACATACGCACCATCACATCACGGCTGCTACCAAAGTTCTGTACCTGCGGTTCTGCGAACCCGGCTTTTACCAGGCTTTCGCGCATCACGTCCAGATCGGTCGGATTTTCCAGGTTGATTTCAATCACCGTACCACCGGTGAAATCAAGCCCCCAGTTAAAACCACGCACACCGATAATTGCTACCGAGATAATCAGCAGCAGACCAGAGATGATGAACGCCAGCGTATCCCAGCGCATAAAGTCAACGACTTTACGCCCGTGATTCATTTGTTCAACACTATGTTCCTGTGACACAACGCACTCCTCAGATAGACAACTTGTTGATGCGTTTGCCGCCGTACATCAGATTAACGATGGCACGGGTGCCGATAATCGCGGTAAACATGGAAGTTGCCACACCAATCGCCGTGGTGATAGCAAACCCTTTAATCGAGCCGGTACCTACTGCATACAGAATGATAACTTTAATCAGCGTGGTAACGTTGGCATCAACGATACTGGAGAACGCGCCTTTATAGCCTTCATGAATCGCCTGCTGAACGGAGCGTCCGTTACGCAGCTCTTCTTTGATACGCTCATTTATCAGCACGTTAGCATCGACCGCCACCGCCAGCGTCAGTACGATACCAGCAATACCCGGCATCGTCAGCGTAGCACCCGGCAGCAGGGACATGATGCCGATAATCAGCACCAGGTTAGCTAACAGCGCGCTGGTCGCCACCAGACCGAATTTCTTGTACCACACCACCATAAAGATGATCGAGGCGATCAGGCCCCACAGGCAGGCTTCCAGACCCTGAGTGATGTTCTGCTGACCCATAGTCGGACCAATAGTACGCTCTTCAACAATCTGGATTGGCGCAATCAACGCACCGGCGCGCAGCAGCAGCGACAGCTGACGAGCTTCGTTCGGGTTGTTAATGCCGGTAATACGGAAGCTGTTACCCAGACGAGACTGGATATTCGCCACGTTGATCACCTCTTCCTGCTTCACCAGAATCGAACGGCCGTTGGCATCTTTCTTCCCGCTGTCTTTATATTCAACAAACAGGGTAGCCATCGCCTTACCGACGCTGTCTTTGGTGAAGTTGGACATGATGTTACCGCCAGCACTGTCCAGGGAAATATTAACCTGTGGTTGGTTGTACTCATCCATGCTTGAGGTGGAGTCGGTAATATGGTCACCGGTGAGGATCACGCGTTTGTACAGCACAACCGGCTGGCCATCACGCGTATCTTTCACTTCAGAGTCACCGGGCACACGGCCGTTTGCTGCCGCTGTTGCATCCACGCTGGTATTAACCAGGCGGAATTCCAGCGTTGCCGTCGCTCCGAGGATCTCTTTCGCACGCGCGGTATCCTGAATACCCGGCAGTTCAACCACAATGCGGTCCGCACCCTGGCGCTGCACCAGCGGCTCGGCTACGCCCAGCTGGTTGACACGATTTCGCAGAATGTTGATGTTCTGCTGTACTGCATATTCACGCGCTTCACGCAGACGCTCGTCGCTCATTACCGCAGTCAGCGCATTACTGCCGCTGCTACTGATGACCATATCGCGGTGACGGCTCGTCAGATAGCTAACAGCCTGATTACGCGCATCCGCATCGCGGAAACGAATCTCCATGCCGTAGTTGTCAGTTTTACGAACGTTAACGTAAGGAATATTTTTTTCGCGCAGATCGCTACGCAGGCTATCGATATTTTGCTCCTGGAGTTTACCCAGAGCAGTATCCATATCGACTTCCATCAGGAAATGCACGCCGCCGCGCAGGTCAAGACCGAGTTTCATCGGCTCTGCGTTCAGCATTGACAACCAGGTGGGTGTAGCCGGCGCAAGGTTAAGCGCCACAACGTAATTCTCGCCAAGAATCTTCATAATTGCTTCACGAGCGCGCAGCTGCACGTCGGTATTAGCGAAACGCGCCATAATAGCGCCGTTTTCCAGGGCAATAGATTTGCTCTGGATATTATCTTCTTTTAATGCGTTTTGGATCTGAACCAGCGTTTGCTCACTGGCGGCGCTTCCGCGCGCACCAGTGATCTGAACAGCCGGATCCTCACCATAAAGGTTAGGCAGTGCATACAGCAGACCGACGAGTAATACGACGATCAGCATGATGTACTTCCATAAAGGATAACGGTTTAACACGGCAGTTCCCTTAGGGACATCAAAAATTACAGCGCCTTCATCGAACCTTTCGGCAGAACGGCAGCTACGAAGTCACGTTTGACCACAACTTCAGTGGTTTCGTTCAGCGCGATAGTGACATAACCAGTTTCCACTACTTTCGTAACGCGGCCTACCAGGCCACCGGTGGTCAGCACTTCATCACCCTTAGAGATTGAGTCCATCAGTTTTTTGTGCTCTTTCGCACGTTTCTGCTGAGGGCGCAGGATCATAAAGTAGAAAATCAGACCAAATACAACCAGCATAATCACCAGAGAGTAAGGACTTCCCTGTGATGGTGCTGCAGCTGCCACGGCATCAGAAATGAACAAGCTCATTAAAATTCCCTCATTGTTTAATTATCAGACGTTAATGGCGGAACCGCCGTCCCCGTCCGTTGGTAAAATTCAGTCACGAAGTGCTCTAATTTACCTTCTTCGATAGCCTTGCGTAAACCCGCCATCAGGCGCTGGTAGTAACGCAGATTATGAATGGTATTCAGACGCGCTCCTAAAATCTCATTACAGCGATCGAGATGGTATAAATAAGCACGGCTGTAATTGCGACAGGTGTAACAATCACACTCGGCATCAAGCGGAGACGTGTCATCTTTATACTTCGCGTTACGGATTTTCACCACGCCATCGGTGACGAACAGATGTCCGTTACGCGCATTACGGGTTGGCATCACGCAGTCGAACATATCAATACCACGACGGACGCCTTCAACCAGATCCTGTGGCTTACCAACGCCCATTAAGTAGCGCGGTTTATCTTCAGGAAGCTGCGGGCAGACGTGCTCCAGAATACGGTGCATGTCCTCTTTTGGCTCGCCGACCGCCAGACCGCCCACAGCGTACCCATCAAAGCCGATCTCCACCAGTCCTTTAACCGAGACATCGCGTAAATCTTCGTAAACACTACCCTGAATGATGCCGAACAGCGCGTTTTTATTACCAAGCGAATCAAAGCGATCGCGGCTACGCTGTGCCCAACGCAGGGACATTTCCATTGAACGCTTGGCATAATCCCAGTCGGCCGGGTATGGCGTACATTCATCGAAAATCATCACGATATCAGAACCGAGATCGAACTGAATTTCCATCGATTTTTCAGGATCGAGGAAGATCGCATCACCGTTGATCGGGTTGCGGAAATGTACGCCTTTCTCAGTGATCTTACGAATATCCCCCAGGCTGAAGACCTGGAAGCCGCCGGAGTCGGTCAGAATGGGGCCTTTCCACTGCATAAAATCATGCAGATCGCCGTGTAGCTTCATGATTTCCTGGCCAGGACGCAGCCATAAATGGAAGGTGTTGCCCAGAATAATCTGTGCACCCGTCGCTTCAACTTCTTCCGGCGTCATGCCTTTTACCGTACCGTACGTGCCCACGGGCATAAACGCCGGGGTTTCTACCACGCCACGGTCAAAAACCAGGCGTCCACGACGGGCGCGGCCGTCGGTCGTATCTAATTCAAACTTCACATTGCCTCCACCGAAGAAACAGTTCGATGTTAATGGTGATCAAAGGGACAGCCGATGCCGTCCTTTGGAAAAATCAGCCCTGCCCCGGGATCTCGTGGCAGGCCTGTGGATTACGGGTGATGAACATGGCATCGCCGTAGCTAAAGAAACGGTATTCCTGTGCCACCGCCTGCTGATAGGCGTGCATCGTATTTTTATAACCGGCAAAAGCAGAAACCAGCATAATCAGCGTAGACCCCGGCAGGTGGAAATTAGTCACCAGCGCGTCGATCACCTGATAGGTGTAGCCAGGATAGATAAAAATTTTGGTATCACCAAAGAACGGTGCAATCAGCGCATCATCAGCGGCCTGCGCCGCACTCTCCAGCGAGCGTACCGAGGTGGTGCCCACGGCGATAACCCGGTTGCCACGCGCCTTACAGGCCAGTACCGCATCCACCACATCCTGCGGCACTTCCGCATATTCGGCGTGCATAATGTGGTCTTCAATGCTGTCTACTCGCACCGGCTGGAATGTCCCTGCACCAACGTGCAGGGTAACAAATGCGGTTTCAATGCCCTTCTCGCGCAGCGCGGCCAGCAGAGGCTCGTCGAAATGCAGACCGGCGGTAGGAGCCGCAACGGCGCCAGGTTTTTGACTGTAAACCGTCTGATAAAGCTCACGGTCTACTTCTTCATCCGGACGATCGATATACGGCGGCAGCGGCATGTGGCCGATGTCGTTCAGAATATCCAGCACCGCGCGCGGATCGTTAAATTCAATTTCAAACAGCGTGTCATGACGCGCGGTCATGGTTGCCTGCACGCTTTCATCTTCGCCCAGCAGTAGTGCGCTGCCCGGCTTCGGAGACTTGGAGGAGCGCACATGGGCCAGCACGCGCTTATCATCCAGCATGCGCTCAATCAGCACTTCAATTTTCCCGCCGCTGGCCTTACGACCAAAAATACGTGCCGGGATCACCCGCGTATTATTAAACACTAGCAGGTCACCGGGATTAAGTTTGTCCAGTAAGTCGGTGAACACCCCGTGCGTCAGCGCGCCATCCTCACCGTTTAACGACAGCAGGCGGCACCCGCTGCGCTGGGCCTGCGGATAGTGGGCAATCAAAGATTCTGGTAACTCAAAAGAAAAATCGGCAACGCGCATGGTCATTCACATTCAGGGAAATCAGGGCGCATATTCTAGCTGAAAAACGGTAACTTCTAAACCTGCCCTTGATCTTTCATGTCGTCGTTGCAAAGCCGTGGATAAAAATAAGATATAGTAGGCGCATGAACTATCTCGCTCACCTCCATCTCGCCACGCTTGCCAACAGCTCGCTGCTGGGCAATATGATGGCCGATTACATTCGTGGCAATCCGCAGCAGCAGTTTTCTGCCGAAATTGCCGAGGGCATTGCCCTGCACCGGCGTATCGATGCGCTGACCGATTCGCTGCCGGAAGTCCGTGCGGCACGGCAGTTGTTTCGCCCGGAAACGAAGCGCGTTGCGCCCATTACGCTGGACGTTATCTGGGATCATTTCCTGTCACATCACTGGGCTAAACTGGTGCCGGAAATTTCCCTGCCAGCTTTTTTGTCTCAGGTTAAAAGTGTGATTGAGCCACAATTGCCGGGTACGCCGGAAGGCTTTCAGACTCTTAATCATTACTTATGGCGCGATTGCTGGATGGAGCGTTATGCCGCTGCACCCTATTTACAAAATGTGCTGTGCGGGATGGCCAGCCGCCGCCCGCGCCTGGCGGCACTGAGCGAGAGCTATTACGATTTTGAAGAAAATTATCAACAGCTTGAAGACCTTTTTTGGCAGCTGTATCCGCAGATGATGGATCGGGCGGCCCGACAAATTCTGTGAAATAGCCCCAGACTGACTTACCGGTTGCCCTTTTCAGTAAAAAGGTTATTGTATGATACTGTTTTAGTATCATCCTTACTTTTGATAGGCGTAACCTATCTGAATAATCGGCGTATTACGCTGGCTCGCGGCAGGATGCACACCTTATACTTCCCGCATCTTGTCACCTTCTTCTAACTTACTTTTACAGGAGTAAACATGGTCCTTGTAACTCGTCCAGCCCCTGATTTTACCGCCGCAGCCGTACTGGGCAACGGTGAGATCGTAGAGAACTTCAATTTTAAAAAACACACCGCTGGTAAAGCCACCGTTGTGTTCTTTTGGCCAATGGACTTCACCTTCGTCTGCCCTTCTGAGCTGATCGCTTTCGACAAGCGCTATGCTGAGTTCCAGAAGCGTGGCGTTGAAGTTGTGGGTGTTTCCTTCGACTCAGAGTTCGTCCACAACGCCTGGCGTAAAACTCCGGTTGAGAAAGGCGGCATCGGCGAAGTGCAGTACGCGATGGTTGCTGATATCAAACGTGAAATCCAGAAAGCCTACGGTATTGAGCATCCGGACGCGGGCGTTGCCCTGCGCGGCTCTTTCCTGATCGACAAAGCCGGTGTGGTTCGCCACCAGGTTGTGAACGATCTGCCGCTTGGCCGTAACGTTGATGAAATGCTGCGTATGGTTGACGCGCTGCAGTTCCACGAAGAGCACGGCGAAGTGTGCCCGGCTCAGTGGGAAAAAGGCAAAGAAGGTATGGGCGCATCGCCAGAAGGCGTGGCGAAATACCTGTCTGAAAACGCCGCTAAGCTGTAATTTCAACGTCGATAAAAACTCGCTTCGGCGAGTTTTTTTTTGCCCCCAATTCCCTCCTGCTCTCTGCAATTATTGTTACTAATTTGTTGAAGGCACCTTTTGCCAGGCTGATGAATACGGTTTTTATCCATTATGTCTTGACCAGCCCAGCTACCATCAACCGCCAGTACTGGATTACGGCGGCAGGGCGATGAACTTCACGCTTGCGACAATACACAGGGAGCTGCAATGGCGTCAGACAATAAAAACTGGATTACGGCAGCCGATGTTGCCCGTCATGCAGGGGTTTCACGTTCAGCGGTATCACGCACGTTTACACCGGGAGCCTCCGTCTCGGAGCAAACCCGCCTGCGGGTTCTGGCCTCTGCTAATGAATTGGGTTACCAGGTCAATATTATTGCCAGAACAATGATTACCGGCAGCAGCAACTTCGTTGGCCTGATTTCCAACAGTTTCGACAATCCCTTCACCAGCAGGCTGTTAGTTTCGTTAATTCATCATCTGACGCTGCACGGCTTTATGCCGCTGCTGTTAAATATAAACGGACCACATCAGCTCGAACCCGCACTGCACAAGTTACTTAGCTACCATATCACCGGGGTGATCATGACCTCGGGTGCACCTCCCCTTACTCTGGCACGCGAATACCTGGCGAAGAAAATCCCGGTCGTGCTGATTAACCGCTATGCCTGCCTGCCGGGCATCGATCGAATTTGCAGTGATAATTCTCAGGGTGCAACCCAGGTTGCAGAGTTGTTTCTCGAACAAAATCTGCGACAGCTGGCTTTTATTGGAGAGAACCGGCACAGCTTTAATACCGCTGAGCGTTGGCGAGCCTTTCGTGCCTCTCTACCAGCAACACCGCCCGTGGCCCATTTCTGCGACCAGGACAGCTATCAGTGCGGCTGGAATGCAGCGGAAACCGTCTTAACGGCACAGCCCGATCTTCAGGGGATTTTCTGCGCCAGTGATATGCTGGCGATGGGAGCGATGGACTACCTTCGCCAGTCAGCGCAAAACGCCGATGTCAAAGTGGTAGGGTTTGATGATATCCCGCAGGCGGGTTATGCAGCCTACAGGTTGACGACCGTACGCCAGGATACCGATCGGTTAGCGCTGTTTTCCGTAGACTCCCTGCTCAAGCGAATTGAGAACTTTTCCCGCCCTTCACTCGAGCAATCCGTCCCGGTTAACCTGGTTCGCCGCTGCTCAGCCTGACGTTGACAAAAAAGCCGCAATCCTGGCGGATAGCGGCTTTTTGAGGCTCAGTTTAACAACGTGAGCTACACTTGCATCGCTTTACCCACTGCCAGCTCACCAGCAGCAGCAGAATCCACGCAATACCAACGTACAGCGATACCCGAGTATCCGGGAAGTAGCCGATAAGGCCGATAATAAAGACCAGGAACAGAATACCCACCGTTGCGGTGAATGGCCCACCCGGCAGGGCAAACGCCAGTTCCTTCTTCTGCTCGGCACTCAGCGTGCGGCGAAAGCCAATCTGGGAGAACAGGATCATAATCCACACCCAAACGGTCGCGAACGTCGCCAGTGAAGCGATAACCAGGAAAACTTTCTCCGGCATCAGATAGTTCAGATAGACCGCTATCAGCATCGCCAGCATCATGGCGACCACCGTTACCCACGGCACGCCACGGCGGGAAACGCTTGAGAAGACTTTCGGTGCGTGGCCCTGCTCTGCCATACCGTGCAGCATTCGCCCAACGCCGAAGACATCGCTGTTAATCGCCGACAGTGACGCAGTAACCACCACAAAGTTGAGGATGGCTGCCGCTGCCGCAATCCCCATATGCTGGAAAGTCAGCACAAACGGACTGCCGGTGGTTCCCACCTGGTTCCACGGGTAGATGGACATAATGACAAATAGCGTCCCTACATAGAACACCAGAATACGCAGCGGTACCGCATTAATCGCCCGTGGAATTGAAGTCTGTGGATCTTTCGCCTCACCGGCGGTAATACCAATAATCTCAATCCCACCATAGGCAAACATCACCACCTGCAGCGACAGCATCATGCCGATCCAGCCGTTGGGGAAAAATCCGCCGTGGACCCACAGATTACTGATGCCGGTTGGCTGGCCGCCGTTGCCCAGACCCCAGACAATAATACCGATACCGGCGACAATCATGATGATGATGGTGGCAACTTTGAACAGCGACAACCAGAACTCCACCTCACCAAACACTTTCACCGTGGCAAGGTTAATAGCGCCAATAATCATCACCACGCTCAGCACCCAGATCCAGTGCGGCACGTCCGGGAACCAGAAGCCCATATAGATACCGAACGCGGTAACGTCGGCAATCGCTACGATGAGGATTTCAAAACAGTAGGTCCAGCCGGTAATATAGCCTGCCAGCGGGCCGAGATAGTCCTGCGCATAGCGCGAGAAGGAGCTGGCCTGAGGATTGCTGACCGACATTTCGCCCAGCGCACGCATAATGATATACGCCACCGCACCGCCGATCAGATAGGCCAGAATAACGCTGGGACCGGCCATCTTAATAGCATCCGCCGAGCCGTAAAACAGCCCGGTTCCGATTCCCGAACCCAGGGCTATAAAACGAATATGGCGGGTGCTCAGCCCCTTTTTAAGTGTCGAACTTGTCATCTCTACACCTGTCGCCCCCTTACCGGGTGAGGTAAGGGAGAGTTTTACAACGCTTATTGCTGATGCGCAGTAACCGACTGGTGGCCTGACACGCGATCGTATACGGCTACCAATACCAGCATCACCAGTGAAGGTGGCAACCATGCCAGTCCCTGATCCGCCAGCGGCAGATTTTGGGCAAACCCAGGCAGCAATGCCTTAAATTCCGTGGTTTTGATGGCGTCAATAATACCGAAAATCAGGCTCACTAACATCGGTAAAACGATGATTCGGCTACTTTTGCACCACCACTTCAGGGTGAAATTTAACAGAACCAGTACAATGCACGGCGGATAAATCGCCGTCAGCACTGGAATAGAGAACTGAATCAGGTGGCTCAGACCCAGGTTAGACACCACCATGGAGAACAGGCCAAGAATAAACACCAGCTGGCGGTAGGTTAAAGGCAGCTGGCCTTCAAAGAACTCCGCGCAGGCGCAGGTCAGGCCAACCGCCGTTACGATGCAGGCAACAAAAATCAGCGCGGCCAGGAAGAAACTGCCCATTCCACCAAAGGTGTGCTGCACATAGGCATGCAGAATCGCGGCACCGTTAGCCTGCTGATCGACAATCGATGCGCTGTCTGAACCCAGCTTGAACAGGCTCAGATAAACCAGCGTCAGGCCAACACCGGCGATCAAACCGGCGATGACCGTATAGCGAGTCAGCAGCTTAGCGTTATCGATACCGCGTGAACGCGCGGCGTTGACGATAACAATACCAAATACCAGTGCACCCAGCGTATCCATCGTCAGATAGCCGTTTACAAAGCCGCTGGAGAATGCCGCACGCTGATAGTCATGGGTAGCCGGAGCAAGACCGCCGGCGGGCCACAGCAGTGCCGCAAGGCCCAGGATGGTCAGCGCAACAATTTTCAGTGGTGCCAGCACGTGGCCCACGGTATCCAGCAGTTTGCCAGGATAAAGAGAAATGCCAATCACCAGAGCAAAGTAGATCAGGCTGTACACCAGCAGCGGCAGTGCGCCGTCACCGGTCAGCGGCGCGATACCCACTTCGAACGAGACGGTGGCAGTACGCGGAGTGGCAAACAGTGGCCCCACGGCCAGATAGCAGACCGTTGCCAGCGCCATGCCGGCCGCTTTGCCGATTGGCGAGCTGAGGGCATCAATACCGCCACCGACGCGCGCCAGTGCAATGACGGTAATCACCGGTAGGCCCACGGCGGTAATCAGGAAGCCGATTGCTGCGGTCCAGACAAATTCGCCGGACTGGATACCCACCATCGGTGGGAAAATAATGTTTCCGGCACCTACGAACAGGGCAAAAGTCATAAAGCCCAGCGCCAGAATATCTTTTGGAGTTAAACGATGCGTCATAAGGAACGGTGTTGCCTGTACTGGTATTGAATCATGATGTCACATTTATCCCCTGTGTCGCCCTGTAAACGTTGCGAAATCAAGCTAATGTAGTGAAAACCACTTTGTATGAGCCGGACGGGCAGCGAATCTGAGCTGTTTATTTTCTATATGCAGGGGGATGATGAAAAAACGGAGATAAGTAAAACGTTTATAGCAGAGAAAGGCAATACAAGATCTAAAAAGCAGTAGTTTATAGTGCAAAAACAATAACAGGCAGTGCATATCATTAGTTAACATAAATATCGCGTTACATGATTTGTATCTTTTTTATTCGACCCGGCGTTATTTTCTGCATTTTACCTGCAATTGATGCACAAAAGGCGCGTAAAAGCGCGCCTTATACACAAAATGACAGGGGATAACGGCTTACCAGATGCAGTTGGCGATATCTACCACCAGGCGCAGTTTGGCCCACTGCTGCTCTTCCGTCAGGCTGTTGCCCTCTTCGGTCGAGGCAAAACCGCACTGCGGACTGAGGCAAATCTGATCCAGGCTGACGTACTGCGACGCTTCTTTAATCCGCAGCTCCACCGTAGCCGCATCTTCCAGTTCGCCAGTTTTGGTGGTGATCAGGCCCAGTACCACCTGCTGATTGCCCGGCTTGATAAAGCGCAGCGGCTCAAAGCCACCGGAGCGTTCGTTATCGTATTCCAGGAAGAAATTATCAATATTAACGCCGCCAAACAGAATCTCCGCTACCGGCTCATAGCCACCTTCCGAGATCCATGTTGAGCGGAAGTTTCCACGGCAAACATGCAGCCCAACAATCAGATCGTCCGGCTTACCCTCCAGCGCTTTATTCAGCACGCGGGCATAGGTCTGCGCCAGCTCTTCCGGGTTGTCGCCGCGCTCGCGAATTTCACGCTTCTGATCGTCGGAGCAGAGGTAGGCCCAGACGGTATCATCCAGCTGCAGATAGCGACACCCGGCATCGTAGAATGCTTTAATCGCATCTTTGTAAGTCTGCGCCAGATCGTCAAAATAGTCTTTCAAATCGGGATAGACGTTGGCATCAATCACCTTACGGCCGCCGCGGAAGTGCAGCACGCTTGGGCTGGGAATCGTCATTTTCGCCACGGCATCGCCGCTAATACTCTGCAGGAAACGAAAATCCTCCAGCATCGGGTGATTGCTGAAGCCCAGTTTACCGGTCACTTTCACGCCACGTGCTTTAGTCTGCACGCCATTAAACTGAATGCCCTGCTCGGCTTCGTAACGCTTCACGCCGTCCAGGCCGTCAAAGAAATCAAAATGCCACCAGGCACGGCGGAATTCGCCGTCGGTCACCACCTTCAGGCCCGCTTCACGCTGTAGTTCTACTACCTTACGGATTTCAGCATCTTCAATGCGGCGCAGCGCGGCGGCGTCAATGTCATCGGCTTCAAACTGTTTACGTGCCTGCTTGATGGCCGCCGGGCGCAGAAAGCTGCCAACCACTTCGGCGCGATAATGGGTAGATGTTGTCATAGTCGGTTACTCCTGGCCTGCCATCCGGCGCATAATTTAGGGTAGTAATAATTACTACCGGCCACCCTTAGACGTCTGGATGTCTACATGTCTGGTATTAAGAGTGTCATGAGAAACAGGCAGCGGCAAACGAGGAAAATTCATTGCAGTTGAAAAAAATTCATTTTCCTCATGAGGAGCAACTGCGATTAAGACAGGTAAAAAGAGGATCAGGGTTCCAGCAGGCTCAGCGCATGCTCGCGCTGCTGCTGCGAAAGCGGCAGATAACCGGCCTGCGTAACCAGCTTTTGACCGTCCGGCGACAGCGCCAGACGCAGGAATGCCACGGTCAGCGGCTCCAGCGGCTTGCCGGGGGCTTTATTGACGTAAATATAGAGCGGGCGGGCGTAAGGATAGAGCCCGCTACGAATATTTTCCGGCGTTGGGGATATCCAATCGCTGCCGCTGCGGGCCACGGGCACCGTTTTCACGCCGCTAACATGAAACCCCGCGCTGGCGTAGCCAATGCTGTTCAGCGTACCGGCCACTGCCTGTACCACCGCCGCCGAACCGGGATACTCACCAACATCTTTGCGGAAATCACCGTTGCACAACGCCTGCTGTTTAAAGAAACCCCAGGTGCCGGAAGCGGAATTACGGCCGAAGCGTTGAAGGCCACGCTCGGGCCAGCCCGGTTGCGTCAGCTGTAAATCGCCCCAGGTCACCGGCACTTTCCGCGTCCCGCAGCGGCGGGTAATGGAAAAAATAGCGTCCAGCTGCTGCACATTCAGCCCTGGCAGCGGATTATCCTGATTCACCACCACCACCAGCGCGTCCATCGCCACCGGTACCGCCAGCGGCGGATAGCCATAGCTGCCCTCAAACAGCTGCCGCTCAGAGGCCTGCATCGGGCGGCTCATCGCCCCAAGCTGCGCAGCACCGGCCGCCAGCGCGGTTGGCGCCGTGGACGATCCCGCCGCCTGGATCTGAACGTTGATCCCCGGATATTGCCGGTTAAAGCTCTCGCCCCACAGCGCCATCAGGTTGCCCAACGTATCAGAACCGACGCTGGATAAATTCCCCGCCAGCATCCCCTCGCGGGCCGGAGCAAGAGAAGTAAACAGCAGCAACGCCAGCCCCATCAGCTTTTTCATAGCAAGAAACCCGTCAGATTAGCGAACCGCATTCTCAACCAGTTCGACGCTGACAATCAACCTCGGCGGCAGCTGGAAGCTAAAACAGGTTTCTTTATTCGGCTCGCTGGTGATATCCAACCGGGCATTATGGTGGCTCAGCGCGTGTTTAACTATCGCCAGCCCCAGCCCGCTGCCGCCGGTCTGACGGGAACGTGCCTTATCCACCCGATAGAATCGCTCGGTCAGGCGCGGAATATGCTCGGCGGCAATGCCAGGACCGTTATCCCGCACCTTAAACTGCGCGCCCTGGCTATTGCGCAGCCAGCTGATATCGATACATGTTCCTTCCGGGGTGTGGTTTACCGCGTTATACACCAGATTAGAGATAGCGCTGTGCAGTTGCTCATCATTACCGTACACACGCAGATGGGGGTCGGTGTGGAAGTGGATCTCATGGCGGCCGTTACTGAGGGTTTCCGCCTCACGCTGCAAAATGCGCAACATTCTGGGCACATCCACTTTTTCCTGCATATTCAGCGCCGGTGCGGCTTCAATGCGCGACAGCGTCAGCAGCTGCTTCACCAGACTATCCATCCGCCGGGTCTGCTCCTGCATGGTGTTCAGCGCCTTATCGCGCACGCTGCCCTCCAGCACAGAATCATTCATCATCTCCAGATAGCCCTGCAAAACGGTGAGCGGCGTGCGCAGTTCATGGCTCACGTTGGCAAAGAAGTTACGCCGTGCACCCTCCAGCTGATGCATCTGGGTAACGTCACGGGCCACCATCAGCCACTGCCCTTCGCTATAGGGCATCACGCGGAACTCAATATGGCGGTGATTATTCAGCACCAGCGTCAGTGGGCGGCTGAAATCGCGCTGGCGAAGATAGCGGGTGAACTCAGGATAGCGGAGCAGGTTAAGGATATTCTGGCCGTTATCCTCCGGCCAGCGCAGCGCCAGCATCTGCTGGGCCAGGCCGTTACACCAGAAAATCGTCCCTTCTTCGGTGGTGAGGATCACCGCATCGGGCAGCGATTCCGCGCCGCTGCGAAAGCGTTTAATCAGATGCCCCAGCTCGCGGCGGCGGCGGCGATTACGCGCCTGCATCTGATACAACCCATAAAACAGCGGCTCCCAACTGCCCCGTCCGCTTGGCGGAGTCATGCTGCGATCAACCCACAGCCAGTGGGAAAGGCGAAGTAAATTATTGAAGTGGAAACCCAGCACGCAGAGTACTGAGACTAACAGCAGCCAGGGCAGATACCCGATCAGCAGCCCGAGCAGAAGCGCGGGCAGGCTGGCGAGCAGCAGCTCCAGAAATAATCTCTTCCAGGAGAGGCGTTCCAACACGGTTCAGACTCCAGTGCGAACGATCAGTAGCGTGCAGAGAAACGATAACCTGTTCCACGAACGGTTTGTACCATGCGATCGTGCCCGGTCAGCTCTAAGGCTTTACGCAGGCGACGAATATGCACGTCAACGGTACGGTCTTCGACGTAAACGTTAGTTCCCCAGACGTGGTTTAGCAACTGTTCGCGGCTGTAAACACGTTCCGGGTGAGTCATAAAGAAATGCAGCAGCTTGTATTCGGTCGGCCCCATTTCAAGCGGTTGGGTATCCGACATCACGCGGTGAGAGGACGGGTCGAGGCTCAGCCCCTGCATCTCAATCACCTCTTCTACCGCCATTGGCGAGATACGACGCATAACTGCTTTGATGCGCGCCATCAGCTCCTTCGGCGAGAACGGCTTGGTAATATAGTCATCGGCCCCGACTTCCAGGCCACGTACGCGATCTTCTTCTTCACCGCGCGCCGTTAACATCATCACCGGAATATCGCGGGTCATCGCTTCGCGCTTCAGATGCTTAATAAACTGAATACCGGAGCCGCCCGGCAGCATCCAGTCAAGCAGAATCAAATCCGGCCAGGGTTCAATCAGCAGGCTAACCGCGCTGTCGTAATCCTCAGCTTCAATGGGTTGATAGTCGTTTTGTTCAAGAACGAAACACAACATCTCGCGGATTGGGGCTTCATCTTCAACTACCAAAATACGCTTAGCCATTATTGCTCCTGCTAATGTGACAGGCTGTCACGGGGATATGCGGCGTCATTATGCGTCAGTTTTATGACAATTTTATGAAAAAAACACCCCCGAAATTGGGAGCATAGCGAAAAAGCAGCGCGGATGATTTCAACCTTACCGCAGGCATTCACTTACCCCGTTAACAGCAACAGCGTTTATAATCCCCCGCAACATCATCAGGCTATGCAGGGAGTGACATGCGCATCATTCATACCGCCGACTGGCATCTCGGGCAGTTTTTCTATACCAAAAGCCGGGCGGCTGAACATCAGTCCTTTCTTGACTGGCTGCTGGAGCAGGCAGAAGCGCAGCAGGCTGATGCGATTATAGTCGCCGGTGATATTTTTGATACCGGATCGCCGCCAAGCTATGCCCGCGAGCTGTATAACCGCTTCGTGGTGAATTTACAGCAGACCGGCTGCCAGCTGGTGGTGCTGGGCGGCAATCATGATTCGGTGGCGACATTGAATGAATCACGTGAGTTGCTGGCTTGCCTTAATACCCGAGTGATCGCCGCCGCCAGTGACGATATCCGCGACCAGGTGCTGGTACTGAACACGCGTGACGGTCAACCAGGGGCGATGCTGTGCGCCATTCCGTTCCTGCGCCCACGTGACATTATGCGCAGCCAGAGCGGCCAGTCGGGTCGCGACAAGCAGCAAACCCTGCTGGAGGCGATTACCGACCACTATCAACGCTGCTGGCAGGAGGCGCTGGCGCAGCGGGCGGCCCTGAATCTGACGCTGCCGGTGATCGCCACCGGGCATCTGACTACCATGGGCGTGACCAAAAGCGACGCGATGCGCGATATCTACATCGGCACGCTGGATGCTTTCCCGGCCGACGCCTTCCCGCCTGCAGACTATATTGCGCTCGGCCATATCCACCGCGCCCAGCGCGTGGCTAACAGCGAGCACATTCGCTATAGCGGCTCGCCGATTCCACTCAGTTTTGATGAGCTGGGCAAAGAAAAAAGCGTGTTTGTGGTGGATTTTGCCGATGGCGCGCTCAGCCAGGTTACCCCGCTCGCAATCCCGCTGTTCCAGCCGATGCGGATGATCAAAGGCTCGCTTGAGGAGATTGAAGCGCAGCTGGCGGCGCTGGAGCCGGACCCGCAGGAAAAATTAATCTGGCTGGATATTGAGATCGTCACCGACGACTGGCTCAGCGAACTTCAGCGCCGTATTCAGCAGCTGACCGAAGATCTGCCGGTGGAAGTCGTGTTGCTCCGCCGCAGTCGCGAGCAGCGCGAACGCGTTATCGCCCGGCAAAACAATGAAACCCTCAGCGAACTCAGCGTGGAAGAGGTGTTTGCCCGCCGTCTGGCGCTGGAAGAAGGCGAACCGGAGCGGCTGGCGCGTGCTGAAGCCCTGTTTGCGCAAACGCTGGAAGCGGTACGCCATGAGGAACAGCCGTGAAAATTTTAACCTTACGTTTTAAGAATCTGAACTCGCTGAAGGGCGAATGGAAAATCGACTTCAGCGCCGAACCTTTTGCCAGCAACGGGCTGTTTGCCATCACCGGGCCCACTGGTGCCGGGAAAACCACTCTGCTGGACGCCATTTGCCTTGCGCTGTACCACGAAACTCCCCGCCTGAAGAGCATCACTCAGTCGCAAAACGATCTGATGACCCGCGATACGGCGGAATGCTTGGCGGAAGTGGAGTTCGAGGTAAAGGGTGTAGCCTGGCGCGCCTTCTGGAGCCAGAACCGCGCGCGCGGTGCCGCCGACGGTAATCTTCAGGCCCCGCGCGTGGAGCTGGCGCGCTGCGAAGATAACCAGATTGTCGCCGATAAAGTGAAAGATAAGCTGGAAATGATTGCCAGTCTCACCGGGCTGGACTTCGAGCGCTTTACCAAATCCATGATGCTGTCGCAGGGGCAGTTTGCCGCCTTCCTGAATGCCGATGCCAACAAACGTGCCGAACTACTGGAAGAGCTGACCGGCACTGAAATCTACGGTCGGCTGTCGGCGCAGGTTTTTGAGCGCCACAAGCTGGCCAAAGCCGAACTCGACGGCATGCGCACACAGGTATCAGGGATGGATTTGCTGAGCGACGAGCAGCAGCAGGAATTCAGCGACCGCATGGCGCAGCTGGTTGCAGATGAGCAGGTACTCACTTCGCAACAGCAGCATCAGCAGCAGCAGCTTCAGGAATGGCAGCAGCTGGAGCAGCTACAGCAGGACCGAAATAACCTCGTTCAACAGCAACAACAGCTGACCGAACAGCTGCGGCAGTCTCAGGAAACCCTGACCAATGCCGCACAGCAGCAGCAGCAGGCACAGCAGGCGGAAGAGCAACATCAGGCTCAGCGGCTGGCGCAGGAAACGCTGATTGCCGAGCACGTGCTCCCGCTCGATCATCAGCTGAGCACGCTGGGCGATCAATTGAAGCAGCTGGATCTGGAGCGAAGTAAGCACCAACTGTCTTATCAGGCCCGCCAGCAGGAACGGATAAAAAACCAGCAAATCCAGCAGGATAAACTGGCGCAGCAGCAGCAGTTACAGCAGTGGCGAGATGGGCATCCCCGTTTCGCGCAATATGGCGAATCCTTACCGCTATGGCGTGAACGCTTCCAGCAGCAGGAAAAAAGTGATCAATCACTCTCTGCGCTACGCCTGCGCGTAAAGCGTCAGCAGCAGGATTTGCACCAGCTGGATCTGGACCGCCAACGGCTCGTTCAGCAGGCTATTCCACTCCAACAGCAGCTGACCGGGGCGCAGCAGGCGCTGGAGAAAGCCGAGCAGGCACTTACCCCCCTGCAACAGCAGCATTCTGCCGAATCCCTGCGCAGCGGGCTGGAACAGTTTTCCCACCAGCGCCCACAGCGCCAGCAGCTGGCTACGCTACAACCACAATGGCAGCTGTTAACCACCCGGCGCAGCCGACTGCAGCAGGATGACCAGCAGCTGGCGCGTGAAATAACGCAGACTAGTGAACAGTTACTTACGCTACGCACCAGCTGGAAAGAGAAAAACCAGCATTTGCAGGATGTTAAGGCGCGCCGGGATCTGGAGCAACGCATCGCCAGCCTTGAAGAACATCGTGCCCGCCTGGAGCCGGGTCACCCCTGCCCGCTGTGCGGTTCAGCCGATCATCCTGCCGTCGCGGAATATCAGGCGCTGCAGCTGTCGGAAACGCAGCAGCGGCTGGCGGAATTAGAACGGCAGGAACAGGAATTAAAAGAGCGTGGCAGCGCCTGTGCCGAACAGCTGAAGCAGTGGCAGCGGCAGGCAGAACGGCTGAAGCAGGATCGACAGGAGGCCGACGAGCAGGCAGCCCAGCTGGAGCACCGATGGCAAGATGCGGTGCAGGCGCTGGGGCTGACCTTCAGCCCTGACGACGGAGAGCAGGTCACGGCCTGGCTGCAAGAACAGGAGCAGCGGGAGCAGAAACAGCAGCAGCAGCTGAATGCGCTTGAGCAGGCGGAGCGCCACTGCCAGCAGCAGAAAGAACATCTCTACCAGCAGCAGCAGGCGATGCAAACGCAGCAGCAGCAAACGCAGCTTCATCAGCAGCAGCACGATTCCGCCAGCCGTCAGCTGGAGGAACAGCGTCAACAGCTGGTACAGGAAGAACAGCAGGCTGCCCAACAGCGCAGCGAGCTGGCTGAAAGCCTGCTGCCGCTGGAACTGGCGCTGCCGGAAGATGGCGACTATCACGGTTGGCTACAGCTGCGTGAACAGCACTGGCAGCAGTGGCAGCAGAACGCCGCCGTGCTGATGCAGCTGATACCGGAGCTGGCAACCCTGAGCAGCCGCCAGCAGGTACTGGACGAGGAGCTGACGCAGCAGCAGGCACAGCTGAACGCACAAAATCAGCGCATCAGCGAGCAGCAACAGGCATTGACTCACTGCCAGCAGCAGCGGCAGCAGCTATTTGGCGATCGCGTTATCCCCCATGTTCAGCAGCAACTTCGCGAGCAGGCCGCCGAGTTCGCGGCCGCCACCCGCCGCCATCAGCAGCTCTGGCAGCAGCAGCAGGATCTCACCAGTACCCTACTTGGCCAGCATCAATCGCTGGAGGGTCAGCTGCTGGCGCTGGCGGCGCGGCTGAAGGAGTGTGAAGAGAGGGGCAGTCACCAGCAGGACAGCGGTTTGCTTAACGGCCAGGAAAACCTCAGCGTGCGTGAGGCGCTGGCCGCCAGCGTGGCGGAGCTGAGCCGCCAGCTGCGAGAAAACGCCGGTTTGCAGGGGCAACTTCGCCAGCAACTGAACTACGATGCTTCTCGTCGCCAGACGCTGCAATCCCTGCTGGCACAAATCGCTGAGAACGAGCAGCGGGTGGAGGACTGGGCGTATCTGAATCAGCTGATCGGTTCACGCGATGGTGATAAATTCCGCCGGTTTGCCCAGGGGTTGACGCTCGATCACCTGGTATGGCTGGCAAACAATCAGCTCAACCGCCTGCACGGCCGCTACCTGCTACAGCGCAAAACGCAGGAAGTACTGGAGCTGGAGGTAGTGGACACCTGGCAAGCGGATGCCCGCCGCGACACGCGCACGCTGTCCGGCGGCGAGAGCTTCCTGGTCAGCCTGGCGCTGGCGCTGGCGCTTTCCGACCTTGTCAGCCATAAAACGCGCATTGAATCGCTGTTCCTTGATGAGGGATTCGGCACGCTGGATGCCGAGACGCTCGACAGCGCGCTGGATGCGCTGGATGCATTGAACGCCAGTGGAAAAACCATCGGGGTGATCAGCCACGTTGAGGCGATGAAGGAGCGTATTCCCGTACAGATTCGGGTACGTAAGATTAACGGCCTTGGTTACAGCCGGCTGGAAACGCCGACGGAGTAAGTCTCACTGGTGGATTGGTGCTGGAATGGCTGCTGCTGGCGGGCAGTAAACTTCCCCAACTGCCGGAAGGCGCGCGGTGCAGCCGCAGGGCATAGCGTTTTCCAGCGGCCTGTAGCAAAAAGGTCGCGTTCTCTGAACGACACAGCAGGCTCAGTTTTCCCTGTAACGAAGGTGTTGCGCTGGTACTGGCCGTTGTCTGCCTGATTGCCATGCTGTGGTTTAACCCGCTGATCGGCGCCGTTTTCGTTGGCTTGATGGCGGTGACCTACATCTGGTTCCTGGTGACCAAAAGCCTGCGCGATAACGCACCGCGTGATGTCATGCTACAGGGCGAACACCCCTTAAATCCGTCGTTCTGCTCAGGCAGACCTTAGCCATCCGGGCACAGCCATCATCGCGACGGCCGTGCCCGTTTTCTTTAGCAACGCCGGGAAAGAGCTTACAGCGGCCACAGCCACGCCGCTCCGCGCACACCGCTGGAGTCACCGTGCACCGCCCGGCGAATCGGGGTGGCAAACTCGCCGCCGAATACCCAGTTTTTCACCAGCTGCGGTACCGTCTGATACAACCTGCTGACATTACTCATGCCGCCGCCCAGCACGATCATATCCGGGTCAAGAATATTCACCACGTGCGCCAGTGATTTCGCCAGTCGCAGTTCATAGCGGCTCATCACCAGCTCCGCTACAGGGTCTTGCTGCTCGATCTGCTGAATAATCTCCGCACCTTTGCGGTCGATACCGCTGAGCCGCTGGTAGTCGGTGGCAAAACCGGTTCCGGAAATAAAGGTTTCGATGCAGCCCGCTTTGCCGCAGTAGCAGGGCACTTCACGGCGATAGTTCAGCTCGTCCTCATCCATCCACGGTAGCGGATTATGCCCCCATTCTCCGGCGTTGCCGTTACCACCGCTGTGCGCCTGGCCGTTCAGCGCCACGCCCGCACCGCAGCCGGTGCCAATAATCACCGCAAAGACCGTCTGCATCCCGGCGGCAGCGCCGTCCACCGCTTCGGAAACCGCCAGGCAGTTCGCATCATTGGCAATACGAACTTCACGCCCGAGCAAACGCTGTAAATCTTTATCCAGCGGCCTGCCGTTCAGCCAGGTGGAGTTGGCGTTTTTAACCAGTCCGGTCACCGGTGACAGCGTGCCTGGAATGCCCATCCCTACCGTTCCCCGCTGTCCCGTGGCCGCTTCCGCCCGCTTCACCAGATCGGTGATAGTAGCCAGCGTCTGCTCATAGTCGTTACGCGGCGTAGGAACGCGGTAGCGATACAGCTCTTCACCCTGGTCTGACAGCGCAATCACTTCTGTTTTCGTGCCACCCAAATCGATACCGATACGCACCCATTATTCCTTATAATTTAACGTTCAGATCATTACCTTAGAAGGCGAAAGGCTGAAAGGCAATGAAACCCCGTCGCTGATTCGTTATCATGCGCGCTGACTTTGAACTTGCGCGCCATTTACGCGCCCTGAGAGGGAATGCACCATGCTGTGGTTTAAAAATTTGATGGTTTATCGTCTTAATCGCGAGATCCCACTGGCGGCAGACGAGATGGAAAAACAGCTCGATGCCTTCTCTTTCACCCCCTGCGGCAGTCAGGATATGGCAAAAACCGGCTGGGTTTCCCCCATCGGCCCGCGCAGCGACGCGCTGACTCACGTCACCAACGGTCAGATCCTGATCTGCGCCCGCAAAGAAGAGAAAATTCTGCCTTCTCCGGTGATTAAACAGGCGCTGGAAGCCAAAATCAGCAAGCTGGAACACGAACAGTCGCGCAAGCTGAAAAAAACCGAAAAAGACTCGCTGAAGGATGAAGTTCTGCACAGCCTGCTGCCGCGCGCCTTCAGCCGCTTCAGCCAGACCTGGCTGTGGATCGACACGGTGAACAACCTGATCATGGTTGACTGTGCCAGTGCGAAAAAAGCCGAAGACACGCTTGCCCTGCTGCGAAAAAGCCTCGGTTCGCTGCCGGTGGTGCCGCTGACGCTGGAAAGCCCGATTGAGCTGACAATGACCGAATGGGTACGCTCAGGCGATCTGCCTGCCGGATTTGCGCTGATGGATGAAGCCGAACTGAAAGCGATTCTGGAAGACGGCGGCGTAATCCGCTGTAAGAAACAGGATCTGGTGTGTGATGAGATCGCTAACCATATTGAAGCCGGCAAACTGGTGACCAAACTGGCACTTGACTGGCAGGAACGCATTCAGTTCGTGCTGTCGGATGACGGCTCACTCAAGCGTCTGAAATTCGCCGATACGCTGCGTGAGCAGAATGACGATATCGATCGGGAAGATGTTTCCGGTCGCTTCGATGCTGATTTTATTCTGATGACCGGTGAACTGGCCGCGCTGATTAGCAATACCGTTGAAGCATTAGGCGGCGAAGCCCAGCGCTAGCGGATAGCAAAAGGCGCGCCGTAGCGCGCCTTTTGCTGGATTTCGCAGATTAATCTTTCAGATAGCGGCACAGATAAGCAGAGGGCTCGGCAACCTGAAGATGAAACTCGCTGTGACCCGGTACATTGAACACGTCACCCGGCTGATAGTATTTCCACTCCACTTCGCCCGGCAGCAGCACTTTCAGCGAGCCACTTACTACGGTCATTTCTTCCGCCTGTGCGGTACCAAAGGTGTATTCACCTTCCGCCATGACGCCTACACTGGCGCGGCCGGTGCTGGCGCTGTCAAAACCAATGGACTTCACTTTACCGCCAAAATACTCACTAACGTTGAGCATATAAATTCCTTAAAATCAGATACAAAGGTAAGCAGGCAATATAGAGGCATTTTTACCGAACTGTCACGCTTTTTCACCGGTCTGGGTGGCCTTTACAGCAGCAGCTCCGCCGCCAGCCTGGCCACCAGTACGTTTGGCAACAGCACGGGTATCCCTAACAGTTTCTGTAAAAAATCACGATGCCGCTGCTGGTAGGCAATACTGTCGAGCACTACCACATCGGCCCCCTGCTCCTGCAACGACAGCGCCGCATCGATCAACAGTTCCTCATCAGGATGCTCCGGGCTGGCAGCGGCAAAAACACGGGTAGTGGCTTAACCACGCGGAGGGAAAACATTCCTGTTGGAAAGCATCAGTAAGATAAAATATTGCAGTGAAACAGGCTTTAACGACAGAGTATTACGCTGCCGTCGAAGCGACTAAGTAGAAATTACTCTTCGGTTAAAAATGGAAGATGAAGAAAACGTAATACAGCATCCCTGCCCGGCGCTTACTCTTTGGAGCGATCTTCGTATCGCGCTTTGGCATCCAGTGCTTCCTGTTCGGTTTCGTGCTCACTGATCAGGGTGTCGGGCTTAGGATGATCGGCACGCAGTTCGTACCAGATGACGGTGTTGTCGGGTGCGCCCTTGTTCACCGGCACAACCGAGGCATGCCGTGGATAGGGTGGTTTTCCTGGCACATCACATTCCCTCCTGTGGTTAGCAACTCAGGTGGCAGAGATTTCTACCAAATCAGATCCGTATCAGGACCTGACTTAATTATAGACATTATCAGCCACTTATCGCTTTGCATGGGGAGATACAAAATTATCCGTAAGCCCGACGCCAGGAGGAATTCAGCTGGCCTGAGCCAGAGAAAGCGCGTTAACAATCTGCTGTACAACAGCTTCCGGGGACTGCATCGCATCAACAATATGATGGGCTGCCTGGCGGTAGAGCTGGTCGCGGGCCGCAAGTACCTCGGCCATTTCTTCAGCGATAGGACGACCGGTTAGCGTCGGGCGCTGCGCATTTTCAGGGTAGGCTTCCAGCCGCGAGGCGAGAATTTCAGCCGGCGCGTTGAGATAAATAACGTGCCCGTTGTCGTGCATAAACTGGCAATTCTCGGCAGCCAGAATCATACCGCCACCGGTGGCAATCACCTTGCCGGGCGCGGTAACGGCAATTAACGAGGTAGACTCACGGCTGCGAAAACCCGGCCATCCCTCTTCCGCTACAATTTCTGCCACGGTCTTACCGCTAACCTGCTGCAGATAATAGTCGGTATCGCAAAAGTCATAACCCAGTGCCGCAGCCAAAGCCTGGCCAACGGTAGTTTTCCCGCAGCCGCGAGCGCCGATGAGATAGATGGGTAATGACATAGCAGGACTTTCCTAACAAAGCGGAAGAATGAACAATGCCGGGCATAATACCGGACATTTTCTGCCGGGGCTACCAGTAACGTTTTATTTACAGTCAGGCCAGGCACCTTTCAATTCAACCAACTGAATTTAAAAAAATTTAACTGTAAAAAATAAATTACACCAGGCTTATTTTGCCTTTTTCTGCTGCTGTAACCATTTGTCCAGCTCGTTGGCGAAAGCCTGCCGATCGCGCTGATTGAGCGTTGACGGCCCGCCGGTCTGCACGCCGCTGGCCCGCATGGTATCCATAAAATCACGCATCGTCAGGCGCTCACGGATGGTCGCTTCGCTATAGCGTTCGCCGCGAGGGTTGAGTGCCACGGCGCCTTTTTCCATCACTTCCGCCGCCAGGGGGATATCGGCGGTAATCACCAAATCGCCCGCTTCTGCGCGCTGGACAATTTCATTGTCGGCGACGTCAAAACCCGCAGCAACCCGCAGCGTGCGAAGAAAACGCGACGGCGGTACGCTGAGCGACTGATTCGCCACCAGCGTTACCATCACCTGCTCACGATCCGCCGCGCGGTACAGCACTTCTTTGATCACTTTCGGACATGCATCGGCATCGACCCAAATTGGCATCACCACTTCCTTAGATTGAAAATTGATAATAATGGCGATCTTCCCATTCTTTTGCGGAATGGCAAACTTAATCTGCTACGACCACTTAATAAGCATGTACTGTGCCCTGTCAAAACCTTTCGGTTTAAGCCTGCCCAAAGCTGCGTTAAGGTGGAGGGATGAGATAAGCGCACACTTTTTTTACCGAACTCGCAGGGAGAATATGGTGGACAAGAAAATCGGTTTTATTGGCTGCGGCAACATGTCGAAAGCTATCATTGCAGGTCTGGTCGCGGCCGGGCAGGTCACGTCTGAGAATATCTGGGTTTACGACCGCAAGCCGGCAACCAATAAAATGATGCAGGAGCAGTATGGCATTACCCCGGCCGAAAGCGCAGAAGAAGTCGCCCGTGAGGCCGATATTCTGTTTGGTGCGGTGAAACCAAACGTGATCCTCAACGTACTTAAGGACGTCGCCAACAGCCTGAATAAAGAGAGCGTGGTGGTATCTATCGCCGCTGGCGTAACGCTCGACTCGCTGGCCAGCGTGCTGGGCCACGACCGTAAAATTATCCGCGTAATGCCCAATACCCCGTCCCTGGTCAACGAAGGCATGACCTCGGTAACGCCAAACGTGCTGGTTTCCCATGAGGAAGCAAAAGAAGTTGTGGAGATTTTCAACGGCTTTGGCAAAGCCGAACTGGTGCCGGAATATCTGATCCATTCCGTTGTTGGTGTAAGCGGGTCGGCACCGGCCTACGTGTTTATGTTTATTGAAGCGATGGCGGATGCGGCGGTGCTGGGCGGAATGCCGCGCGCGCAGGCCTACCGTTTTGCCGCGCAGGCGGTAAAAGGCTCCGCACAGATGGTACTGGAGACCGGTAAGCATCCCGGAGAGCTGAAAGATATGGTTTGCTCTCCCGGCGGTACCACTATCGAAGCGGTAAAAGTGCTGGAAGAGAAAGGTTTCCGTGCCGCCGTGATCGAAGCCATGCAGCAGTGCATGGCTAAATCAGATCGAATGAGCCGGGCGTAATTCACTGTCTGTTGTTCACAAGAACTAAGGCGAGTAACCAGTGCGCTACTCGCCGCGTAATTTATCGCCACTCAACAGAGAATTAAAGAATCAGGCCCGGCACAATAATAATGGCGAAAATCAACGCAATAAGCCCGTGCTTGACCCAGTAGTAAAGCTTACGATTGCGTTTTTTTAGTCTCTGACCGGCATCGCGCAGGCGGTTGACGTACTTAAAGATACGGTTAATGCCCCCAACCCGATCGTTTTCATCATTAGGTGAGCTGGCGGCAGACATCAGCGTCGATCCTACCCAGTGATTAACTCTCTGTGCCCACCGCCATTTCATCGGGCGCTCAATATCGCAGAAAAGTATAATACGCGTCTGCTCCGTCTTATTCTGCGCCCAGTGAACGTAGGTTTCATCAAATAGTACCGCCTTGCCGTCGCGCCAGCTATGGCGATCTCTGTCTACCTCAATAAAGCAGCGATCGTCGTTCGGCGTCACCAGCCCAAGGTGATAACGCACGGACCCCGCATAGGGATCGCGGTGTTTACCCAAATGGCTCCCTGCGGGCAGTTCGGCGAACATTGCCGCTTTAACTGAAGGGATCCTACTCAGCAGCTCACTGGTAACCGGGCAAAGCGACATCGCTGAGGGGTGCGCATCACCGTACCATTTCAGATAAAAACGCTTCCAGCCACGCTTAAAGAAGGTATTAAAACCGGCATCCTGTTGAGTCTGCGAAGCTTTGATATGATCCTGAAGCTGAAGGGCCTCCTGGCGGATTACCTGCCAGTTGTCGGTGATCTGCTGTAGCTCAGGGAATTCTGCGGGATCGAAGTAGGGCTGTTTCGCGGGCAGCTTCGAAAAACCGGTCATAAACATATTTACCGGAGCCATAAAGGTTGAGTGGTCGAATAATTGCCTGGAGAACTTCTGCTTTTCCACGCCACGTGAATGCGCATAGATAACGCTAATCACAAAGATACCGATAATAATTAAAGCCACCATGTAAGTATTCCTTAGCTTACCCCCACATTGAAGCCAGGAGTACGGTGCTCCTGGATCATGCAGGAAAGAATGTGAAGCCTGAGATTTTAATAAGAGGCAACAGGAATAGTTAATCCGCCAGTGCCAAAATTGATGACAGGAAAAAGGGAATGATTATCGGTTTAATAGAGGTTTAGATAAGCGGCCTGAGTGGCCGCTTAATTTAGAATGGCCCTGTATCGCGGTATGGCGGAAGGTTAACTTTTCTTCAGACAGGAACTCATAAAGGTTTTACGCGCATCGCCCTTCAGTTCTTTTTGGCTGGCGTCAGCATTACAGGTTTTCATTTTCATCTGCTGCGGCGTCATTCCATCAACTTTTGCGTCTTTTTTCAGGCAGTTACTCATAAAAACCTTACGCTCATCGCCCTTAAGCGCTTTCTCACCGGCTTGCTGATTGCATACCGTCATTTTTTGCTGCTGCGCGGTTTTCTCAGCGGCTCCCGCATAGCCAGCAGCAACAGCAGACAACATTAATATTGCGATCGTCATTTTCATAGCCTTCCCATCCCTTATTGTTTTTCGGTACGGGTAAAGTTTGGCACAGCTTTTCTATTCGGCGAGAAAAAGTACTGAGATTTGCATTCAACATCACAGCGACAAACAGCGGCACCGTCGTCGCTGGTTAAAATAATTACTGGCGGGGGTGATTCAGCAAACGTTGAATATAGCTTTGCAACAGCGTGAGATCTTCCGGGTGTTGTTGTTCCCCGGTTGAAGCCGTCTGGATCGCTGAGTTGATACTTTCGTTTATCTGCCGCAGCTGTTCTGCATCCGTTTTACGTAACAGAGCCGTTACGACAATCTCTAATGCTTCCACCTGGGCAACCAGCTCTTTGGATTCCGTTTCTTTTTCTGCAAGCCTGATCAGTAATTCTGCAATGAGATTTTTCATGCGACTGTCTCAGCAAGGTAAAGCAAGACGGTAACACTGGTTTAAATAAAAGAAAACAGTATTCGCTTTATATTTTCGTTACTTATGCACGGAAAAAGAGCAAATAATCATCTTTACATTTTCGAAACGTTTCGCTGAAATTAACGGGAGTAAAACAGGAGAAAGGATGATGCAGGACAGACCCCGAAAGCCCAGATACCCCGGGGTCTGAGTGATTATCGGCCCGGTTCCATAAACCCACCGTGAGGACCGCCGCCGCCCCAGCCACCATCGCCGCCTCCCCAACCGCCGCCACCGCCCGGAGGAGGGAACAGGCATCCACTGAGCGCTGCCACCAGCGCGACGATACTCGCCGCCTTAAGAATACGAATCATGTTAAAACCTCACGGGTCACAATATAAGGATGCCCTCCTCATTTCTCCCGCGATAGTAATTGCCGTCTGGACCGCTCACAATGCAGAAAAATCCGGTTAGCGGCGCTTTTTACTCGCCGTAACCGTGTTTAACAATTTCCTGTTACTTTTCACGCACAACCCTGTCCTGGTCACGGGTGTTATTCGCTTTCACCAGATTTAATTGCCGCGATCCGCCTCGCATTCCGTGGGATTTTCGCTTTACAAGAGCGCGGATTCACGACAATGTGAGCGCATGACATTGATGAGATTTTGACCATGACCGATCGTAATCCACTTTCACTGCAGCAGCTGGTGTCTCTCCGTTACTGGGAGAACCCTGCCGTTACTCAGATCAACCGCTTAACCAGCCACCCTCCGTTCGCCAGTTGGCGCAGCAGTGAATCCGCGCAAGAGGATCGCCCCAGTCCGTCGATCCAGTCACTGAGCGGCGAGTGGAGATTTAGCTACTTTGACCGACCGGAAGCGGTTCCGGATAGCTGGATCGCAACTGACCTCGGTTCGGCAGAACGTGCCACCGTGCCGTCAAACTGGCAGCTTTCCGGCTACGATGCGCCTATTTACACCAACGTGCAGTACCCGATTCCGGTCGATCCGCCGCGTGTTCCTGCCGAAAACCCCACTGGTTGTTACTCGCTCACATTTGATTGTTCTGCCGACTGGCTGCAAAGCGGACAAACGCGGATTATCTTCGACGGCGTGAACTCCGCCTTCTATCTGTGGTGCAACGGCAGGTTTGTCGGCTATTCACAGGACAGTCGATTACCAGCGGAATTCGACCTCAGTGATGTACTGCAAAGCGGCACAAACCGGATTGCGGTAATGGTGCTACGCTGGTGTGACGGCAGCTATCTGGAAGATCAGGATATGTGGCGGATGAGCGGTATTTTCCGCGACGTCAGTCTGCTGCATAAACCCGCGGTCCACCTGCAGGATGTTCAGATCGAAACCCGCCTGAGCGCGGAGTTTCACAGCGCCGATTTGCGGGTGCTGGCAGTCTGCTCAGAACAGGATGCACGCGACCACCAGGTTGAAGTTACCCTCTGGCAGCAGGATACGCTGATTGCAGAACGCCGCCAGGCATTGGGTAGTACTGTTATTGATGAGCGCGGCAGCTATACCGACCGTACACTGCTCAGCATCAATGTGCCACAGCCGCTGCTGTGGAGTGCGGAAACGCCCTATCTTTACCGTGTTGTGGTGACGCTGCTTAATGCCAGCGGTGCGCCCCTTGAAAGTGAAGCATATGACGTCGGTTTCCGTCATATTGCGGTAGAGGGCGGGCTGCTGAAGCTTAACGGCAAGCCGCTGCTGATCCGCGGTACCAACCGCCATGAACATCATCCGGATCGCGGTCAGGTGATGGATGAAGAGACGATGATCCGCGATATCATGCTGATGAAGCAGCATAATTTCAACGCGGTGCGCTGCTCGCACTATCCCAATCACGCCCTGTGGTATCGCCTGTGCGACCGCTTCGGGCTGTATGTGGTTGATGAAGCCAATATCGAAACCCACGGCATGCAGCCCATGAATCGCCTGTCTGACGATCCACAGTGGTTCAATGCCTTCAGCGAGCGCGTCACGCGTATGGTGCAGCGGGATCGTAACCACGCCTGCATTATTATCTGGTCGCTCGGCAACGAGTCCGGCCACGGCAGTACGCACGATGCGCTTTATCGCTGGATTAAGAGCCACGATCCCAGCCGCCCGGTACAGTATGAAGGCGGCGGAGCCAATACCGCCGCCACCGACATAATTTGCCCGATGTATGCCCGAGTGGATCAGGATCAGCCGTTTGATGCGGTACCGAAGTGGTCGTTGAAGAAATGGATTGGCCTGCCGGAGGAACAGCGCCCGCTGATTCTGTGTGAATATGCCCACGCAATGGGCAACAGCCTCGGCGGCTTTGACCGCTACTGGGCGGCGTTCCGCCAGTTCCCGCGCCTGCAGGGTGGATTCGTCTGGGACTGGGTCGATCAGAGCCTGACCCGTCATGAAACCGACGGCAGCAGCTGGCAGGCTTACGGCGGCGACTTTGGCGATACGCCTAACGATCGCCAGTTCTGTATGAATGGCCTGGTCTTCGCCGATCGTACCCCGCATCCTTCATTGTTTGAGGCCCAGCGCGCCCAGCAGTTCTTCCAGTTTACGGTTGAAAGCTACGCCCCGCTGACGCTGCGGATTACCAGTGAATACCTGTTCCGCAGCAGCGATAACGAGGCTCTGCGCTGGCATATTGAACACGAAGGCCAGCGGACAGGCGGAGGGGAACAGGTTCTGGAGCTGGCGGCGGAACAAAGCATCAGCCTGGTTCTGGGCGATCTGCCCGAACTGGCCGGTGAACTGTGGCTGCGGGTCGAAGTGATACAGCCTGCCGCCACGGCATGGTCGCCCGCCGGGCACCGCGTGGCATGGGACGGCTGGCGGTTGCCGGCTGCGCTCTCGCTGCCGCGATCCCGGCAAAATATTGAGCGCCCCCGACTTACCGAAACCGCACAGCTGTTCGACGTGCAGCACGGTGACCAGCGCTGGCAGTTCAGCCGCAGCAGCGGCGAGCTGACGCAGTGGCTTCGTGACGATAAACCACAGCTGCTCTCCCCGCTCTCCGATCTGTTTGTGCGTGCGCCTCTGGATAATGATATAGGCATCAGTGAGGTGACCCGCGTCGATCCTCGTGCATGGGTCGAGCGCTGGCGGCGGGCCGGTTACAACCAGCTTGAGCCATTGCTGATTAGTCTGCAGGCGGATGAACTGAGCCACGGCGTGCAGATCGGCAGCATCCACGCCTGGCAGGCCGCGGGGGAAACGCGTTTTATCAGCCGCAAGCGCTATCTGTTCGACGGTGAGGGTAGACTCAGCATCGACGTTGAGGTGGATATTGCCGCCGGTCAGCCGGAACCTGCACGTATCGGCCTGCGCTGTCAGCTGGCCGAAGTAGCGGAGTACGCCAGCTGGCTGGGCCTGGGGCCGCACGAAAACTACCCCGATCGGCGGCTGGCCGCTGAGTTCAGCCGCTGGCAGCTACCGCTGGCAGAACTCAGTACTGCCTATGTCTTCCCGGGGGAGAACGGGCTACGGGGCGGCACCCGCGAACTGGAATACGCTGGACTCAAGGCTGAGGGAGATTTCCACTTCTCACTGAGCCGCCACAGCGTAGAACAGCTCCGCGATACATCACATCGCCACCTGCTGCGTGATGAACCGGGATGCTGGCTGATCCTTGACGGTTATCATATGGGCATAGGCGGCGACGACTCCTGGAGCCCGAGCGTTAACCCTGACTTCCTGCTGTCTGCCCGGCAGTACCGCTATCAGCTAACGCTGTCACTGGCCTGAAGTTACGCCGCCTGTGCGATTACCGCGCGGGCGGCGGTAAATCCAGATCAGCTGCACGGTATTCACCAGCACCACAACGGCGGTGGCGGCGAATACCCAGCGGAACCCACCTGCAGCGGAGATTCCCGAGCCCATCAGTGGCCCTACCACGTTACCGAGGTACATAAACGACTGGTTATAACCAAAAATTCTGCCGGTCACTCGATCGCTGCAGTAGCGCAACAGCAGGGTCTGTACGGCGGGCATCATCGCACCGTCGGCAAAGCCCAACAGGAAGCGCAGAATGCCCAGCTCAAGGGCACTGCTGGCCCACGACATGCCGATAAACAGCAGGATGGAAAAGATCAGCGATGCAAACAGAATGCGCTGCGCGCCAATACGATCGCCGAGTTTCCCCAGTGAAGGTGCGGACAACAACGCGGAGACGCCGGGGATCGCCGCCACTACGCCGCTGATAAAAGCAATATTCTGCACGTTCGGTTCAAGTTCGCGCACAAACAGCGTCAAAATCGGGCTGATTGACCCGTTGCACAGCTGAATCACCAGCGTGGTAAAAAACAGGCTGATGGTCAGCGTTGGCCACGGCAGAGTACGGAACACCATGCTGCCGCTAAGATTGTCTTCTTTCTTGACCCGAATGACACCGCTTTCTTTAATCAAAAACAGCGTTATCAGAAAGCTTATCAACAGCAGCCCTGAGGTAATGATAAATACTGCCCGCAGTCCTATCCAGTCAGCCAGCAGCCCGCCCATCAGCGGCCCCATAATCACCCCGCAAATTTGCGCGGTGGATACCATGCTCATTGCCCAGCCGCTGCGTTCGCGCGGTACCTGAGCCGCCACCAGCGCCATTGCGTTGGGAATGTAGCCCGAAGTCAGCCCCATCAGCGCACGCAGTGCCAGCAGCTGCCAGACATTGGTGACAAAGGCCTGGAGCAGGATCACCACCCCCATGCCAAGCGAAGCGCGTAGCAGCATCAACTTGCGCCCTTTTCGATCGGCAAGGCTTCCCCACATCGGTGAAACAATCGCTGAAACCAGGAAGGTGATACTGAAAATCAGCCCGGACCATAGCGTCAGTGACGCCGGATCGGTCACGCCAAGCTGTTCAACATAGAGGGGAAGAAACGGGATTATCTGACTGATCGCCAGCCCGGTAAACAGACAGCCAAACCAGACTGAGATTAGATTAACCTTCCAGGATTCCATCGGACTGCACTTGCGGCCTTATAACAACATCATGAGCGACAAGTGTAACAACTGTCAGCGACGGCGCGAGAACAAATAAGGTGATGGGCTTCACTTCAGAATTTTCTACTAACACCAACGAAGCTGTGGTCCTGAAAACGCAAAAAACCCGCCGGAGCGGGTTTTTTAACTTTCATCATCTCAGGCGTTAAACGCCGAGCGAATGAAAGGAGTGACTATCTTACAGTGCAGTTACGTTAGCAGCTGCTGGGCCTTTCTGGCCGTTTTCGATAGTGAACTCTACTTTCTGGCCTTCTTCCAGCGTCTTGAAGCCGCCGTTCTGAATTGCAGAGAAGTGTACGAATACGTCTTTGCTGCCGTCGGTTGGAGAGATGAAGCCGAAACCTTTCTCAGCGTTGAACCATTTTACCAAACCAGTCATTTTGTTAGACATGAGTCTTTCCTTCAATTATGTAGTAAGCCACAGGGGCACAAGGTTTTTCAACAGGGGATTACTATGAGGCACTCAAGAAGGAAGTCAGGAATAAGCTGTGTAACGCTTTAACTGCAGACTGCTTTACTAAAATTGCTCGCATACGTGGGTCTGTTTCAAAACCAACGCAAGCATTTACGCATAACCGTGCGCCGGGTTCAAGCGGAAAAAAAAATTAATAAATAAAATACGACCAACACAATGATTTAAATGACAATATATTTTCACCCTCTTTATTATTCACTTTGTATACTCACCTTCATTCTGCTTTTCTTGTCTCAGGTCATTTTTTGTCAACGGGACAGATCGCCGTTAATGTAGGCTTCTTTTTCTGGTTGAAGAATATGAAATATCAATAACTAAGTCTGCGTTCAATGAGGATATAACAGAATGATTGAACTGTTTAAGGCCGTAGGCCTTGGCCTGGTAGTGCTTCTACCGCTGGCGAACCCCCTGACGACCGTAGCCCTGTTTCTGGGGCTGGCCGGGGATATGAACTATCAAGAGCGTAACCGGCAGTCGCTTCAGGCGTCTGTCTATGTGTTTATTATTATGGCCGTTGCCTACTACGCCGGTAACGTCGTCATGAATACCTTTGGTATTTCAATTCCCGGCCTACGTATTGCTGGCGGATTGATCGTTGCTTTTATCGGTTTCCGCATGCTTTTCCCTCAGCAGCAGGCGGGGCATTCCATGGAAGCCGAACACAAAATGGATGAAATGAACGAGCGTAAAAGCGTCAACATCGCCTTTGTCCCGTTAGCGATGCCCAGTACCGCAGGGCCGGGGACCATTGCGATGATCATCTCCACCGCAGCAACGATTCACAGCGGTACCACCTTTGCTCCCTGGGTGATTACCGTTGCCCCCGTACTGACCTTTTTTGCAGTCAGCCTCATTCTGTGGGTCTGCCTGCGTAGTTCAGGCGCGATCATGAGACTGGTCGGCAAAGGCGGTATTGAAGCGATTTCCCGCCTGATGGGGTTCCTGCTGGTTTGCATGGGTGTGCAATTTATGATCAACGGAACAATCGAAGTCATTACGACCTATCACGCAGGATAAACACACACGCCTTCCGGGCAGATTCCACCGCCCGGAACACTTTTCAAGGTGCTTAAAAATATTTCCGCCTGTTACTGGCATTCCGGCACCGCACATCTACAGTTTACAGAATCTCCGGTCATCTTTTTCAGGTAGCGGGAGCGGATATTTCTTGCCCAATTCTCTCGTATTCACAACAACAATTATGATTCCATTGAAGGCGATCGGCTCTTCCGTGGATGCGTCTGTGGAGGTGTATCATGGCTTATCACGTTCAGGGCGCAGGCCGCGCAATTACCGACTATTTTAACAGCCCGGCATTCCAGGCTCCCAGAGAAAGCGAGCTGCTGGAAGCGATTATGGTGGAGCTGATGCAGAACGGGAAACCGCTCAGCAACGACGCGATTATTGCCAGCGTCATCGCCCGACTGGAAGGAGAAGCCGATGAAACCATCCTCCAGGGGTATCGCAACCTGCTGACGCAGATTTTCAACGGCAACAAATAAACACGATATGCCCCTCAAACCGCTGAGCCGCCGTTCTATTTATCCCGAAAAAAAACCCGCAAACAGCGGGTTAAAGACGAGCATTGCATATCTGGAGTGACGAGGAAGTCACGTTGTGTGCAGAAAGATACTGCCATCAGCGCGTTGCAGGATGATGACAGCACAAACCCGCCTGCCTGGATGGGGAATATTCCCTATACGAATGTTTACACGGCAAACGATTGTTATTCGGCATAGCGTCATTAAGATAGGCGCCGAAGGCAGGCTGGAGATGGCAGATGAATAACTGGTATATCGTTCTTATTAACCGCTTTAAAAAGGTCGGGCTTTACCTGCTACTACCTCTCCTGTCCCTTATTCTGGTCATCCGACTGGTTGATGGCATTCGGGCACCCGATCTGCCCGCAGATTTCGCCAGCCAGTCTTTGCATACCATTGACGGCAGAGACCTGACGCTTGCGGAACTCAGCGAAAAAAAGCCGCTACTGGTGTTATTTTGGGACCGCTGGTGCGCGGCCTGTCATGACACCATTCCCTTGATGATCAAACTCAACGATGAGCGCACCAACGTGCTGACCGTCGCCAGCATGTCGGGAAATGACATCAGCGTTGTACGCTACCTGAACGGGCATCACTTCAATCTGCCGGTGGTTAATGACAGTAACGGCAGTCTTGCGGCTCACTGGCAGGTGGCCAGCAAACCCACACTGCTTGTTATTGCAAAGGGGGAAGTGGCCAGCACCAGCAGCGGCTGGACCAGCAACACGGGGGTGCTCTTGCGCTTGTGGTGGGTCAGAAAATGGCAGTACTGACCGGCCTGCACGGCCAGCCAGCATCGGTCAACCGCAGTAGACCTGAGTAATGTTGCCCTGCTGATCGCCTAAGAAGTTAATGCGATTCAGATTAAAGTCCATGGTAACGGCTGAATTGTAGGGGATCGCGCGCACCGGTTTCTCAAAGTGCAGCGTTTCCAGCGCAGTGAGAGGCTTGCCAACGTACTGCTGTAATTCAGATGCGCCGCAGCGATCCATTTCCGGGTCCACCGGCGCATTCACTGCCGTTTTCTGGCCAGACGACTGGCAGCCCGCCAGCGCCATCAACGCCGCAACGAACGCTATTTTTCCATAATATTTCACTGTTCCTGCTCCTCTTTTCGCGTAAATAATCGGCAAATTGAGTTAAAGATTAACAGATTAACGCAATAATGCGCAGGTAAAAGAACTGACGATGATCCGGCACGTTTCGCCTTACTGCGCACGCATCGTTCATAAAAAATCCAGGTTTTAGCTATAATTTTAGGAGTTTTCCCAAAGAGGAGATTCTTATGGAACTGGCAATTTTTGTCACCTTTGCCGTCATCATGACGCTGGTCGCGGTGAGAGTCCGCTAACATCCTCCCGGCCCCGGTGCAGTTCACCGGGGCAACCGACGGCACGATCATCGCTCCCCCATCACTGGCTTTTCCCCACGGAAACTTAACCTGCTTTGCTACAATGATCCCGAACTCGACAGGGGTCGTAACAGTTGTTAACATCGAAAAAAAACCTTCCTGGACAGGTTGTTGCCATGAATACCGCTCCCGACAGAGTGTCTCAAACCCTGCTCTGTGCCGGGATGCTGATTATCTGGTATGCCATTACCCTGCTGGTAAGATACCTGCCCAACCACGCCATGCTGGTCAGCAGTGGGCTACTGATGCCGGTGCTCTGCACGCTGGAATTTGCTGTTCTGATCCCTCTCTTCCGCTGGTACACGCGTCATTACAGAGATATTCACGTCGGTAAACTCTTCCCGCGTCAGGTGATGGTGTTCAGCGTGCTGCTCATTTTGCTGCTGGTGAGCCAGGCCTTCTATATGCAGCGCGAGAGCTGGACGGGCGGGCAATTTAGCGGCAATGCAACCAGTTCGATCCTGTTCGCGCTGGCCGTGGTACTGCTGGCCCCGGTGTACGAGGAAATTCTGTTTCGCGGCTATTTAATGCAGGGATTTTTACTGTGGGCCCCACGCCAACGGGTTGCCTGTTCGGTACTAACCTCCCTTGCCTTCGCCGCAATCCATACGCAATACGCCCATTTGCAAACTTTGATTGCGCTGGTTGCTCTGTCGCTGCTGCTCTGTGCCGCGCGGCTGGTGTCGGGCGGTTTGAAGTTGCCTATTTTCCTGCATATGCTTAATAACCTGCTTGGCGTTGCCCCCTGGCTGTGGCTGGCCTTCAGCCGCTAGCGTAATCGGTTACATACAGGACGAGGTTATAACCTTTCGACTCCTCTTATAACGTTCGCGCATATCGATAGCGAATAATCTACTATTGCTCTTATCGGTTGTTCACTTACACTCGCGAAAAAAATGTAAGGTAAGGAAACGTCATGAAATTTACAGTCCCCTCAGTTATTGCACTGGCGCTGGCGGCATCCTTTGCCGCAACGGCGGCGACCCCGGCCGACACGCTGGTCATTGCGCAGTCTATCGATGATGCCAACAGCTTCGATCCGGCAGACGGTTTTGAACTGACCTCCGTACAGGCATTTACCAACCTTTATCAGCGCCTGGTTCAGTCCGATCCGCAGAATCCGACCGATCTGAAGCCGACGCTCGCCACCGAATGGAAACCCGGCAGCGATAATCGCAGTATGACCTTCACCCTGCGCGATGGTGCGACCTTCTCTTCCGGCAACCCTTTGCGACCAGAAGACGTGATTTTCTCGCTCTCCCGCGTGATAAAGCTGAACCTCGATCCGTCATTTATTCTGGCGCAGCTTGGCTGGACGAAAGATAACGTTGACTCGCATCTGAAAAAAATCGACGATAAACACGTTCAACTGAGCTGGACGGCAGATGTCAGCCCGACCTACGTGCTGAGTTTGCTGGCAGCCCCGGTTTCATCAATCGTTGATGAAAAAATCGTGTCGGCCAATGTGAAAAATGGCGACTTCGGCAATAAGTGGCTGGCCCAGCACTCTGCGGGCAGCGGCCCTTATCAGATCCGCAAATATATTCCCCATGAAGTGGTACTGCTCAGCGCCAACCCGAGCTCTCCGGCCGGTGCACCCAAGCTGAAAAACGTGCTGATTAAAAACGTGCCGGAACCGGCCGCTCGCCGTCTGCTGCTGGAACAGGGCGACGCCGATATTGCACGTAACCTGGGTGCCGATCAGATCGCCTCACTAAAAGATAAAGCGGGCGTGAAAACCCTCGCGGTGCCGATGGCCTCGCTGTACTACGTGCAGTTCAATATTGATGCCAATCCGGTGCTCAAAAACCCGGCACTGTGGGAAGCCTCACGCTATTTGTTCGACTATAAAGGCATCGCCAACGACCTGCTGAAAGGGCAGTTCCAGGTTCATCAGTCCTTCCTGCCGGAAGGTTTCCTTGGCGCGCTGAACGATAATCCGTTCACCTACGATCCGGAAAAAGCCAAAGCGATTCTGGCAAAAGCCGGGCTGAAAAACGTCAGCTTCAAGCTGTCGGTCAGTAACCAGCCGCCGTACCTGGATATTGCTCAGGCCCTTCAGGCCAGCTTTGCGAAAGGTGGGGTGAGGGTTGAGGTGCTGCCGGGGATTAGTTCAGAAGTCTCGACTAGAGTGAAAGCGCATCAGTATGAAGCCACGCTGAACGCCTGGGGCGCAGACTACTTCGATCCGAACACCAACGCCGCCGCCTTCGCCTATAACCCGGAGGACGGCAGCAAAACGCTGGCGTGGCGCTCCAACTGGCATATCCCTGAGCTGAGCAAGCAGACACTGGCGGCCACCGCCGAAAGCGATCCGGCAAAACGCGTTGAGCTGTACCACAAAATGCAGCGTGAAATTCAGCAGAACTCGCCGTACGTGGTCGGCCTGCAGGCGCGTAACCTTGTTGCCCTGCGCGATAATCTGAAAGGCTACGTGCAGGGGATCAACCCGGACATGGTTTATTACAGCCAGGTTAGTAAATAATGGCGGCACCTGCTGCTCAGGATCGTGTACCGCGTCAAAGCAGTACACGGCTGTTCTGGCGCCGCAGCAGCGGTGCCTTCAGCGTCGTGATTTCGCTGGTGGTAACGCTGCTCGGTCTGCTGGTGTTCACCTTCGGTTTATCCCATCTTTCCCCGGTCGATCCGGTGCTGCAGATCGCCGGCGATCACGCCAGCGAATCAACCTATGCGCAGGTTCGGCGAGATCTTGGCCTCGACCAGCCATTGCCATTACAGTTCTGGCACTATCTGGAACACCTGGTTCGCGGCGATCTCGGCATTTCCAGTATTACCAATCAGCCGGTAGCCAGCGATCTGCTGCGCACCTTCCCGGCTACCATTGAGCTCGCGACCTGCGCGATGATCTTCGGCGCTGTTTTCGGCATTTCCCTGGCGCTGCTGGCGGCGTGGAAGCCGGGTAGCCTGCTGGATAACGTCGCGCGGCTGATCTCCCTTCTGGGCTATTCAGTACCGGTGTTCTGGCTCGGTCTGCTGGGCCTGCTGCTGTTCTATGCGGTACTGCACTGGTCGGCAGGGCCGGGGCGGCTGGATGATATCTGGATTTATACTCTGGAACCGAAAACAGGGCTGGTGCTGATCGACAGCCTGCTATCCGGCGATCCTGAAATGTTCCGCAACGCCATCGCTCACCTGTGGCTACCGGTGGTCGTGCTGGGGTTGCTGTCGATGGCAACCATTACCCGTCTGCTGCGCGCCGCGCTGCTGGAAGAGAACAGCAAAGAGTATGTCACGCTGGCGCGGGCGAAAGGTGCCAGCCGGGGACGCATTCTGCTGCTGCACATTTTCCCTAACGTACGTGGAACGCTGATTACCGTGCTTGCGCTCTCCTACGCCACGCTACTGGAAGGCTCGGTGCTGACGGAAACGGTGTTCGCCTGGCCGGGTGTGGGGCGCTATATGACTACCGCACTGTTCGCCTCCGATACGCCCGCGATTCTCGGCTCAACCCTGCTGATTGGCAGCTGCTTTATCGTCATCAACGCGCTGGCCGATGCGCTCACCTACCTGACCGACCCGAGGACACGATGACGCAAGCTCTTGATTCCGAAACGGTAAAACCGTTTAAAAAACGGCGAAACATCACCCTGACCGTGGGCCTGACGCTGGTCGGGATACTGATTTTTGCCGCCCTGTTCGCACCGCTGCTGGCACCTTTCGATCCGAACGCGCAGGAAATGGCTGTACGTCTGATGCCGCCTTCCGCCAGCCACTGGCTGGGCACCGACGGCTTTGGCCGCGATCTGCTCTCCCGCGTGATTTACGGTGCGCGCCCGACGCTGCTGCTGGTATCGCTGATTCTGGTGCTGACCATTCCTGTCGGCATGCTGATTGGCATCAGCGCTGGCTACCTTGGCGGCTGGAGTGAACGCGTGCTGATGCGTATTACCGATATTTTCCTTTCGCTGCCTAACCTGGTGATTGCGCTTGCGCTGGTGGCGATGATGGGGCCGGGGCTGATGAACGGTGCGCTGGCGCTGGCGCTGACCAGCTGGCCGCCGTTTGCCCGCCAGGCGCGCGCGGAAACCCTGGCGCTGCGCCGCAGTGACTATCTGGCGGCAGCAAGGATGCAGGGCATTAACGGCCTGCGCCTGATGTTCGGCCATATTCTGCCGCTGTGCCTGCCTACCGCCGTGGTGCGCGCAGCCCTCAGCCTCGGTGGCATTATTCTCTCTGCCGCCGGCCTGGGCTTCCTCGGTATGGGCATTCAGCCACCTACCGCGGAGTGGGGATCGATGGTGGCCGAAGGCAGTAAAGTGATTTTCGACCAGTGGTGGGTCGCTGCCGTTCCCGGTGGTGCAATTCTGTTTGCCAGCCTGGCCTTTAACCTGACAGGCGATGGCCTGCGTGACCGACTGGATACCCGTAATGGTGACTAATGCTGATGCGCCGATTGTGGCGGATGGCCTGACGATTTCTGCCCCCGGCGGCGCGGCGCTGGTAAAAAATATCAGCTTTACCCTTGGCCGCGAGCGCGTAGCGCTGGTCGGTGAATCCGGCTCCGGCAAATCGCTGACCGCCCGCAGCCTGATGGGCCTGCTCTCCCCTTCCCTGCGCCTGCAGGCACGTACGCTGAGTATTGCCGGTGAAAACGCACTCACGCTGAGCGAACGCCGCTGGAGCCAGCTGCGTGGCAGCCAATTGGGCATGGTGATGCAGGACCCGAAATATGCGCTTAACCCGATGCGCACCATCGGCTGGCAGGTCGCGGAACCACTCAAGCTGCACGGCAACTTCAGCCGCAGCGAAATCAAAGAAAAGGTCTGCGATATCCTGGCGGCGGTCGGACTGCCGCAGCCCGCCCAACTGATGGAACGCTATCCTCACCAGCTTTCCGGTGGGATGGGCCAGCGCGTGATGCTGGCGATGGCGATGATTGCCGAACCGCGATTCCTGATTGCCGATGAGCCGACCTCCGCGCTCGATCACGCGATGCGCGATCAGGTGCTGGGTCTGATCCGCCAGCTGGTGGAAGATCGCAATATGGGCCTGTTGCTGATCAGCCACGATTTGCAGCAGGTTTCCGAGCACTGCGAGCGAGTCATGGTGATGTATCAGGGTGATATTCTCGACACCCTGCCCGCCGCTGATTTACCGCATGCCACGCATCCCTACACCCGGACGTTGTGGTCCTGCCGGCCAAATAAATCCACCCACGGTAAACCGCTGCCGGTGCTTGATCGCGCCGCGCTGATCGGGGGAGTTAAACATGATTGAGTTAAACCAGCTCAGCGTGGCTCACCGCCAGGGTTATGAGCTGCGCACCGTGGTAGAAGATGTCACCCTGTCGGTTAACGCCGGTGAGTGCTTTGGCCTGGTCGGCCCGTCCGGCTGTGGTAAATCCTCGCTGCTGTGGGTGATGGCCGGGCTGAATCCGCACTGGCAGGGCACGATGCGGCTGGCGAACCACCAGGCCGAGCCGGGCAAAGCCTTTACCGGCCAGTTACGCCGCGACGTGCAGATGGTGTTTCAGGACCCGTATGCTTCGCTGCATCCACGCCATCGACTGCGCCGTACGTTGGCCGAGCCGCTGAAGTTGCTGAAGGCGGATAACATCAACGATCGCATCAACGACGGTTTTCGCCACGTTGGGCTGGACCCGGCAATGGCCGATCGCTATCCGCACCAGCTCTCCGGTGGTCAGCGCCAGCGCGTGGCTATCGTTCGTGCGCTGCTGCTACAGCCGAAGATCCTGCTACTGGACGAGCCCACCTCCGCGCTGGATATGTCGGTGCAGGCGGAGATCCTCAACCTGCTTAATCAGCTTAAGCAGCAGGATCATCTGACCATGGTACTGGTGAGTCACGATCCGGATGTGATCGCTCACATGTGCGATCGCGCGGTGCATATGGATAAGGGCAGGATCGTCGGCTAAGCCGTTGATCCGACAATTATCTTTATCAGCTAACCTTAGTCAGAGCCGGCATTTCCGATCCGGCATGACGCGCCTATAGTCCTGATATACCCCACTATTTCAGGACATCATCATGCGAAAAATTGCTCCTTTGGCGCTGGCCTGCGCCCTGATTTTCGGACGTACGGTGCAGGCGGCAACGCCTGCCGATACGCTGATTGTGGCTATCTCGCTGGATGGCATCATCAGCTTTGACCCCGCCGAAAGTTTCGAAACCGTCAGCACCAGTAGCCTGATTAATGTCTACCAAACGCTGCTGAAGCCGGGTATCGACGACCCGCGCAAGCTGGCCCCTTTTCTGGCCACCGAATGGCAGGCGGGCAGCAGTGAGCACAGCCTGTTGTTTACCCTCGAACCAGGCGCGAAGTTCGCCAGCGGCAACCCAGTCACCAGCAAGGATGTGATCTACTCACTGACCCGCGCGGTGAAACTGAATAAAACCCCGGCGTTTATCCTGGCAGAATTTGGCTGGACGCCGGAAAACATCGATGCGCAGTTCACCCCTCACGGCGACAACCAGATTGAAATTCGCTGGGTATCGCCAATCGGTCAGGATCTTGCTCTGCGCCTGCTGACCTCGCCGATCGCCTCGGTAGTGGACAGCAAGCTGGTACAGCAGCATACGCAGGGTGATGATCTGGGTAACGGCTGGCTGCATACCCATTCCGCCGGCAGTGCCGCCTATACGATAAGCAATTATGTGCCGCTACAGAGGCAAAAGCAGGTTGGGCTGGGCAAGCAGGTTGAGGGGGCGTATCAGGGAATTGGCGTGAGTTTGCTTTACTTCGACCGCGTGAGTAAGAAAAGCGAAAACTCGCCGGGAGAAAAAGCGGGTATGGCAACTGCCCTACCCGCCAGGATAATCGGCAATATCACTCAGGAGATAGCAGAATCCGAAGAGTGCTTGTGTTTATCCGCTTCGAAGTGAGCCTTAAACTGCTCGTAAATCGAGATCATATTGCTGGCATCGCCCTGTAATGGACTAAGTTTACCGGCTCTGACCAGTTCAATAACCAACTGAAGGGCAGCCTGCTTTGGGCTGCTGGATGGATGTGCAATTTCGTTCGACATAAAAATCCTAACACAGTGAAAAAGCGAACTTTAGCAAGTTTAGCCGTTTTTCGTTACCCTTTTTGCTGCCTGAAAGGCTGCCCCCCGCCACTGTACCGGTTCACTTTTCTCAATGTTTAAAATTGTACAATAAAAATAAATGTGTACAGATTAAAAAAACGTTAGAGTGAACCCCGTAATGTATTATGCATTTGCATAGCCTCGGAAAGTGCAGTTGGATTTCCACTTTCCGAGGTAATTTTTTCCCGCCTGATTATTTTTCAATCTAAAAAAAATAAATAATTGATCGAAAACAATGCCAAAATGCCCTCTATCGTCTAAATTTTAACCACCAATGACAGCTGAGAGGTGCAGAATGAAAAGACAGTCCGTAGCCTCATCCGTTATTCGAACCGTAGCCTACGACATGGAAAAACGGATTCTCGAGGTAGAAACGCTGAAACATGGAACACTGACCTACAATAACGTTCCCCTGACCACCTGGCACTTCTTTATGGCCGCCCCATCGAAGGGACTCTTTTTTTACGAACAGATAAAGCAGCATTATCCGCAGCACTGATTGCTTCTCCGGCGGAGTCAACTTTGCCCGCCGGATAGAGAGCGAATCCCCCGGATGGCTGCCTGGCTCTACCTGCAATGCAGCCTTTCTCACAGAAAATTTATTTAACCCCGCGTTTCATCTATGCTAACCGGCACAATGCGTTAAAATAGCGACATCAATAGAGATTTACCTCAGGTTACATTCCGTTTCATAAGGACGTCCGATGCCTTCGCGCAACCGCCACCCGAATTTCCGCGCCTACCTATCCGTACCCCCGATCGTGTTCGCTTTGGCATGCAGCCTTTTGCCGCTCAGCAGCCGGGCGCAGCAGGTCACCGTTTCACTGAGCCAGGAGCAGAATGGGGGTAATGCGGGACGTGCCTGTATTTATGTTTATCAGGGTAAGGCGGAATATCGTCGGGTGAAAGCGGATGAAAGCTGCCCGGCGGAGATCGTGATAGAACGTGATGAGCACTAAACGCAATGGGATTCAGCCGTGGCCGTAATGGCCGCCCGGGAGAAACCGGGCGGACCGCTGACTCCGGTGGCAGTCGCACCGGTTGCAGGCAGTATCAATAACCTGCCTCCGCAAATTTATGCGGCTGATTGATCGCCCGGCGGGCAATCCAGTAAAGTAAAATACGTTCGTCATCTTTATCCTGATCGGCCATGGATAACAGCTTTAGTCCAAGCGTGGCTTTATTGACGGGCTGTCCGTTAACGCTGAGATCAACCACTGCCTTGCCGATGATGTTGCACACTTCTTCTTCGCTAGAAATAGGTAAATCTGTTTCGCCGCTCATTCTCTCCTCCTCGTTGGTTAAATATAAAGCATAGCGTATCTGCGCACGCTGACAGTAAGAGTCGGAACATTCGTGATAGTGGCCGCATCCTTAATGAAAATGCGAATCGCATAATTGACTGGAATGTGCGGTAGCCTGTTGAAACCACTGGCGTGAGACAGGCCGCGAAGGCTATTGTGTGGCTTATCGCCTATACTGAAAGTGGTCCCAATCTGCCAAAGGAGTGAGCAATGCTAATCGGCTTCGTATTACTCGTCAGCGCCTGCGGTCATGATGCCTGTGACGCACTACCGGTCTCAGAGTACATCTATCCCACACGCAAAGCGTGTGAACAGATGGCAGAACGGCTCCATGAACGCCGCCCTACAGCAGTACTGCTTTGCGGCGAGGTTTATCGCTAAAGGCACTCTTTACGATATTTTTGAGGCGTCATCCCCGTCGCCTTATGAAACATAGCAATGAAAGAAGAGAGATTGCTGTAACCCAGCGTGTAGGCAATCTCCTTTTGCGAAAACAAGCCGGACAGGCTGTCCGTGTGCTTTTCCGGCAGGATCAGATTTATGCCCAGAGCAAACCCCAGCATCCCGGCAAAGCAGCCGGTAGCGTTGTTAATAAACTCATGGTAATCAAACGTCTGGATATTGAGCGGAGGAGCAACAAAGTAGAAAGTAGTTAATAGCGTAATCCCACGCAGCATAAGGGCTTCACGCGCTAGCATTTGCGCACCGTATAAAATCACGGGCAACTGAGCAGGAAAATACAGATCCGGATATCGCGTCAGCAACAGACTGCTGTAGACATACTGTAGCCATATGCATGCCAGCAGTATCCCCTGCAACGTCCCGTTTAACGTTTTAATACCGGTTTTTTCGGGCAACCGGGCGGAAGAAAGCAGCACAATATAAATGACGGCAAAAGTCATCATTTTTACTGACCACGGCATTGGTCAGATTTTGTCGGCGCTGAGAGATACTATACTTTTTTAACATAGTTACTCTCGCCGACTCTTTATTTGCCTTACTTTTCTGCAGGGCAATAGAATAATCATTTTCATCAATTTCAAATAACAAATCACCGCGCCTGACCTGCTGGTTATCTTTTACCCACAGACGGTTGAGCCGCCCACTGACTTCGCTGGCGGGAATAACAATATCAGCACGGATGCGCCCGTCGCGCGTCCAGTTATCCTTCTGTTCACGGTTCCACACCTGCCACAGGCCTAAACAAACCAGCGGTAATAGCAACAAAATCAGTAACCGATTTCGTAGCCCAGTCATTACCATCCCTCAGGGAGTAAATAACACAGACAAAAGCACAGACAGTAACAAGCGATATTCAGCAGTGGATTGTGGCCGTATCCTCGTTGAAAACCGCTTTCAATCAGTATTAGCATCGCCATCTTATAACCACACCATCCCATCACTGCAGCGACTAAAATCCAGGGAAAAGACACACCGAGAAAAATAACATCACGCATAATAGAAGGCTCATCGATAAATCAGGGCGGTAATCCGGATTTTTCCTTTCACATCAGATAAAGCAATAAATATAATAACGCCCGTCATATTTCCCTTACCGGCACGTCATTTAATCAGTTCACCTGGTGAAAATTTAATATAACAAGCCGATATTTCACCTCATTTCATTCCTTACCAGATTCTATGTATCTCTCGATGGTTTTTATTATTTCATGTCTGTAAAATTAGTAATAATGCTATTCGGACGGCAAATACTGACTTTCAGACAGCCAGGATTGAATCGCATTAAATGCACTGCATAGCAGTGCATTGGCATTATTCAGAACAGCAGAGAGACCAGCCAGAAACCGGCAATCGTCATCAGCAACGATCCGATAACGTGGACCAGCACCGAGGTCAGGGCCCAGAGATAATTGCCTGCCTGCAACAGCGTGACGACTTCCAGCGAGAAAGTAGAAAACGTAGTCATGCCGCCGCATAATCCGGTGGTAATCAGCAGCTTCCACGCGGGGTCCAGCTGCGGATTGCGGATAAACCACGCCATTGCCGCACCGATAATCAGCCCGCCCACCAGGTTAACCAGCAGCGTGCCGGGTGGCAGATTAGGAAACAGTGAATTGAACCGCACGGCAAGCAGCCAGCGGATCACACAGCCGGCGCAGCCGCCAATCATTACGGCCAGTAAAGGTTTTAGCATGCTATCCTCAGCACTTTCGAGGCGGGGTGCCAGCGGGCAGAAAACGCATAGCCTGACACGCCGACCTCGTGTTAACGGTCAGGGTTATCAGGCGTCATCAGCCCCTTACGAGCAGGGCGGTTGGGAAAGGTGGAACACCATCACCTTGTGAACCACAAGATAATCAGTCGTCGCCGCTTTTGCAACAGCGGGCCGCCGCAGCCTCGCTTCCGGCGGCTATTCCGGCTCCATCCAGGTGCTTTGAAAATCGAACCAGCCCAGGTTGTTCAGACGTATTCCCTGTGCATTCTCCGGTACCTTTAGTCGCATCCAGTGATGGAACAGCGGCTGTAGCCAGCCTGCCTCCACCACCTGCTGTACCAGCTGGCGAGAGTCGATCGCACCGTCGCGCCACTGCTGCTGCCAGCGTTGATACCATTCGGCATCGCCGCCGGAGATATGCGGCTGCAGAAGCGGCATGCCCAGCAGCCAGGCACCTACGTTCCACTGTTACGGCACGGGAAAATTCACCGTACCCAGCCACAGATCGACTTCTGTCTCTTCGCTCGCCCACTGCTGATAGTCCAGCTCGATCACCTCCAGCGCGATCCCTTGCGCCGCCAGGTTTTTCCGCATCATCGCCATCAGCATGGCGTATTCAGGATGCTGGCGATGGCAGGCCAGCCGCAGCACCACGGCATGCGGCTGCGTTTCATCGTCAGCAAACGGTGAAACGCAACTGCCCTCATGCATACAGGCCGGCAGCAGGCTGCCCGTAGGTACCCACAGCGGTCTGATCGACTCCACCAGATGCGAGGCCAGCTGCCACGGGCTGAGTATTTCCCGCAGCCAGCGCCGTTGTTCGAGAGTTTGCCAACGGCGAGAACGACTGTCGCACAGCAGAAAATACCCGCCCTGCTCCAGAAACATCTCCGCCAGCGGCTCAGAGGGCTTACCGGTAAACTGTTCGGCTTCACCGGAAACATAGGCAATATCGCTGATGCTGGAACTGAGCCACGCGGCAGGCTGCCCGACGGGAGTAAACTGTTCGCTGGCCGCCGCCTGGGCCACATCCGGCCAGACGATCAGTTCCACGGTTTGCGGACTGCCGGCAGTTTACAGAACCAGCTGATCGAAGCGCCTGGAGTCCAGCGCGATGCGGATTTCAGCGGCGGTCATCTCGGCACTGTTAAAGATGTAGTCTGTCCCCAGCTTTTGCGACAGCGCCAGCCGCTCAGGGTTGATATTAATCGCCGTGACCGAACGTGCACCCAGCGCTTTCGCACACTGCATCGCCAGCAGCCCGATAGTGCCCGCGCCAACAATAATCACCTCTTTGCCGTCGCAGCCACCGGCCAGCTGCATGGTGTGCAGAATGACGGTCATCGGCTTAAAGAACGCGCCTTCGGTTGGCGTGGTGAACAGATTGCTGCACGGCAACATTGCGGAATATGCATTGCGGGACGTCTCTGCCAATCTGATGTTTGTGGGTGCCGACGGGCTGGATGATGAGAACGGCATCACCACCTTTAACGAAGGCTATGCCATCAGCGGCGTGATGGCCGCAGCGGCGCAGCAGGTTATCGTGCTGACCGACTCGACGAAGTTTGCCCGTAAGGGTTACAACATTGTGCTGCCGGTGGAGAAAATCGATACCATCATCAGCGATCGCGAAGTGCCGGAAGAGATGGTGAACAGCCTGAAAAAGCGGGGTAAGAAGGGGATTCTGGTTTAGTGACTACCGGCGAAGAAATCGGTTCAAGTGCAGCTCAGGCTACTTAGAAATGCTCATGATTCAGGCCTGTATTCGACATTAAGTTCACTGTCGTACAGATAGTTTAGAAATACGGAAACGCGATTGTCCCGCAAGTCGCCGCGTTCACTGCCGTACAGGCAGCATAAAATAAAAGCCAATTCTCCACGCTTAAACATCTTAAGTTCACTGCCGTACAGGCAGCGTAGGCTACAGCCAAATCGGGGATTGCAATGCCTGCTGACAGGCGAACCAGTAAAATCAGACCATCTTCGCAGATCTGTTTTTTCCGCCGACCGTAAAATTGACATCAATGCTTTTTTTCAATAATAACCGCGTTCCCGCTCACTGCTTATTTTTCGTGGCATAAAACCAGGCCTTGAAGTATTTGAGGAAGCTGTAAGCAACGGCATACACACCGGTGACAAACCCGACTTTGCCATCTTTCCAGGAGCCGTTCAGCAGATACCATTTAAACATCGCACCAAACGCGCTTACTGCTCCACGGCTTAGTGACGGCCTGATTTTTTTATATTTCACCACCCGAGAAGTATAAATATTAAGCTTATTAAACACCTCATGCAGAGAATAAAACGTATCATGCCTGACGCAGCCCGCTAATATCTGCCGCTGCACATCGCCTTCTGCAGCATCGTCAACCGGACGATCGTTAAACTTTACCCGATTCCGGTTATAAAGCCGGACAGGAAAATCAGGAGAGGAAACCGGGTAAATAGTACGCACAGGCTGACCCAATACGAACCAGTAACGGGGAAGGCACCAGGCAATTCCTTGATTTTTCAGACCTTCTTCTTTTATACGCCTGATGTCGGCGATAGTTTCGTCACTGAGGATTTCATCGCTGTCCATGCAGAGCACCCAGTCATTTTTTGCCAGCGAGACAGCATAGTTCATTTGCTGCGCGTGGGTGGTATAGGCGTGATAGTGGCAGGTGATGCCGAGTTCAGCGAGAATTTCCAGCGTGCGATCCGTGCTGCCGGAATCAATCACAATAAACTCATCAGCAACGGGAATTAATGACTTAACGACATCATAGAGCAGGCGATCTGAATTACAGGTAAGCAGACAAACTGACAGCATAGATCCCTCTGTTTACTTTAATGACGCGCTTATTCCTTAAGAGCGACAGACTTTCATCAAGCCGTGGGAGAAAAAAGGTAATAATTTCCGTAAAAAAGCCAAAGGAAAAACCCGGCGAGTATAGTGGATAGCTCCATTTGCTAAAATAACAAAAAATGCCGGGCAGAGACATGGGAATATTCAGCGCTTGCCGTCCACCACCATTCTCACCGCTAAACCCGCCAGTACCGTGCCCATCAGCCAGCGCTGTGCTTTTTGCCAGCCGGGGCGCTGGGCAAGGAATGTAGCAATGGAGCCAGCGGCAAAGATGATCAGGCTATTGACCAGCATGCTAATCGCAATCTGGGTAAAGCCCAGCGTCAGCGACTGCCCAAGCACGTTGCCCAACTCCGGGCGAATAAACTGGGGCAGCAGCGTGAGGTAAAGCACCGCCGCTTTAGGGTTCAACAGGTTAGTCAGCAACCCCATAGTAAACAGTTTACGCGTGCTGTCCGGTTGCAGTTGCCGTATCTCAAACGGTGATTTTCCGCCAAAAATCGCCTGCCACGCCATCCACAGCAGATAGGCCGCCCCGGCAAAGCGCAGTGCGTCATACCCCAGCAGCACCGCCATCACCAGCGCGGTGATACCCAGTGCGGCGCAGAGCATGTAAAACATAAAGCCCAGTGCCACGCCGGTAAGCGAGGTGAAACCGGCCCGTTTTCCCTGGCACAGTGAGCGGGAGATCAGATAGATCATGTTAGGGCCGGGCGTGAGGACCATGCCGAGTGAGACGGCGGCAAACGGCAGGATCTGGCTGAGTGTTATCATGAGTTGGAGTCCTTGTATCGACTGCATTTACTGTTCGGTATGGGCCGGAGATCGGGTTTCGGCCTCTGCGGCTTTACAGCAACTTAAAACACCGGACAGTTAAAATATGGCCGGATAACACAAAATCTTTAGCACTGGCTGGTAGTTTTAACCATCACTAACGCAGTAATAAACAATCAGGCAGCACAATAGCTAAAGCGCGGGCTGGCGGCTCCTGCGCTCGGGCCATCCGCAGCGCTGAACGCAGCGAGGAAGCCAGGATTCGCCCACACGGACGTGGGCGGAAGCCACAGCCGCGCAGGACGCGCGTCTGTGGCGGTCCGCCCGGCTGACGAACGAAGTGAAGGCACCGCAAAGCGGCGCGAGGACCTGCCCAACGGAGGAGCCGCCAGCCTGCGCAGACTCCGAATATTGCCAACGCGGGAAGAATGCCAGGTAACACAAAAACTACAGCACTCGCTGAAAGCTTCGGCTATCGCTGATACGGAAAAAAACCGTCAGACGACGCAAAAGCTAAAGTGCCGGCTGACTAAGGCTGCGGGAAATCACCCGCGGATCGTATCATCCCCAAACGCCACCCACTTATACGTGGTCAGCGCTTCCAGCCCCATCGGGCCGCGAGCGTGCAGCTTCTGCGTGCTCACCGCCACCTCGGCTCCCAGACCAAACTGGCCACCGTCGGTAAAGCGGGTGCTGGCATTGACGTATACCGCCGAAGAATCCACCTCGTTAACGAAACGATCGGCATGCTGAATGGTGCGCGTCAGGATCGCATCGGAATGCTGCGTGCCGTATTCACGAATATGGGCAATGCCCGCATCCAGATCGTCCACCAGCTTGACGTTAAGATCCAGCGCCAGCCACTCGTCACGATATTGGGCATCGGTCACCGCGCTAACGGGGCATGGGCCGTTTTCCAACAGCGGTAGCGAACGCGGATCGGCGTGCAGAGTAATGCCCTCTTCCGCCATCCGCGCGCTCAGTACCGGCAGGAAAGTGTCTGCAATGGCGGCATCAATCAACAGCGTTTCCACCGAGTTACAGGCGCCTGGCCGCTGCTTCTTGGCGTTAACAATCACTTTCAGCGCCGCTTCCTGCTCGATGCTGCGATCGACATAGATATGGCAAACGCCGATACCGCCGGTGATCACCGGGATGGTTGAATTTTCACGGCACAGCTTGTGTAAACCGGCTCCCCCACGTGGGATCAGCATATCCACGTAGCGATCCAGCTTCAGCAGCTGATTGACCAACTCGCGATCCGGGCTCTCAATCGCCTGAACCGCACCGGCAGGCAGGCCGTGCTGCTGCAGAGCATTCTGGATCACCCGTACGGTAGCGGCGTTAGTACGATACGTCTCTTTACCGCCGCGCAGGATCACCGCATTACCGGTTTTCAGACACAGACTGGCGACGTCAACGGTGACGTTCGGGCGCGCTTCATAAATCACGCCCACTACGCCGAGCGGCACGCGGCGGCGCTCAATGCGCAAACCGCTGTCCAGCTTACTGCCGTCAATCACCACGCCAACCGGATCGGCCAGATGGCACACCTGGCGCACGTCGTCAGCAATCCCTTTCAGGCGCGCCTGATTCAGCATCAGCCGGTCCAGCAGCGCGGCGCTCATGCCGTGCTGACGCGCATCGGCAAGATCCAGCTCGTTAGCGGCCAGAATCTCCGCGCTTTGTGCTTCCAGGCTGTCGGCAATCGTCAGCAGTACCTGATTTTTTTGTTCGGTAGACAGCACCGAAAGCTGATATGACGCGGCCTTGGCCGCTTTACCCATTTGCTCAAGCATTGGTATTCCTTAGCTGACAATCATATCGTCGCGGTGCACGGCAACCGGACCATATTCATAACCTAAAATATCGCCAATCTGCTGGGAGTGATGGCCGGCAATCATCCGCATGGCGTCGCTGTTATAGCGGGACACGCCGTGGGCGACATCGCGCCCCTGCAGGCTGCGGATACGAATCACTTCACCACGAGAGAAGTTGCCGCTGATATCGCGGATACCTTTAGGCAGCAGCGAACTGCCGCGCTCCAGAATGGCGGAAAGCGCACCGTCATCAACGACCAGCTCACCGGCAGGCGGCGCACCAAAGATCCAGCGTTTGCGGTTCTCCAGCGGCGTTGCAAAAGCGTGGAAGCGTGTGCCAACCGGCGTTGCGGCGATCACATCGCCAATCACGCCCGGACGGCTGCCTGCGGCAATGATGGTGTCGATCCCGGCACGGCAGGCAACATCGGCGGCCTGCAGTTTGGTGGTCATCCCGCCGGTACCCAGCCCGGAAACACTGTCCCCGGCCAGCGCGCGCAGCGCGTCATCGATCGCGTGGACGTCGCTAATCAGCTCTGCTTCAGGACTATTACGCGGATCGGCGGTAAACAGGCCCTGCTGATCGGTCAGCAGCAGCAGCTTATCGGCTCCGGCCAGAATCGCCGCCAGCGCCGACAGATTGTCGTTGTCGCCCACTTTGATTTCAGCGGTCGCCACCGCGTCGTTCTCGTTAATGACCGGGACGATATGGTTATCGAGCAGCGCACGCATGGTGTCACGGGCGTTAAGAAAACGCTCGCGATCCTCCAGGTCGGCACGAGTCAGCAGCATCTGGCCGATATGGATGCCATAGATGGAAAACAGCTGTTCCCACAGCTGGATCAAACGACTCTGCCCCACCGCAGCCAGCAGCTGCTTTGAGGCGATGGTAGGCGGCAGTTCGGGGTAGCCCAGATGTTCTCGCCCGGCCGCCATCGCGCCCGAAGTAACAATCACAATCCGGTGGCCAGCCGCATGTTGCTGTGCGCACTGACGCACCAGCTCAACGATGTGGGCCCGATTCAGCCGACGCGATCCGCCGGTCAGTACGCTGGTCCCCAGTTTCACCACCAGGGTCTGGCTGCTGCTCATTATTTCCTGCCGTTTTTGTCATAAAAGAGTGCAAAGAAACGTTTTAACAGGAGTCGTGCAGGAAGCCAACAGCCTGACGGGGAAAAGCGTGAAAAAGCCCTGACCATTTGCTAGTCGAAAAGTTCGTGATTAACAAGAAATGTTTAAAATTGCAATAAAAGTTTAATAGAGAAAAGGTAAAACGTTCCTGCCTTAGAAGAGCCTCCGGGCCACTTAGCCCAAAGTAGTTCAGTCGAAGTCTGCCCCGCAGCCGTCTGGAATATGAAGGGACATAAACTTTACTCTTTCGGGATTGATAGCAATGAAGAAAAGCGCACTGGCAATTTTAACCGCCGCACTGGCCCTGTCCACCGCCGCTCAGGCTGCTGAAGTTTACAATAAAGACGGAAACAAGCTGGACCTGTACGGCAAAGTGAAAGGCCTGCACTACTTCAGCGACAGCGCTGGAAACAACGGCGACAAATCTTACGTTCGTCTTGGCTTTAAGGGCCAGACCCAGATTAATGACCTGATGACCGGTTACGGTCAGTGGGAATATCAGTTCAACGCCAACAACACTGAGAGCACCGACGCACAGACCGGTAACAAAACCCGTCTGGGCTTCGCTGGTCTGAAATTCGGCAGCTACGGCTCCATCGACTACGGCCGTAACTACGGCGTACTGTACGATGTGGAAGCCTGGACCGATATGTTCCCAGAGTTCGGCGGTGACGGCACGGCACGTACCGATAACTTCATGACCGCACGTACTACCGGCGTGCTGACCTACCGTAACACCAACTTCTTCGGTCTGGTTGATGGCCTGAAGTTCGCCCTCCAGTATCAGGGTAAAAATGACGCGGGCGGCGCTAACGACCGTACCAGCGTTGCACGCCAGAACGGCGACGGTTACGGCGGCTCACTGGTCTACGCACTGGGCGACAGCGGCGTGAGCATCAGCGGTGCCTACACTTCGTCTGACCGTACTAACCAGCAGCAGGCTCAGGCTTACGGCCACGGTGACAAAGCGGATTCATGGGGCACAGGTCTGAAATACGACGCCAACAACCTGTATCTGGCAGCGATCTACTCCGAAACCCGCAACATGACGCCAATCAGCGGCACCAGCACCGTAACCGGTTCTTCCGTCAGCGGCATGGCGAACAGAACTCAGAACGTGGAACTGCTGGTGCAGTACCAGTTCGATTTCGGTCTGCGTCCATCACTGGGCTATATCCAGACCAAAGGTAAAGATATCGAGAACGGTATCGGCGATGAAGATTTAGTAAAATACATTGATGTGGGCGCAACTTATTACTTCAACAAGAATATGAACGCCTATGTTGACTACAAAATTAACCAGCTGAAAGACGACAACAAACTGTCTCTGAACACCGACGACGTTGTTGCTGTCGGTCTGGTTTACCAGTTCTAAGTTGTAAAACTTTCCCCCCCCTCGCTGTGTCTACTTAAAACAAAGGCTGGAATCTTCCAGCCTTTTCTTATTCTCAAAATGAATCAGGCACTCAGCTTTACCGGCTCCTCGGCAAAATCAGCCGCAGGACGCAAATCCAGTTCCAGTTCAACCAACAGTGCCTTCAGGCGCTCATGGAAGTTGCGTAACGTCTCTTCGAGGCGGGCATTATTATCCTTACCTTTTACGGCTGTCGGCTTCCAGTTGCCTTCTTTATCAAACAGACCAAAGTAGTACTCATAGGTGAAATGGTCCGCCTGAGCTTCCAGTTCCATCCACCAGCCCCAGAATTCTCGTTCTTCCGGCGCAGGTTTCACATTGACGCAAACTGCCAGACAGTCGAAGAAAAAGCGATCGTCTTCACACTTGTTCTCACGGATGTAAGGGCCTAAGGAGCCAAAGCGTTTCATTAAACGGCTCTTAGGATGTCCACTCGGTAACGTCATCGTTAAACCTCCTTGATTGGGCCTATAGTTGTAGCAAAGTCATGGATTTTAGCAACTCATGCGCTTAACTGCCGGGCCAGCCAGTCGCAAATATCTCGCAGGCCACGGTCGAAATTGTTCATTGAGGGCGAAGGCTTAATCGGTAGCAGCTTGCCGCTAACGGAAGAGTTGACGATCGAGCGCGACTCTTCCTCCGGGCTGAATGGATCGTTTGCCCAGTAGCCAGAGAGCATCGGCACAGTGCAGCGGCGGCCCAGAAGGCCCTGTAGCTTAAGCGAGAAGCGGCTCAGCTCAATGCGCAGCGCACTGTCAGAAGTGCTGGACATCCCCAGGCGGCTGGCCAGCATATCCATATACATTTCCGGTATCCGATCCTGCAAGGCGGTATCGCTTAACAGGCTATGGACTATCGGCCCGAGGCAGGCCACAGCGCGCAGGCACTGGGGTTCGAGATACGCTAAACGAACGGCGATGTTTGCACCGAAGCGGAAACCGAAAACGCCGACGCGGGTATGATCGACCCAGGCCACCTGCTCGAGCTGACGCAGCACGTGCTGGTGGAGGAAGCTGGAATCATGCGTTAACTTCCATTTAGCGGAAAAACCTACCGAGGGCACGTCAAGCGTCAGCATGGCGATGCCACGCGGGGCGAGATAGTCATGGAAAAGGCGGTAGTGATCGCTTTGCAGCGAGTCGAGGTTGGCACACAGCATCACCGTTGGATAAGGTGCCGATACGCCCGGCGGCATATGCAGGAAGCCGGTTACCGGACTGCCGTCGGGAATATTGAACGTCAGTTCGCGCAGTTCGCCCGACAGGCGGCTGGTTGCTTCCTGATAGGCACGGTTTGCCAACAGCTGTGCCTGCTCGGCCAGCTCGTCCTCTTTCAGATAGGGATAGCCCGCGAGGCTGTACAGATTCGCCGCGTGCAGCCAGTGCTGGCCGGACAGCAGATCGTCCTCACACTCGCTGGCCTTTTGCTGCCATAGCGCCCCCTGCTTTGACCATTCATAGATCCAGTTGCCGCCACGATAGCCAATCACCGTATCCAGCAGTCGATCGTCGGTATGCTCCACCCGGCTGACCGCGATACGCGCCAGTACCTCGCTGATTTCCTGCGGGGTCAGACCGCGCCAGGCCCACAGCAGGCGGTTAATCATGCGATACCAGCCCACATGGCTTTCGCCATCCAGCGCGGAGTTAATGTTTATCGGGCGATGATGACGCACGCGCCGCACCAGCGACGAGGTTTCAGGATGCTTAAAACGCGGTTTGAACAGTTCTTCGCTGAGGTTTTTCGGCGACATTACAGGGAGTTCCTCCGGCATTCTGGACAGGCGTCCAGTCTATCGTAGCCGGTGTCCGCGTGCGAAGGATAAAAACAGACGCGCCCGGTAAAACCGGGCGCGCATTGAGCAACATCAATTAATTTTTAACGATGGGTGGGATATAGGCAACGCCCATGTCCCATGGCTGCTCAATCCAGGTATTTTGCGGGATGTCGATGATGTAATCGTCAACCAGCGGGCGACCGGCCGGCTTGGCAAAGATAGTGACAAAACGCGCCTGTGGATACATATCGCGAATCGCCTGCGCGGTGCCGCCGGTATCAACCAGGTCATCAATCACGATAAACCCTTTACCATCCCCTTCTGCACGCTTCAGCACTTTCATTTCACGCTGATTGTCGTGGTCGTAGCTGGAGATGCAGACGGTATCAACGTGGCGAATGCCCAACTCGCGAGCCAGCAGTGCAGCGGGTACCAGACCACCGCGGCTGACGGCGATAATGCCCTGCCACTGTTCAACAGGAAGCAGGCGCTGTGCCAGTTTACGGGCATGAATCTGCAGCATATCCCAGGTGACGACGTATTTTTCACTCATAAAAAGATCCCGATCAGAAACTGGCTTAAAAATGTGCAATGGGAAAGGTTGCGCGAAATTATAGAGATCTGAGGCGCTAAAAACCAGCACCAGAGGCGTCGATAACCGCTTTTTTGCCGGGGTGAAGCAAGCAGGTCCTGATAAACGGTGATACTATTTCCCCATCGCGTCAGATCCGCTGACGGGAATTGTCCAACCGAATTTAACGCACGCCCCTGCCTTATTGGCGGTCGGTGGTGCTGACACAGGAGAGTCAACGTGTCTGAATTGTCTCAATTATCCCCGCAGCCGCTGTGGGATATTTTTGCCAAAATTTGTTCCATTCCCCACCCTTCCTATCATGAAGAAGCGCTGGCCAGCCACATTATGTCGTGGGCTAAAGAGCAGGGGTTCTGGCATGAACGTGACCAGGTCGGCAATATCCTGATTCGTAAACCGGCCACGCCGGGCTTTGAAAACCGTAAGCCGGTGGCCCTGCAGGCGCACCTGGATATGGTGCCGCAGAAGAACAACGACACCGTGCATGATTTCACCAAAGATCCGATCCAACCGTGGGTTGACGGGGAGTGGGTGAAGGCGCGCGGAACCACGCTGGGTGCCGATAACGGCATCGGTATGGCCTCTGCACTGGCCGTTTTAGCCGATAACAGCGTTGAGCACGGTCCACTGGAAGTGCTGCTGACCATGACCGAAGAAACCGGCATGGCCGGGGCCTTTGGCCTTCAGGCTGGCTGGCTGCAGGCCGATATTCTGATCAACACCGACTCGGAAGAAGAAGGTGAGATCTACATGGGCTGCGCGGGTGGTATCGACTTTACCAGCACCCTGCCGCTGACCCGTGAAGCGCTGCCGGCGGGTTATCAGACGCAGAAGGTTACCTTAAAAGGCCTGAAAGGCGGCCACTCCGGCTGCGATATTCACGTTGGCCTGGGTAACGCTAACAAACTCCTGTCACGTTTCCTGTTCGCCCACGCGGCGGATCTTGACCTGCGTCTGATCGACTTCACCGGCGGCACGCTGCGTAATGCCATTCCGCGTGAGGCGTTTGCTACCCTCGCGGTTGCGGCCGATAAAGTCGATCGTCTGAAGTCGCTGGCGGCAGGCTACCTGACCACACTGCAAAATGAACTGAGCCTGGTTGAGAAGAATATCGCGATCGTTACCGAAGCCGTGGAAAGCAGCGAAAAACCGCTGAATGCCGCAAGCCGTGACGCGTTTATCGCTCTGTTGAACAGCACCCCGAACGGCGTGATCCGCAATTCCGACGTGATGAAAGGCGTGGTTGAAACCTCTCTGAACGTGGGCGTAGTGAAGTTTGAAGGCGACGAAGCGGTCATCAATAGCCTGGTGCGTTCCCTGATCGACAGCGGTAAAGAGTACGTGGTGGAAATGCTGACCGCGCTCGGCCAGCTGGCGGGGGCAAAAACCCTGGCAAAAGGCAGCTACCCTGGCTGGCAGCCGGACGCAACCTCACCAGTAATGGCGCTGGTACGTGAAACCTACGAGAAGCTGTTTAACCGCACGCCGAACATTCAGGTGATTCACGCAGGCCTGGAGTGCGGTTTATTTAAAAAACCGTACCCGGAGATGGATATGGTGTCTATCGGCCCCACCATCACCGGCCCGCACTCGCCGGATGAGCAGGTGCATATCGCCAGCGTTGGCCTTTACTGGCAGCTGCTGACCGCACTGCTGAAGGCTATTCCAGCTAAATAAAAGTATTCCCGGCCCGGGAATCTCCGGGTTGGATAATCTTTGCCAGCGAGCCGACACCGTATCGCTGAATACCCGCGCTAAGCCATGCGAGTGTGCACAAAGCAGGATGTATGCGAACCCTGCCTGTGCTCTCCATGGAAGGAATGTATGATGAACGCTGCCGCATAATACTGCGGCAGCGTTATTATTTATGCCATGCTCAGTGTTTACAGCCCCAGCAGCAGCTGCCGCTCCAGCTGTGGATTCAGCAGCGTAACGTGCAGCCCTACCAGCCTGACCCCACGCCCTCCCCGCCGCTCGTCCCAGCTTTTCCGCGCCACGGCGATCAGATCGGCTTTATTCAGCTCAGGCCAGATGTGTTCCTGAGTGGTGAGCTGGAAGTCATTAAACTTCAGCTTCACGCCCTGACGGGCAATCTGTCGGTCCGGCTTGATTTTGATCAGTCGCCGTTCCAGCTCTTCATAGAGCGAATCAATAATATTCAGGCAATCTTCCCAGTCGTGGATATCTTCAGACAGCGTGCGTTCCACGCCGAGGGATTTACGCTGGCGTTCGGTAATCACTTCACGGTCGTCAAATCCGTGGCTCCGTTCCCACAGCACTCGGCCAAATTTGCCAAAGCGCTTAAGCAGCATCGCCAGATCGCTTTTTTGCACATCGGCGCAGGTATTCAGCCCCAGTTCTTCCAGCTTGCGGGCGGTAACTTTGCCTACGCCGGGAATTTTTGCCAGCGGCAGGGCCAGCAGAAAGTCGGGCATCTCCTCGGGAGTAATTACGCACTGGCCGTTGGGTTTATTGATATCAGAGGCTATTTTGGCGAGAAACTTAATGGGTGCCACGCCGGCAGAAGCGGTGAGATCCAGTTCCCGATGGATAGTCTGGCGGATTTCCCGCGCCATCAGCGTTGCCGATCCCTGGCAGTGGGGGCTGTCGGAAACGTCAAGGTAGGCTTCATCCAGCGACAGCGGCTCAATCAGCGAGGTGTAGCGGGAGAAAATTTCACGGATATGGGCACTGGTCTCTTTATAAGCGTCGTAGCGTCCGGGGATCACTTTAAGATGGGGGCAAAGCTTTAAGGCCATGGCCGTTGGCATCGCGCTACGCACGCCATATTTGCGTGCAGGATAATTGGCGGTGCTGATCACACCACGCGCAACGCGGCTGCCGCCAATCGCAATCGGGATATCGCGCAGGCTCGGATCGTCACGCATTTCTACTGCGGCAAAGAAGCAGTCCATATCAACGTGAATAATCTTACGCATAACGCCCCCCGACAATATACTGTATAAGTATACAGCTTAATTATGCGATATCAATAAATGTCGGTTCACCCGCAATCATGGCGGGTAATAAGGTATTTAATCTTTCTAATCTTGAGAAAAAAATAGACAATGCTATGGTATCGCCGCAATAGCGGATTTGTCCTGTATTGCAAGTTACAGACGCCTTTCGGCGTTGCACTCCACCCTCTTTTTCAAGGGAACAAGAATGGCCAAAATCGCACTGCTGTTTGCGATGATTTTTCTGCCTGCCGTTGTCTTTGCCAGCGTACCCAACGCGGTACAGCCACTGGCGCCGGTCAGCAAAGAGTTAAAGAAACAACTGCTGGGTACGCCGGTGTATCTGCAGATCTTTAAAGAAGAACGCACCCTCGAGCTTTACGGCAAGATCGGTAACGAATATCGTCTGCTCGACAGCTATCGCATCTGTAATTTTTCCGGCGGACTGGGGCCAAAGCGTCGCGAGGGTGACTTCAAAAGCCCGGAAGGATTTTACAGCGTCGGGCTTTCCCAGCTGAAGCCGGACAGCCGCTTCTACCGCGCGATTAACGTCGGTTTCCCGAATGAGTACGACCAGCAGCAGGGCTATGAAGGCAAATACCTGATGATCCACGGCAACTGCGTGTCAGTCGGCTGCTACGCCATGACCGATGCCTATATGGACGAGATTTATCATTATGTGGAAGCCGCTCTGCGCAACGGCCAGCAGCGCGTGGATGTCAGCATTTATCCCTTCCGTATGACCGAGAGCAATATGCAGCGCCACCGCTACTCGACCTATTACAGTTTCTGGAAGGAACTGCAACCGGGCTATACACAGTTTGTGCAGACTAAAATGCCACCTTCGGTCAGCGTCAGCGGTGGTAAGTATGTACTGAGCCGCCCGATGATGGGCGGCACAGGTGCACCAGATTCAGCTCTGGCGCTCACCCAGACAAAATAGCGCCCATTCGCCTGGGGCAATCTTGTTCCAGGTTTCGTTAGCCGTTAGCGGCTGCGTTGCGATCACCGTGACCACGTCATTCGGCGTGGTCTGCTTCTGAAAGTCTATCTCCACATCCTGGTCCAGCAGCTTTGCTTTACCAAACGGTGCCCGGCGGGTGATCCAGAACAGATTAGTGGAGCAAAACGCCATCAGATAGCGGCCGTCCGACAGCAGCATATTGAACACGCCTTTCTCACGCAGCTCCGCCGCCAGCTCGGCAATATAGCGAAATACCGCAGGCCAGTTGCCGGGCGTACGCGGATAGCGCGTGGTCAACTTGTGCAGCAGCCAGCAGAACGCCAGCTCGCTGTCAGTTTCACCGATCGGTCGGTAAGGCCCGGTATCCAGATTCTTGTAGCCTTTCAGCTGCCCATTATGGGCATAGGTCCAGTTGCGGCCCCACAGTTCGCGGGTGAAAGGATGTGTGTTTTCCAGCGACACTTCGCCGCGGTTGGCCTGGCGTATATGCGCCACCACCGAACACGACTTAATCGGATAATCCTGCACCAGGCGCGCAATCGGCGACTGGAAGCTCGGTTGCGGATCTTTAAATGTGCGACAGCCTTTACCCTCGTAGAAGGTAATACCCCAGCCATCTTTATGCGGACCCGTTCCGCCACCGCGCTGCACCAGCCCGGTAAAGCTAAAACAGATGTCCGTCGGGACGTTCGCGCTCATCCCGAGCAGTTCGCACATAGTGATACCTCGTCAACAACCTCGAAACGGATAACCGTGGAGTGCCCGCCGCACAGAGTCACCGGCGGGCAATGGCAGGGATTACTTCGCCATCTCTTTTTCGATCAGCAGGATCAGGATATGGATCACTTTAATATGGACCTCCTGAATACGATCGGCAAAACCAAAGTGCGGTACGCGGATTTCCACATCCGCCGATCCGTCCATTTTCCCACCGTCTTTACCGGTCAGGGTAATCACCTTCATCCCTTTGGCATGGGCAGTTTCAATCGCTTTAATCACGTTGGCGGAATTGCCGGAAGTGGATATCCCCAGCAGAACATCACCCGCCTGACCTACCGCTTCAACATAGCGGGAGAAGATGGCGTCAAAGCCAAAGTCATTGCCCACGCAGGAGATATGGCTGACGTCAGAGATCGCAATCGCCGGATAGCCCGGACGGTTTTCACGATAGCGGCCGGTCAGCTCTTCAGCGAAGTGCATGGCATCGCAGTGCGAGCCGCCGTTACCGCAGGAAAGCACCTTGCCACCCGCCTTAAAGGAATCGGCCAGCAGCACGGCCGCCCGCTGAATGGCATGGATGTTAGCGTCATCGCTTAAAAATTTATTCAGCGTGTCGGCGGCTTCATTTAGCTCGGCGCGAATAATGTCCTGGTACATAGGGAGAGATCCTTTTTAGGAATAAGTGACGGCTTAAGTTTATCAACTTGCCAGAAGGGCGTGAAGCAATCTCCCTTTCCACCGCGAGGTTTACCCGGATGTGCGGTGCTTTGTGAGCCAGGTTGTAATTATTATGTAAACAGATTGCATCTTGGCCAGTGCTAATCTAAACATATAACCAACAGGTCGGACCTCTTACAACTTACGGAGCGCACGTTATGATGGTTCTCAGTATTGTGGCGACAATCGTGCTGATTGGTGCCCTGTTTTATCACCGTGTTAGCCTTCTGGCTGGCAGCATCGCCTTACTGGCGTGGACCGTCGTTCTCAGCCTTGTGGGTCTGTGGACCTTCTGGCTGTTAATCCCACTGGCCATTATCCTGCTGCCGTTAAACCTGTTGCCGATGCGTCAGGCGATGTTTGGCAAGCCGGTACTGAACACCTTCCGCAAAGTCATGCCGCCGATGTCGCGTACCGAAAAAGAAGCCATCGATGCCGGCACAACCTGGTGGGAAGGCGATCTGTTCCGCGGCGCGCCGGACTGGAAAAAACTGCACAACTATCCGCAGCCACGTCTGACCGAAGAAGAACAGGCGTTTCTTAGCGGCCCGGTAGAAGAAGCCTGCCGCATGGCGAATGACTTTGAAATCACCCACGAAATGGCCGATCTGCCGCCGGAACTCTGGGCATACCTGAAACAGCATCGCTTCTTTGCGATGATCATTAAAAAAGAGTACGGCGGGCTGGAGTTTTCCGCCTATGCTCAGGCTCAGGTTTTGCAAAAACTGGCCGGCGTTTCCGGCATTCTGGCAATTACCGTTGGCGTTCCTAATTCCCTCGGCCCCGGCGAGCTACTGCAGCACTACGGTACTGAAGAGCAAAAAGATCACTATCTGCCCCGCCTGGCGCGCGGCGACGAAATTCCCTGCTTTGCACTGACCAGCCCGGAAGCAGGCTCCGATGCGGGGGCAATTCCCGATACCGGCGTAGTCTGCATGGGCGACTGGCAGGGCGAACAGGTGCTGGGCATGCGCCTGACCTGGAACAAACGCTACATTACCCTGGCCCCTGTTGCCACCGTACTGGGGCTGGCGTTCAAACTGTCCGATCCGGATCGCCTGCTGGGCAATACCGAAGAACTGGGCATCACATGCGCGCTGATCCCGACCCAAACTCCGGGCGTGGAAATCGGTACCCGCCATTTCCCGCTCAACGTGCCGTTCCAGAATGGCCCAACCCGGGGTAAAGACATCTTTGTACCGATTGATTTTATTATCGGTGGCCCGGCGATGGCCGGTCAGGGCTGGCGAATGCTGGTTGAGTGCCTCTCCGTTGGTCGCGGCATCACCCTGCCTTCTAACTCCACCGGCAGCCTGAAAAGCATTGCGCTGGCGATTGGTGCCTACGCTCATATTCGCCGCCAGTTCCGTCTGCCGATTGGCAAGATGGAGGGCATCGAAGAACCGCTGGCGCGTATTGCCGGTAACGCCTATGTCATGGATGCCGCCGCGTCACTGATTACCTACGGCATTATGCAGGGCGAAAAACCCGCGGTGCTGTCGGCGATTGTGAAATATCACTGTACCCACCGCGGCCAACGGGCGATTATGGATGCAATGGATATCGCCGGGGGCAAGGGCATTATGCTCGGCAACAGTAACTTCCTCGCCCGTGCCTATCAGGGCGCACCGATTGCGATCACCGTTGAGGGCGCGAACATTCTGACCCGCAGCATGATCATCTTCGGCCAGGGGGCAATTCGCTGCCATCCTTACGTGCTGGAAGAGATGGAAGCCGCGCAAAATAACGACGTGGCGGCCTTTGACCGGGCGCTGTTTAAACATATCGGCCACGTTGGCAGCAACAAAATGCGCAGTCTGTGGCTGGGCCTGACCAGAGGCCTGACCAGCGCCTCGCCAACCCGCGACGCCACCCGTCGCTACTATCAGCATTTGAACCGCATCAGCGCGAACCTCGCCCTGCTGTCGGATATTTCCATGTCGGTACTCGGCGGCAGCCTGAAGCGCCGTGAACGTATCTCGGCGCGCCTCGGCGATATCCTCAGCCAGCTTTATCTGGCCTCGGCGGCACTGAAGCGCTACGACGATGAGGGTCGCAACGAAGCCGATCTGCCGCTGGTGCACTGGGGTGTGCAGGACGCGCTGTATCAGGCAGAAACGGCCATTGAGGATCTGCTGCATAACTTCCCTAACCGCCTGGTGGCGGGCCTGCTGCGTGTGGTGATTTTCCCAACCGGTCGCCACTGCCGTGCGCCGTCCGATCGCCTTGACCACCAGCTGGCGCGTATTCTGCAGCTGCCGTCTGCCACCCGCAGCCGTCTGGGCCGTGGCCAGTACCTGGCACCGAGCGAACACAACCCGGCGGGCCAGCTGGAACAGGCCTTAACCGATGTCATGGCGGCGGAAGTGATCCACGAACGCGTGTCGAAAGAGCAGAAAAAACACCTGCCGTTCACCCGCCTGGACGTGCTGGCCGCCGAAGGCCAGCAGGCCGGCTGGTTAACTAAGGCGGAAGCCGACGTCCTGATCCGCGCCGAGGCCAGCCGCCTGCGTTCCATTAACGTCGATGAATTCGAGGCTGATGCGCTGGCGACTCGTCCGGTGAAAGCCGAGGGCTCTGATAAGGTCGCGCTGGATAAATCAGCTAAGTCTGGGGAATCTGCGGCGACAGTACAGGGCAAATCGGGCAAGCAGGATGATTCAGCCACGGTAACGCTGGAGAAACCCGCTGCGGTAAAGCCGCAGGGGCCGGGTAAAACCGAAGCGGCGTAGCTTCAGGTTGCCTGCGTTTGACGGCCTGACGATGCTGCCTGGCGGTTACCTTTGTCAGACGGGCAGCTCAGGCAGCTCAGGCAGCTCAGGCAGCTCAGGCAGCTAAACCGCATCAGAAACGCGCAATTAAAAAAACGCCAACCTGCAAGGGTTGGCGTTTTTATTTCGCTGCTTACGCTGGACCACATGCTCCAGCGACGGGTAACCTGCCCATACCATCAGCATTCAGCATCCAGCATTCAGCATTCAGCATTCAGCATTCAGCATTCAGCATTCAGCATTCAGCATTCAGCCATTCTGGCGGACACGCATAATCAGCGCATCAATATCCGGCACGTGGTTAGCCAGCAGGATCAGGCTGCGGCCGAGGGTAATCACCTGGCGTACACACTCCACCTGCATCGCGCGATCGCCGATTTGCTTGATATCCGCTACCTGCGACATGCCGACGGTGCGGCGGATCAGCTCGGTACCGCAGTAGCCGATAGTGTCACTCCACACCTTACCGAGGAACTCACGCGCGTATCCCGGCGTCGCCAGCGCGCGATCGGTACTTTTCTCGGCTGCCAGCGCCAGGAAGCCTTCGGCAAAGCTGTTCCAGGTATCGCGCACGTCGTTCAGGCGCTGTTCGCGCGCATCGGCCGCTTCCCTTGGCACCAGCAGCCCCGGCGTGGCGCAGTAGCTAATCAGCAGGTTACCAATCGCTGTGCCGATATCAAAACCAATCGGGCCATAGAAACCAAACTCGGCGTCGATCACCTTCAGGCGGCCTTCGGCAACGAAAATCGAGCCGCTGTGAATATCCCCGTGCAGCAGCGCTTCGGCATTGCTGAAGAACCGATGCTTCAGCCCGGCTACCGCCACTTTCAGCTCTTCATCGTCGCGCAGAGCTTCAGCCAGGTGCTCCAGCTCACGCGGATAGGCGTTGCGATCGTGCTGCTCGTACGGTTCATTGAAGAACAGTTCTTCGGTGATGTCGCACAGTTCCGGGTTGGTAAAACGGATCACGTCCTTTTTCTTCTGATACGGATGCTGGAAGAAATCAGAGGTATGGAACAGCGTCTGCGCCAGGTAACTACCCAGCTGCACGGCAGCCAGAGGATGGTTTTTCCCTTTCACCAGCTCGCCGCGCCAGATTGCGTGATCGGAGAGATCCTCCATCACCATCACCGCCAGATCGACATCGTAATGCAGGATCTTAACCGTGTGCTCCGGGCAGAACTTGCTGTGCTCAATCAGGGTTTCCGCTTCCAGTCTTGCCCGGTCGAGGGTCAGTGGCCAGGATTCGCCCACGCAGCGGACGTAAGGCAGCGCCTGCTTGACGATAATCCGACTCACGCCCTGTGTATCGAAAATCTTAAACACCAGGTTAAGATTACCATCGCCCACTTCCAGCGAATCGACCAGGCTGTCAGGATTATCCACACCGCCAAACTGGCGAGCATATTCCACGGCATCCGCTGCGGTGAACGTACGGTATTGCGACATTACCCTAACCCCCATAAGACAAATTCGTTTTAATAAGCCGTTCAGACGTCTATACATCCATCAGACATGTTGGCACAATGTGTCGCATTAAAGCAACCAGGATTTCACTTATGCAGACACTCAGCACCACCAGCCTACAAATCCGCGACAATCAACTGTGGGTACTCGATCAACAGGCCCTTCCGCAGAAAAAGATCTGGTGCCCGACGCCGGACGTCGCCAGCCTGGTTGAACACATCAAAACGCTGCGGGTACGCGGTGCACCGCTGATTGGACTGTCTGCCAGCCTGCTGCTGGCACTGCTGGCGGAACAGGAAATGCCGCGTGCTGAACTGGCGGAGGCGCTGGAAACCCTGCGCGCTTCGCGCCCGACGGCGGTTAACCTGATGAACAACCTCGACCGCATGAAGCGGGTACTGGCACAGGATAATTTCGCTACCGCGCTGACCGATGAGGCGCTGCGTCTGGTTGCTGAAGATAAAATCCTGTGTGACAACATCGCCGAAGCGGGCAATGCGCTGATCGCTCCAGGCAGTCGCCTGCTGACCCACTGCAATACTGGTGGGCTGGCGACCGCGGGTGTTGGCACCGCGCTGGGGGTCATCGTTCGCGGCTGGCAGCAGGGCAAAGTCGCCAGCGTATGGGTCGATGAAACCCGTCCTTTATTGCAGGGTGGGCGCTTAACAGCGTGGGAACTCGGTGAACTCGGTGTTCCCTACCATCTTATTTGCGATTCAATGGCCGCCAGCCTGATGGCCCAGGGCAAAGTTGATGCGATCTGGGTCGGCGCGGACCGCATTGCCGCCAACGGCGACGTCGCCAATAAGATCGGCACCTACAGCCTGGCGGTGCTGGCGCAGTATCACAACGTGCCGTTCTACGTTGCCGCGCCACATACCACACTGGATCGCTACTGTCCGGACGGCAGCGCCATTCCGATCGAGCAGCGCGCAGCCAGCGAAGTGACCGGTGTGGCGGGCAGCTTCGGCGACGTGACCTGGGCACCGGAGGGCGCGCAGGTCTACAACCCGGCGTTTGACGTGACGCCAGCGTCGTTAATCAGCGGTTGGGTTTTGGATACCGGCGTGGTCACACCGGAGCAGGTGAAAGCGGGTGTCTTCCAGCCGCGCGTTTGACGAATGGAATCAGCGGGTCGGAAAGGGTCCGCTGCACCATCCTCCTTTCGCACGGACACTGTAAGACTCTGGCTGACGGTCACTTCTCGTCAACACAGGTATTCCGAAGTGAACGGAGTGTGAAGTGCGGAGAACGGGGTAAAGAGAATGGGGAGGCTGAAGCAGCCCCCCGTTATGCAAATTACGGCAGGCGCGGATAGGCGTCAGCGATGGTGTCGCCGGTAAAATTGGCGATCCAGCCTTCCTGATTGTCGAAAATACGGATTGCGGTAAAGTGCGGCGCGGAACCCATATCAAACCAGTGAGCAGTCCCCTCTGGCACCGAGATCAGATCGTTCTTCTCGCACAGGATCTGATAAATGTGGCCATCCAGATGCAGGCAGAACAGCCCCGCGCCCTCAACGAAGAAGCGAACTTCATCTTCCGCGTGGGTGTGCTCAGACAGGAACTTGGTGCGCAGCACGTCTTTCTGCGGGTTATCCGCACGCATGCTGATCACATCCCAGCTCTGATAGCCTTTTTCCGCCACCAGACGATCGATGGCGTGCTGGTAGGCTTTGATGACCGTTTCAGAATCCGGATTTTCCCCCAGATCGCGGTCGGCTTCCCAGCGCTCAAAGCGCACGCCTTTAGATTTCAGCTTTTCGGCGATTTCCGCCGCATCGGTACTGTGCCAGACCTGGGTGGCCGCATCAGTATCGGTAAAAATAGTCAGTGCACTCATGAATTCAACAGCTCCTGGTTAATCTGATCGAAACCTGAAACCTGACGATGGCTACTCACGGCATCCGCCTCGTCACGTATTAACTGAATGGTATTCCAGCCCGCTTCCCGTGCGGCGTCCAGCTCCTGGTGGATATCGGATAAAAACAGCAGTTCCGCCGCAGGCAGCGCAATTTGCTCCGCGATGTTGCGGTAGGAATTCACTTCGCGCTTGGCACCGACGTGGGTATCAAAGTAACCGCTGAACAGATCAGTGATATCACCCGCATCGCTGTAGCCAAATAACAATTTCTGCGCTGCTACTGAGCCAGATGAATATACATACAGCGCGATGCCCTGCTGCTGCCACCGTTTTAGTGCAGACAGCACATCGGCATACAGATGGCCGGTAAAGCTGCCGTTCAGATAGCCGTCGCGCCAGATCATCCCCTGCAGCGCCTTCAGCGCGGTGGATTTACGATCTTCATCCATAAAGCCGTACAGCACCTCAATCAGCTCCTGCGCCGTGGCATCCGGGCGGTTTACTTCAGCGCGAAGATCGGCCAGTGCCTGGGCCACCGCAGGCTGCTGCTCATTGCCTTTGATAAAGGCGGGCAGGTTTTCACGGGCGTAGGGGAAAAGAACGTTATGAACGAAGCGAATATCGCTGGTGGTGCCTTCAATATCGGTAACAATAGCGCGGATCATTGGCTCTCCAGAACGCGGCGTTGCAGTTCGCACTGGAAAAGGAATTCCAGCCCTTCAAGATGACGGCGTGCCTCATTGACGTCTTTACCCCAGCAGGTCAGCCCGTGTCCGCGCAGCAGAAAACCGTAACGCAGCGGATTCTGTGCGGCAAACAGCTCAATGCGCTTCGCCAGGCCATCGATATCCTGATCGTTATCAAACAGCGCAATTGGCACGCAGTCCAGATGGCTGTGCTGACCCGCCAGCGTTTTCTGCATTTCATAGCCCTGCAGCTCTAAAGCAGCGCCTTTCTCCACGCGCGACAGCACGGTTGAGTTCACGGTATGGGTATGCAGTACTGCACCGGCATCCGGGAACAGGCGATAAATCAGCGTGTGCAGAGCGGTTTCCGCAGAGGGTTTGCGCCCGGAAGGCACCCGATTACTGGCAATCTCTACCTGGATAAAGTCATCACGGGTCAGGCTGCCTTTGTCTTTACCGGATTCACTCAGCAGGCAGAACTCCGCGTCCTGGCGGATGGACATGTTGCCGCCGGTGGCCGGAGCCCAGCCGCGTTCGCCAATCCAGTGACAGGCGCTAACCAGCTGATCCAATTGTGAGGTCTGGGTCATCTCTTTGTTTATTCCTCTGGGACTATTTTATTGCGGGCTCAGTTTTAGCCGTCTAAGCGTCTCGATTGCCAAATAGTATCACCGTGATATATTGGCAGCAACACAGGACACAACATCATAAAACCGCATTCAGCAAGGGTTGTAACCATGAGCCAGACGTCATTCACGCCAGAGAGCAAGCTGCCCGCACTGGGCACTACCATCTTCACACAGATGAGCGCTCTCGCCCAGCAGCACAACGCGATCAATCTATCCCAGGGGTTTCCGGATTTTGACGGCCCGGCCTATTTGCAGGAGCGTCTGGCTTATCATGTCAGTCAGGGCGCAAACCAGTATGCGCCGATGATCGGCGTGGCTCCGCTGCGTGAGGCCATTGCGCAGAAAACCGCTGAGCTGTATGGCTATCAGCCGGATATGAACAGTGAAATCACCGTTACCACCGGCGCCACCGAAGCACTGTACGCGGCGATCACTGCGCTGGTACGTCCGGGTGATGAAGTGATCTGCTTCGACCCAAGCTACGACAGCTACGCCCCGGCGGTGACGCTGGCGGGTGGCGTAATGAAACGTATTGCGCTGCAGCCGCCCGGCTTCCGCGTTGACTGGGCAGCATTCACCGCCCTGCTGTCGCCGCGCACCCGTCTGGTGATCCTCAATACGCCGCATAACCCCTCTGCGACCGTCTGGCAGAAAAGTGATTTCGCCCAGCTGTGGCAGGCGATTGCCGCGCAGGAAATCTACGTTCTGAGCGACGAAGTGTACGAGCACATCTGCTTTGATGAGGCCGGCCATGCCAGCGTGCTGGCGCATCCGCAGCTGCGCGAGCGGGCGATTGCTGTGTCTTCCTTTGGTAAAACCTTTCATATGACCGGCTGGAAAGTCGGCTACTGCGTTGCCCCTGCTGCGCTAAGCGCAGAAGTGCGCAAGGTTCACCAGTATCTGACCTTCTCGGTGAATACCCCCACGCAGCTGGCGCTGGCCGATATGCTCCAGCAGCATCCGGAGCACTACCGCGAGCTGCCGGAATTTTATCGTGCCCGCCGTGACCGCTTTGTTGAGGCGCTCTCCGCCAGCCGCTTCAAGCTGCTGCCCTGCGAAGGCACCTACTTCCTGCTGGCGGATTACAGCGCTATCTCGGATCTCGACGATGTGGCATTCTGCCAGTGGTTAACAAAAGAAGTGGGCGTAGCGGCCATTCCGCTGTCGGTGTTCTGCGCCGATGCCTTCCCTCATAAACTGATCCGCCTGTGCTTCGCCAAACGGGAAGCCACGCTGGACGCTGCTGCGGAGCGACTGTGTCAACTTTAAAAATTAACGTACTCCAGCAACCGCTGGTCTGGATGGATGGCGAAGCCAACCTGCGTTTCTTTGATTCGCTGCTGGACGGCCTGAAAGACCGCGATCTGATCGTGCTGCCGGAAATGTTCACCACCGGTTTTGCGATGGAAGCGGCAAAAAGCTCGCTGCCCGAAAGCGAAGTGATTAGCTGGCTACAGGCGAAAGCCGCCGCGACCCACGCCATGATGGCGGGCAGCGCGGCGATCCAGACGACCAAAGGCGCGGTTAACCGTTTCTTCCTCGTTGAACCGGACGGCACGGTGCACTTCTACGATAAGCGCCATCTGTTCCGCATGGCCGGCGAGCACGAGCACTATCTGGCAGGCAATCGCCGCGAAGTGTTTGAATGGCGCGGCTGGCGCATTCTGCCGCAGGTATGTTACGACCTGCGCTTCCCGGTATTCGCCCGTAACCAGAATGACTACGATTTGGCGCTGTACGTGGCTAACTGGCCAGCCCCGCGCGCCCTGCACTGGCAGGCGCTGCTGCAGGCGCGAGCGATTGAAAATCAGGCTTATATCGCCGGATGCAACCGCGTTGGCACCGACGGTAATGGTCACGGCTACAGCGGTGACAGCCGGATTTTCAGCCCGCTGGGTGAAGTGCTTGCCGCCGGAGAACCACACCAGCCTGCGATCCTTGAAGCGGAGCTGTCGCTGGAAAGCCTGCGCGAGTATCGTGAGAAGTTCCCGGCATGGCGAGATGCGGATTCGTTTAGTTTCTGAGTTAACAAGGCGCTGCTACATGTCCGGTGCCCGGCTTATCGGTGTGGGGCGGGTTCGCAGACCGATTGCCTGTTAACCAAGGTGTTGCTGTCAGGGATAACCAGAGTCTTTCCTCACTGCCATATTATTCTCTGTCAGTAAAAACTTATCTGATGGTTAAAGCCGACGTTTCGCGCAGCAAGACCATTGCCTGGAAGGATGACCGTTACGGGACAGGTTAGCCGAGTGTCTGCCGCAGGGATGCGGCAGCCAAGCCTACAGGGAGGTATTTACGGCGTCTCGGCGTTCTGCCCGTAACGGTCAGCCTGAACACCGAGTTCACAGCAAATTTAGCCTGAGCATCCAATACGAAGCAAAAACGCGCACCCGATGCCCAGCCAAAGCCGCCTTATCCCCCCGCCACCTCATTCACCACCTGCACATACGCCTGAACCGCCTGCGCCACGTCTTCTGTGGTCACCGACTCTGCCGGATGATGGCTGATGCCGCGATCGCAGCGCACGAACAGCATGGCTGACGGCCAGCTCTCGGCCACGGCGATGGCGTCATGCCCGGCACCGCTCGGCAGCGACAGGCTGTGCCCCTGCACCTGAACAACGGCGCGGGTCAGCGCGGCCTGCAGTTCGGCATCGCAGCCGGTGGCCGGAATGCAGTAATACTCTTCGGCGCTGAAGCTGATGCCGCGACGGTGGGCAATCGCCTCGCCTTCGGCCAGCAGATCGGCCAGCAGCGCGGAAAGCGGGCCGTCTTCCGGGCCGCGCACGTCGAGCGACAGCGCCACATCACCGGGGATCACATTCACTGCGCCGGGCTGACACTGCAGCGTGCCGACCGTGGCCACCAGCTGCGGGCCAACCTGCGGCGTACGCTGCTCAATATACAGCATCCATTCGGCGGCGGCGGCCAGTGCATCTTTACGGTGGCTCATCGGTACGGTTCCGGCATGACCGGCCTCGCCGACAAAGCGACAGTTCAGGCGATGCGCGCCGTTAATGGCCGTCACCACGCCCAGCGCCAGCTGTTCCTGTTCCAGGCACGGCCCCTGCTCGATATGCAACTCAAGATAGGCCACGAAGTCTTCGACATCGCGCGCCGACTGCCAGATACGGTCCGCATTCAGCCCGCAGTTTTTCATCGCCTGCGCTACGGTAATGCCGTTGGCATCCGGGTGATCGACCCAGCTTTCCGGCCAGCGGCCGGTCAGGCCGCGACTACCCAGCAGAGTGATACCGAAACGGGTGCCTTCTTCATCGCAGAAACCGATAATCTCAATGGCCAGCGGCAGGCGTTCGCCGCGATCGTGCAGGTACTGCACGGTTTCAATCGCGGTCAGCACACCGAGCATGCCGTCATAACGCCCGGCATTACGTACCGTGTCCAGGTGTGAGCCCAGCAGCAGCGCTTTCGCATCTACCTGCTGGCCCTCATAGCGGCCGCAGATATTGCCGACGCTGTCCTGCCACACTTTCATCCCTGCCGCCGTCATCCACTTGCCGACCATCGCGTTAGCCCGCAGATGTTCCGGCGACAGATAAACGCGGGTCAGTTCGCCCGGCGTTTCGCTGATCGCAGCCAGCGCATCACAGCGGGACATTACGCGCGCCGCCGCCTCAGCAGCAGCGGCCGTCGTCATCAGGCATTCACTCATTAACGGCTCCCGTTATAGTGATCCCGAGCGGACTGCATCGCATTGCCCTGGGTGGTGCGGAATCCAAGGTGATTCAGCACCGATTCGAGCGCGCTCAGCGTCTGCATAACGCAGTCTTTACGTGCGTTGTAGCCCATGGTGCCGATGCGCCACACTTTGCCAATCAGCGGACCAAATGAGGTACCGATCTCAATGCCGAAATCTTCCAGCATCAGCTTGCGCACCTGCTCGCCGTTGACGCCCTGCGGGATCACCACGCCGAGCACGTTGTTCATCTTGTGCTTCAGATCGCCGAAGGTTTCCAGCCCCATTCCCTGAATGCCTTTCAGCAGCGCGTCGCCGTGCAGCTTGTGGCGGGCGATGCCGTTATCCAGCCCTTCTTCCAGAATCAGACGCGCGCATTCGCGGGCACCGAACAGTGCGGAGGTGGCTTCGGTATGGTGGTTCAGGCGTTCCGGCCCCCAGTAATCCATGATCATGCCGAGATCGAAGTAGTTGGAGTAGATCATCTCATCGTCACCGTCCTGATGTGCATCGGTACGGATGCCGGCTTCCACGCATTTACGCTTGCGGATGGCCTCTTCCATCTGCGGACTGAGGGTGATCGGCGACGTGCCGGACGGGCCGCCGAGGCATTTCTGCATCCCGGCAGAGACCGCATCCAGTCCCCATGCATCGGTTTCCAGCGGGTTACCGGCGAAGGAAGCGGTAGCGTCGGTGTAGAACAGTACGCCGTACTTACGGCAGATAGCGCCCAACTCTTCCAGCGGTTGCAGCATGGTGGTGGAGGTATCACCCTGCACGGTCAGCAGCAGGCGCGGTTTCACTTTTTTGATCGCGTCTTCAATCTGGTCCGGGGTGAACACTTTGCCCCACGGTACTTCAATGGTGTGGACTTCCGCGCGGCAGCGGCGAGCGATCTCGCACAGCAGATGGCCGAAACGGCCAAAGACCGGCACCAGCACTTTGTCACCCGGACGAATAGCAGACAGCAGGATAGCTTCGATGCCCGCGCGCGACGTGCCGTCGATCAGCATGGTCCACTGATTTTTGGTGCGGAACACGCCGCGATACAGCGCCATCACTTCGTTCATATACTGGGTCATGGCCGGATCGTACTGCCCGATCAGCTGGCTGGACATGGCACGAAGCACGCGCGGGTCAGCGTTAATCGGCCCCGGCCCCATCAGTAAACGCTGCGGCGGGTTGATCTGGGTAAATGTCGATAAATCCATCTGTCTGTCCTTCAGGGTGAGTTCCGGTGCGTTAGTTCAGGCCCCGCACCGAGGAGATAAATTGTTTAAGCTCAGTGCTCTGCGGATTGGCAAACAGGGTTTCACTGTCGCCCTGCTCCCAAACGCGGCCCTGATGCATAAACACTACGCGGTCGCCCACTTCGCGGGCAAAATTCATTTCATGAGTCACAAGGATCAGCGTCATGCCCTCTTTCGCCAGCTGCTCCAGCACTTTCAGCACTTCGCCAACCAGTTCGGGATCGAGCGCAGAGGTGATCTCATCGCACAGCAACACTTTCGGTGACATCGCCAGCGCGCGGGCAATCGCCACGCGCTGCTGCTGGCCGCCGGACAGGTTCGCAGGATAGTAATCCATGCGATCCCCCAGCCCCACTTTATTGAGCATTTCCGCCGCCAGCGCCCGGCACTCGGCATCGTTCTTTTTCAGCACGCGGCGCGGTGCCAGCATCACGTTTTCCAGCGCGGTCATGTGCGGGAACAGATTAAAGTTCTGGAACACCATGCCGACCGAACGGCTGATTTCACGCGCCTGGGATTCACGATCGGTGATGGTCATCCCGCCCAGTTTAATGCTGCCTTCCTGATAGCCTTCCAGCCCGTTCATGCAGCGCAGCAGGGTACTTTTCCCCGAGCCGCTGCGGCCGATGATGGAGATCACCTGGCCCATTTCGATGTCGAGATCCACGCCTTTCAGTACGTGGTTGTCGCCATAGTATTTCTGCACCTGATTAATGGTGATGAGCGGCATTGAATTTCTTCTCCAGATACTGGCTGTAGCGGGACAGCGGATAACACATCAGGAAGTAGCCCAGCGCCACCAGCCCGAAAACTTTAAACGGTTGATACGTCACATTGTTCAGAATGGTTCCGGCTTTGGTTAGCTCGATAAAGCCGATAATCGACGCCAGCGCTGTGCCTTTCACCACCTGTACCGCAAAGCCCACGGTCGGCGCGATGCCGATGCGCAGCGCCTGCGGCAGAACCACGCGATACAGCGTCTGGCCGAAGCTCAGACCGAGGCAACGACAGGCTTCCCACTGCCCTTTTGGCAGTGCCTGGATGCTGCCGTACCAGATATCAATCAGGAAGGCGCTGGTATAAAATGTCAGCGCCAACGAGGCGGCAGTCCACGGCGAAACGTCAATGCCGAACAGCGCCACGCCGAAGAAGGCCAGAAACAGCTGCATCAGCAGCGGCGTTCCCTGAAACAGTTCGGTCCAGGCGCGGATAAAGCGACACGGCCAGCGGCGGCGAGTCAGGCGAACCATCACCAGCGGCATCGCCACCAGCGTACCGCCAAAGAATGCCGTCAGCGACAGCAGGAGGGTCCAGCGTGCCGCGAGCAGCAGATTGCGCAGGATGTCCCAGTCGGTAAAGGTTGTCATTACGGCTGCTCCCCGAACCATTTACGCCCGGCGGCCAGCAGCAGCTGACGCATGGCAATCGACAGCGCCAGATACATCAGCGTGGTCACCAGATACACTTCAAAACTCAAAAACGTCCGCGACTGGATCAGGTTGGCGGCAAAGGTCAGCTCTTCATAAGAGACCTGCGACACCACCGAGGAGCCAAGCATCACGATAATGCACTGGCTCACCAGTGCCGGATAAATGCGCTTCATCGACGGCGGCAGCACCACGCGGATAAACGTCTGAGTACGGGTTAAGCCCAGCACCCGCCCGGCCTCCCACTGCCCTTTCGGCGTCACCTGGATACCGGCGCGGATAATTTCCGTGCTGTAGGCACCGAGGTTAATCAACATCGCCAGCAGCGCCGCCTCTCCGGCTGTGAGTTTCAGGCCCAGATTGGGCAGGCCGAAAACGATAAAAAATAGCTGAACCACAAACGGCGTATTGCGGATCAGTTCGACATAAACGCCCCAGCAGCGGCTGAGTAGTGAGAGTTTACCGCTTCGCAGCGCAGCCCCCAGAATACCCAGCCCCACGCCCCCAACGGTAGCCATCACCGTTAGCTGGATAGTCACCCACAGGCCGGAAATCAGTTCCGGCCAGTAGGGCCACAGCGCGGGAAAATTCAGTTGCCCGATCATCAGTCAGCCCCGATTAACCCAGGTCAGCGGGTAATGGCGCTTTCAGCCATTCTTGCGATAGTTTGTTCAGCGTGTCGTCCTTCAGCGCCTGGCCGATAAGCTCATCCACTTTGGCCTTCAGCGCTGGTTCATTCTTTTTCATGCCGATAAAGCACGGCGAATCTTTCAGCATAAACTTCGCCACCGGCGCTTTGTCCGCGTTCTGGCGGGCAATAGCCGCCACGACCAGGTTACCGGTCGCCACATACTGCACCTGACCAGACAGATAGGCCGACAGCGTAGTGTTGTTATCTTCGTAGCGTTTCACTTCCGCCTCTTTCGGTGCCACGCTGGTCAGTACCATATCCTCAACGGCACCGCGGGTGACGCCGATGGATTTACCGCTCAACTCCGCCGCGTCTTTCAGGGTACCGTCTTTCGGACCAAACACGCCGAGGAAGAACGGGGCATAGGCGCGGCTGAAGTCGATCACTTTTTCGCGCTCCGGATTTTTACCCAGGCTGGAAATTACCAGATCCACTTTATCCGTCTGCAAATAAGGCACGCGGTTGGCGCTGGTGACCGGCACCAGCTGCAACTTAAGTTTCATTTGCTTTGCCAGATACTTCGCCATATCGATGTCATAGCCCTGCGGCTGTAAGTCGGTACCTACCGAACCAAACGGCGGGAAATCCTGCGGTACGGCAATGCGGATAACACCACGTTTTTCAATATCTTGTAGTTGGTCCGCCAGCGCCGAAGCGGTAGACGTCAGCAGTAACGCGCCAGCCAGTAATGCGAATAAGCCTTTTTTCATTCTCACTTCCCCGATTAATACATCATGAAACGAAAGATTCTTAAAGAATTTATTTGCAACTAATGTGCCATCGGGGATTTTAGCGTTGATTTTTCTTACTGAAATCGGGGGTGCATCGGCACAACCCGGATAAAACCTTTTTAAAATCAGAATAAAAGATAGAAACCCCATAAATGAAAGCGGGTTATTCCAATGAAAAAAATCGGAAAAGGCAGATCGAAGCGCGATAAAAGCGCAATAAAAAGGGGCACCGCCTCATGCCCCATAACTATGCAAAGCACCAAATTAGTGCCCCATCAACGTTGTTCCAACTCGTCCAGCTCGCCGTAAAGATCGGCAATCTGATGGATACGCTGACGCCCGTTGCTGAGTAACTCATGCAAGACGGCATTCGACAGCAGGTTGACCAGGCTGTTGGCCGCCGAGTAGCTGTCAAAGGCTGATACGCTATCCAGCGGCGCACACAGCTGCCAGCGCGCCAGCGCGATGGACGTCTGCGCCTGAGGTTCGCACATCACCAGCGTAGGAATATGGCGCTGCTGCAGCTGCTGTAACAGCGGCCGGATAATGCGCGGGCGGCGGCGAAACGCCATTACGATCACCATATCCTCCGGGGTGATGTCGATTAGCTCTTCGGAAAAAGTTTGCCCCGGCTGCGGCAGCAGCTGCACCCGGCTCCGGACCTGAAGCAGCTGCTGGCGGAAGTGCAGTGCGACCGGATAAGAGTTACGTAAGCCAATAATAAAAATCCGCTGGCTCTCACACAATGCCTGCACGACCTGGCCGAAATGCGTGCTGTCGAGGGTGTTAACCCACTGCGTAAGGTTAGCCATTTCCTGCTTGTAGTGGCGTGCTAACAGGGTATTGCCCTGAACCGCATCCCGCACGTCCGTCAGCGGCATGCCGCTCTGGCGCAGGGTACGCAGCTCGTTGCGCATATCTTTATAGGTGTCATAGCCCAGACGCTTAAATAAGCGGCTTACCGTGGCCTTCGACACCCCGCTCAGCCGCGCCAGTTCCGCGCTGTTGTAACCGATCAGGTCGTCATAATGATCAAAGACGAAATCCGCAATGCGCTGCTCCTGCGGCGAGAGTTGCGCATAATGGCCACGCAGGCGTTCATCAAGCTGCTTCATGTCTATGCATCCTGTAACTTTTGTTTCATTCCACCGATCATATACAAATAACGTGCCTGTCTGTAGCCGGAAAAAAATGCGTCCGCTCGCGCCCTGCCAACGCCCCATTTTCCCGGAACGCCCCGCCTGTGTCTGATTGTTATACAAAAACTGGAATGACTCTTGCTTTAGTCACACTCAGTTCGAGCAATAACGAGAATAATATGAATCAGAGCAATATGGCACCGCAGGGGATGGCAGTGACCCCACATCATCTGGCCAGCGAGAGCGCACTGGGAATTTTACGGGCGGGAGGCAACGCCATTGAAGCCATGGTCGCTGCCGCGGCCACCGTTGCAGTGGTCTATCCCCATATGAACGGGCTGGGCGGCGACGGTTTCTGGCTGATTGTTCCACCGGGCGACGAGCCGGTGGCCATTGACGCCAGCGGCGCGGCAGGGTCCCTGGCCGATCTCGACTTTTACGCGGGCGACAGCCATATCCCGCATCGCGGCCCAAAATCGGCACTGACCGTGGCGGGGACGGTTAGCGGCTGGTCCGAGGCGCTGGCGATTTCCGCCGAGTACGGCGGCGAGCCGCTGCCGCTGGTTCGCCTGTTAAATGATGCGATCCGCTATGCGGCGGACGGCATTCCGATCGCCGCTTCCCAGGCGGAAGCCACCGCCAGCAAATACGCTGAACTGGCCGATCAGCCCGGTTTTGCCGCCGCGTTTTTACCAGGTAATGAGATCCCGAAAGCCGGCAGCCGCTTTGTGCAGCCGGATCTTGCCGCTACGCTGATCCAGCTGGTTGAAGAGGGGCTGGAGAGCTTCTATCGCGGCCCGCTGGCACAGCGGCTGGCCGCAGAAATGTCGCAGCTCGGTATGCCGATTACGCTGGAGGATCTTAACCGTCAGCAGGCAAAACGCCGTACGCCGCTACGCATCCGCCACCAGTCTGGCGATATCTACAATATGACGCCGCCTACCCAGGGACTGGTATCGCTGGCCATTCTGGGCATCACCGATCATCTGGCGATGGAAGATGCGGATGAAGCGCAAACCATCCACCGCATCGTCGAAGCCACCAAGCTGGCTTTCGGACTGCGCGACAGCCATATCACCGACCCGCGCTTCATGCGCGAAGAGATGCAGTCGCTGCTGACATCCGATCGCCTGAAGCAGCTTGCCGATCGGATCGATCTGGATCAGGCCGCGCCGTGGGGCAACGGCAAAGGCCCGGGCGATACCGTCTGGATGGGCGTGATGGACAGCAGCGGACTGTCGGTATCCTTTATCCAGAGTATTTATCACGAGTTTGGCAGCGGCGTGGTACTGCCGGGCACCGGCATCACCTGGCAGAATCGCGGGGCGTCGTTCAGCCTGGATGCCGATCACCTGCTGGCGCTGGCTCCCGGGAAACAGCCGTTCCACACCCTCAATCCGGCAGCCGCACGGCTGAACGATGGCCGTACGCTGGTTTACGGTTCAATGGGCGGTGACGGCCAGCCGCAGACCCAGGCCGCCATTTTCACCCGTCATGTCGTTCAGGGAATGCCGCTGCAACAGGCGCTAAGTGCGCCGCGCTGGCTGCTGGGCCGCACCTGGGGACAGCTGTCCGATTCCCTGAAGCTGGAAGGACGTTTTAGCGCGGAAACCATCAACGCGCTGCGTGCGCTTGGACATGAGGTCGAGCTGCTGCCCGATTTCAGCGAAGCAGTTGGCCACGCGGGCGCAATCATTCGCCATACCAACGGCATGCTGGAAGGAGCCTTCGATCCCCGCAGCAACGGTAGCGCCGCCGGTTTTTAGCAGGAGAAGAACATGACGCCAACTCAGCCCGACTGGGCAACGTATATCTTACAGATGGAACAGATTCTCGGTATGGATCTGGACGAAGCACGCCGCGCCGAGCTGCTGGTGCAGTTCACCCGCATTGCCGCCATGGCTGCGCCGCTAATGGCCTTCCCGCTGGATGATCGGCTGGAAGTGGCGGGAGTGTATAAAGCATGAATCTGACCGCTCTCTCCATCAGTGAAGTCCGCCAGGCGCTGGCAACGGGCGATCTGAGCGCCGTTGATATCGCCAGCCGGGCGCTTGCGGCGATAGAACAACACAACCCGGCGATTAATGCCTGGACCGGCATGACGCGAGATCGCATGCTGCAGGAAGCTCAGTGTCTCGATCGCCTGCAGCGTGACGGCCAGCCCCTTCCCGCGCTGGCCGCCGTGCCCTATGCGGTTAAAAACCTGTTTGATGTGGCCGGTCACACCACGCTGGCCGGAGCCAGCCTGTTCAGCGATCGCCCCGTTGCCAGGGAGGATGCCTGGGCGGTGCGGCAGCTGACCGCCAGCGGGGCGATGCTGTCAGGGATGCTTAACATGGATGCCTACGCCTACGGTTTCACCACCGAAAACACTCACTATGGCGCAACGCGAAACCCGCATGACACTTCGCGTATTGCCGGAGGATCGTCCGGCGGTTCCGCGGCCGCCGTGGCTGCCGGGCTGGTTCATTTCACACTCGGCACCGATACCAACGGTTCCATTCGCGTTCCGGCCTCGCTGTGCGGAATTTTCGGGCTGAAACCCACCTTTGGCCGCCTGTCGCGCAGCGGCAGTCATCCCTTTGTTGCCAGTCTCGATCATATCGGCCTGCTGGCCCGCCGGGTAAGCGATCTGGCAGAAGTTTATGATGTCCTGCAGGGTCACGATCATAGTGATGCATTTCAGGCGACGGAAGCCCCTGCCGCCACCGTTTCACAGCTGGATCGCGGGATTGACGGCCTGCGCTTCGGCGTGCTGGGCGGATATTTTCAGCAGTGGTGCGATGAGCACGCACGCACCGCCGTAGCCACCGCGGCAAAGGCGCTGGAAGCCATTGATGAGTTTTTACTGCCGGAGGCAGAACTGGCGCGAGCATCGGCCTTTATTCTGACGGCAGCCGAGGGCGGAAATCACTATCTGCCTGCGCTGAGACAGTCACCGGAGCGTTTTGAACCCGCATCCCGCGAGCGGCTGCTGGCCGGCGCCATGCTGCCTTCAGCATGGTACGTTCAGGCCCAGCGTTTTCGCCGCCACTGCCAGCAGCGGTCGCTGACGCTGTTCAACGATGTTGATGTGTTAATCGCTCCCGCCACGCCGACCTGCGCCACGCTGATTGGCCAGCCGACCATGCGCATTAATGGCAACGACTTGCCAACCCGCGCGAGTATGGGCATGCTGGCCCAGCCGATCTCATTTCTCGGACTGCCGGTCGCTACCGTTCCGTTACGAGCGACGAGTGGGTTACCGATTGGCCTGCAGCTGATCGCGGCACCGTTTAACGAACAAGCCTGTCTGCGAGCCGCCAGGGCACTGGAGCAGATGGGTATTGCGCAGGCGATGCCTGCAAACATGGAAGATAAAAAATGAAAAGTGAACATATCGATCGCCCGGCGATCCACGCTGAAGTGACTGCGGCTTTTTACCGCTACGAGGAAGCCTTAATCAGCAACGATACTGTCGTTCTGGATGAGCTGTTCTGGCACGACGATCGCACCGTACGTCTGGGAGCCGGTGAGAATCTGTATGGCATTGACGCTATCCGCGAATTCCGCGCATCACGCTCGCCCGTCGGACTGAACCGCCAGCTGCAAAATACGGTGATATCCACCTTCGGGGAGGATTTTGCCGTTTGCAGCACCGAATTTACCCGCGAGGGCAGCGATAAAATCGGCCGTCAGCAGCAAACCTGGGTGAAACTTCCCTGCGGCTGGCGGATTGTTGCTGCGCAGGTCAGTTTAATTCCCTGAATGATGTTCTTCCGATAGCGCAAAAAAACGGATGGGTTTCCCCATCCGTTTTTGATCAGAGCTGCGGAGCCGGATGCGTTTTTATCCAGTGATCGGCGATCTGCTGGCGGGTACAAATCCAGACGTTATCGTACTGCTGGATATGGTCCAGGAAGCGCTGCAGCGCGCGGAAGCGACCCGGGCGGCCGAGCAGGCGGCAGTGCATACCGATGGAAAGCATTTTTGGCGAGGTTTCACCCTCTTCATACAGCACATCGAAGCTGTCGCGCAGGTAGGTGTAGAACTGCTCTGCGGTGTTAAACCCCTGCGGCGTTGCAAAGCGCATGTCGTTGGTTTCAAGGGTGTAGGGAATAATCAGATGCGGTTTAACGGTACCGTCCTGGCAGGTAACCTGGGTCCAGAACGGCAGATCGTCACCGTAATAGTCGCTGTCGTAGGTGAGCCCGCCCTGCTCCACCACCAGCCGACGGGTATTCGGGCTGTCGCGCCCGGTGTACCAGCCCGTTGGCGTTTTGCCAAACAGATCGGTGAGCGTATCCAGCGCCTGCTGCATATGTTGGCGCTCGGTTTTCGCATCTATTCCCTGATAGTGGACCCAGCGCCAGCCGTGGCTGACAACGTCGTAACCTGCGTTTTTGATCGCCTCGACAATTTCCGGGTGGCGAGCCAGCGCCATCGCCACGCCAAATACCGTCAGCGGCAGATTGCGCTTCTGGAACTCGTTGTGGATGCGCCAGAATCCGGCACGAGAGCCGTATTCATAGAGCGAATCCATCGACATATGCCGCTCGGGATAACTTGCCGCGCCAATGATATCGGACAGAAACTGCTCTGAGCCCGCATCACCGTGCAGGACGTTGTTTTCCGCACCCTCTTCATAGTTGAGTACGAACTGCACGGCGATCCGTGCTTTACCCGGCCAGGCGACGTGAGGAGGATTCCCTGCGTAGCCGATCAGGTCACGCGGGTAGTTTTTGTTAAAGCTGTACTCTTTCTTTTCCGGACTATCGCTCATCAAAACATCCTTAGTATCGGACAGATCGTTGCCTTAGTTTAGGCGTTCAAACTGACCTGAAAGTTTTTTTCGAATCGGGTAATCCAGATCGCCATGCTTACTGGTATTCAACCCCAGAGCCAGCAGCGACTCCACCATTTTGACCGCCGCGCCCACGCCATCAATCACCGGCATACCGAGTTCGTGTGTCAGTTCACGCGCCAGATCGGCCATGCCGCCGCAGCCGAGCACAATGGCCCCGTTGTCGTCTTCACGGATGGCTTGTATACAACGCTGGCGCACTTTTTCCTGCGCGATACCGCCACCGCGCTGGTGGTGTCTTACTTCTCCGGCCCGCAGCTGAACTTCGGTGACTTTGCGCGCTACGGTAAAAGCATGGATGAAATCCGCCGCGGGAACCGCTGGGGCCTGCCATTTAACTTCCTGCTGTTCTCGATTGTAACCGTGGTAATTGTTTCCGGTACACAGTCGCTGTTTGGCCGCATGATTACCGATCCGATTGAAACCGTCAGCATGGTGGGAAATGACCTGGCGGTGGCAATCGGCCTGTTAACGATGATTACCGCCACTATCGGCATTAATATTGTGGCCAACTTCGTTTCTCCGGCCTTCGACTTCTCGAACTGTTCGCCGCAGAAGATCAGCTTCCGTACCGGCGGGATGATTGCTGCCGTGGGTTCCGTGCTGTTAACGCCGTGGAACCTGTTCCAGTCACCGGAGCTGATTCACTATACGCTGGACGTGCTGGGCGCATTTATCGGGCCGCTGTTCGGTATCCTGCTTGCCGACTTCTATCTGCTGAAGCGTAGCAAAATCTCCGTTGACGACCTGTTTGACGACACGCCGAAAGGAAAGTACTGGTACAAAGGCGGCTTCAACCCAAAAGCGATTGCCGCGCTGCTGCCATCGGTGGGCATTGGCCTGGTGATCAGCTTTATCCCTTCGCTGCACGCGGTGGCTAACTTCAGCTGGTTTATCGGCGTGGCGCTGGGAGCCGGGGCCTACCGCTGGATTGCACGTGATGAAATGGCCCAGGCCCGGACGGGCGCTGATTATCGTGCAGACGTGGTGATGCAGAAAGAGCAATAACGAAAAATAATAAGCTCAGCTCAGGCGAATATACCCGCCAGCTAAGTTTTGAAGAAGGCCGTAACGGATAACGTTGCGGCTTTTTTTCGCCGGAATGTTTTTTGAGGGAAGCAAGAACGAAAAAGGCCGATTCTTTCGAATCGGCCTTTCTCTGTATACTTGGCGGAACGGACGGGGCTCGAACCCGCGACCCCCTGCGTGACAGGCAGGTATTCTAACCAACTGAACTACCGCTCCGCGCTTTGTTCCCCGTCGGGAACGAATCGGATATTACGGATCGACAAAACGTTCGTCAACGCTTTTTATTCAGAATAATTTCAACTGTTCTTTTTTTGTGCTCGAAGCGGTTTTATTGCGCATTTTTAGTGACTTACTGCACATTTTCCTGCTGTGAACGCCACAGGCAGCTGCCGCCCTTCTTCTGTACCAAATCCAGACGTTTTTCATGTTCAGCCAGTTCTTGCTCGCTGGCACGCAGCACGCGCAGACCTGATGAAGGCCGCGCAATACGATGAATGATATCACCGCTGCTTTGTTCTTCCTTTTCTCCTTCCATTGAAAACGACAGCGAGGTCTGGCCGCCGGTCATGATCAGGAAGACTTCTGCCAGAATTTCGGAGTCGAGCAGTGCGCCGTGCAGCGTTCGTTTACTGTTATCTATTTCATAACGCGAGCAAAGGGCATCAAGGCTGTTACGTTTGCCGGGAAACATCCGGCGCGCCATCGCCAGGCTGTCGGTTATCTGGCAGAAGGTTTCCGTTTTCGGGATATTGCGCTTGAGCTTGCCAAACTCATAGTCCATGAAGCCGATATCGAACGACGCGTTGTGAATGACCAGCTCCGCACCGTCGATATAGGCGAGGAAGTCATCGGCAATGTCGGCAAAGGTGGGTTTATCGGCAAGAAATTCATCGGCGATACCGTGAACGCCAAACGCTTCCGGGTCCACCAGCCGATCGGGCTTCAGATAAACGTGGAAGTTATTGCCGGTCAGGCGGCGGTTAATCACCTCGACGGCACCAATTTCAATGATGCAGTGACCTTCATAGTGGGTACCAATCATGTTCATACCGGTGGTTTCGGTATCAAGTACGATCTGGCGTGTGGTATTTACTGTGCTCATAGGACCCGTTTATGTCAGACTTGGCGTTTTTCTACAGGGAGTCTACCAGAGATGCTTAAGCAGGTAGAAATTTTCACCGACGGTTCGTGCCTCGGCAACCCAGGCCCCGGTGGATACGGCGCGATTCTGCGCTACGGCGAGCATGAGAAGGAATTCAGCGCCGGATACCATCTGACCACCAACAACCGCATGGAGATGATGGCGGCGATTGTCGCGCTTGAGGCCCTGAAGCAGCCCTGCTCCGTCGTCTTGAGTACCGACAGCCAGTATGTGCGCCAGGGGATTACCAGTTGGATACACAACTGGAAAAAGCGCGGCTGGAAAACGGCGGATAAAAAACCGGTTAAAAATGTCGATCTCTGGCAGCGCCTCGACAGCGCACTTAGCCTGCATGACATCGACTGGAAGTGGGTAAAAGGCCATGCGGGGCACGCTGAAAACGAGCGCTGCGATGAACTGGCCCGCAACGCTGCCGGTAATCCTACGTTTGATGACGTTGGTTATCAGTCGGGTTCCTGAGGGGAACGCGGGTAAAACTGCCGTGTAGCGCCCACCGTTTGTAGCTTCGGCTTGCTGGTACTCTTTTTCATCGGATTGATAATCAACGGGAAGGTACGCTTACGTGCCACGATAAGATTCAGGCAGCCAAGCGCTGGCAGATGCGTGCTAATGACCTTCCCACCCTGCCGGCTCCAGGGTAATACCTGAAAACCACTGCGCTGCACCACTTCGTAATTCAGCAGGCTCAGCCAGTCCAGCAGCCGCATCTGAGTAAACATGCGGCTGTTCCAGGGGATCATACGGTGAACGCCCGGGATCAGCTTGCCGACACCCAGCATACTGAACAGGTTGAAGCCGCTTATTAACATCCAGCCATCATCAATTAATACCCGATCGACTTCGCGCAGGATGCGATGCGGATCGCTACTCCAGGCAAGCGTATGGGCCAGCAGACAGGCATCCACCGACTTCGATTCAAACGGCAGGCTGAGCGGATCGGCCTTGACCTGCAGCAGATCGCCTTTCAGTCCCACATTTACCTGATGAGAGATGGCACAGGCTTCCGTATCAATTTCTGCGCTGAGATTGCCCAACTTGAGCAAATGAAAACCATACAGTTTGGCCAGACTGGGGCGCAGATGATGGGCCAGCGCATCACGATAAAACTCCCCGCAGGGAATTTGCGACCATGAGTCAGGCACGTGGCGGATTTGGCGTGTTTTAGCAGGCTTCATGCTTTACCATCTTCTATCCATTATGAGTATATACCAGTCTGACTAGCGTTGCCGCAGGACACCTGGCGCGACGTCACTGATGAAAAGTATAAAGAGGTGAATATGAATCTTACCAGTATTCCGGCACTTCAGGATAACTACATCTGGATGTTAAATGACACCGCAGGGCGCTGTCTGATCGTCGATCCGGGGGAAGCAGCGCCGGTTTTGCGTACACTGTCCCAAAATCAGTGGCAGCCGGTCGCGATTTTACTCACCCATCACCATCACGATCATGTGGGGGGCGTGGCTGAAATCCTGGACCAGTATCCCAATATTACGGTGTACGGTCCGCAGGAAACACAGGGTAAAGGCGCCACTGAAATTGTCGGCGAAGGCGAAAAAATCAAAATTCTTGGCCTGGAATTCAATATTTATGCTACGCCTGGTCACACTTTGGGACATATCTCATATTTCAGTTCCCCTTATCTTTTTTGTGGAGACACGCTGTTTTCCGGCGGTTGCGGAAGATTATTCGAGGGAACACCGCAACAAATGTTCGAATCCTTTCAAAAGCTTAATTCACTTCCAGCCAATACACTAGTTTGTTGCGCGCATGAGTACACATTATCGAATTTAACTTTTGCACACGCGATTTATCCGCAACATAAGGAAATAGAGCGCTACCTGCATAAAATTAAGGAGTTACGCTCAAAAAACCACATAACTTTACCGACAAAACTGGAACTTGAGCGAAAAATTAATGTTTTTTTAATGACGCAAGATACTGAATTACAAAATCTAATTGGTTTAGAAACAACTATGCAACATGAGTGGCAGGTATTTGCTGCCTTACGTGCTAAGAAAGACCACTTTTAATATTTTAGGTTGTCATGAGTGGGACGAGCACGTATGATTGCTCGTCTTTTAATCGAACTATTGACACACACATGAAGGCTAAAGCGATAATTCTCGCCTCGGTCTTGCTGGTGGGGTGCCAGGCATCAAAGCATGATGCCAACATTCCTGAACAGCATGCACAGAGTTTGTCTTCGGCAGGTCAAGGTGAAAATGGACAGTACTCAGATTCAATGTTGTCCCCTCGATGGCAGGACGATGGAACCGGCCTCGCGCAGGGTCAGGATCTGTGGAATTTCATTAGCGACGAGCTGAAGATGAAGGTTCCGGATAATTACCGGATACGCGAACAAAAACAGAAGTACCTGAAGAACAAGAGCTATCTCCACGATGTAACATTACGGGCAGAGCCGTATATGTACTGGATAGTCGAGCAGATTAAGCAACGCAAAATGCCGATGGAACTGGTACTACTACCCATAGTGGAGAGCGCTTTTGACCCCTACGCAACATCATCTGCGAATGCCGCTGGCATCTGGCAGATTGTACCGCAAACGGGGCGAAACTACGGCTTGAAACAGAATCAATGGTATGACGGGCGACGTGATATTGTTGCTTCGACAAAAGTTGCTCTGGATATGATGCAGCGCCTTAACGGCATGTTTGACGGTGACTGGTTACTAACGGTAGCTGCCTATAACAGTGGTGAAGGCCGCGTGTTGAAAGCGATGAAGGCGAATAAAGCTAAAGGGCGGCCAACGGATTTCTGGTCACTGGTGCTTCCACGTGAGACGACGGTTTATGTGCCAAAAATGCTGGCTCTGGGGCAATTGCTCAAGGACAGCAAGCGCTATGGTATTCGTCTGCCAACGACAAACGAAACCCGCGCACTGGCACGTGTTGAAGTGGGTCAGCAGATTGAACTGACGCAGGCCGCCGATATGGCTGGCATGTCGCTGAGCAAGCTGAAGAGTTTTAACACGGGATACAAACGTGGTACAACGGCACCAAATGGTCCTCACTACATTATGGTTCCGAAGTCCAACGTTGCACAGCTGCGTAATTCACTGGCAGAAGGTGATATTGCCGCAGTTCAGCCAACGTCGCTGGCGAAGAACAGCGTCTCTCCGGCCACCTACAAGGTGCGCAATGGTGATACGTTGTCCGCTATCGCCAAGCGCCTGAGTATTCCGGTGAAGACCCTGCAGCGCGCTAACAATCTGCGTACTGCCAGCATTAAACCCGGCCAGATATTAAATCTGAGAACTGGCAGCAGTACGCGACTGGCAAATAACGGCGACAGCATCACCTACCAGGTTCGTAAGGGTGATTCTCTGGCCAGTATTGCTAAGCGTCACGGTGTGAATATCAAGGATGTGGTGCGCTGGAACAGCGTTGCCAACAATGCCAAAAATCTTCAACCGGGCGACAAGCTGACGTTGTTTGTAAATAACAGCGCAACGCCAGATAGCTAATCTGTTGAAATACCAGTTAAAAAGCCAATCTTCGGATTGGCTTTTTTGTTTTCTCTTTTCTCAATTTCATCTTCTTCGCTATTCAATTTGTGATCCCGCTTGCGCTTCCTCTGCAGTGACTGTGATGAAGATCGGGTTATCGCGCGATCTTTCTTGTATGGTAGTACACCTGAAATCTAATGTTATATTAGTGTTTAATTTTTGATCTAAACACGCAAAAAAATAACAACACCAGGCATCTCCGCTCTGCCAGTGCAATGGCAGAACGGCACCGATAACCTAGATTTCAAAGGCACAGGATATGACTCTCCCCTCTTCAGAAATGGCCCAGCGGGCCAAAAGCAGAACTGCACCGACGCTTGCTTATCAATACCCTGCCAGACGCGGCTTAATGCGTTTTATTCCCCGAGCGCACCCTATTTATTGGTGGATGCCGGTGATCACCACGCTCGCCATTTTGATGAACTCTATCGACCGCATTATTTTGCCCACGCTGCTACCGGCGATCATGACCTCGTTTAACCTCACCGAGGTACAGGCCGCTGGCTCAACTCGCTCAGCTTTGTCGGGACCTTAACAGGCGCCATCCTGTTCGGTTTGTTTTCTGACTGGGTCGGGACCGGGCATAAGCGCTGCTACAGCTGGTGCGTGGCGGTGCTGGTTGAAGTGGTTTCCGGTGCGGCTACCGCGTTTTGTAAAACACCTGGCATGTTTCAGGTACTGCGCGTAGCGATGGGGATGGGCACCGGCGGCTCCGAACCGATTAACCTCGCCCTGCTCGGTGAATGGTGGCAGAAGGAAAACCGTGGGTTCGCGATTGGCGTTCACCATACCGGTTTTCCCCTCGGTCAGTTTATCGGGCCGGTGCTGATTGCTGCTATTCTGGCGTTGCGACCTCGTGTGAAGCGTTCCTGTTTATTCCCATGATTGGACTGGTGATTTTAGTCGCTCAGCTGCTGCTGGGAACGAAGAAAAATCACGTTAAGGTCAATAAATGGATTGTTGAAAACGGCCTTACGCCGCCGGTGACCCTATCTCTGCAGCAGACCGTTGAGCAGTCGTCCATCTGGGCCAATGTTTTGTCCTGCCTGAAGAACCGTAACTGCCAGTTAGCGATACTGCTGATCTTCGGTTTCACCTTGGCAGAGATGGGTATTGCTAACTTTCTGACGCTGCAGTTAACCCGTGAAGTGGGCCTTGATCTTTCTACGACAGCCATTATCTCCGGGGTCTCCGGCCTCACCGGGTGGATTGGTCAGATCGTTTGAGGAAGTTTCTCTGATGTCAAAGGGCGCAAACGCTAACTGACGGTCATCATCACGGGCTGAATACTCGCCGCAGCACTTTGCGTGTTCATCCACTCAGCCGCGCTGGCATGGGCCATTCTGCTCTTCTGGGGGCTGTTCCGTAACTCCCCTTTCCCGGTAGCCTGTGCACTGTTAATCGACTCTTCCCCACGTGCCACCGCGTCAAGTATAGGTCTGATGATCGGGCTGGCGGTGGGTATCGCCGGTATTCTGGTTGCCCCGGTCAGTGGCTGGATCATTCACAGCTACGGCTTTACCACGCACTATCTGGTAATTGCGGCCGTTCTGGTCATTTCCTGTATTCCACTCTGGTTAATTAAAGAAACCGTTAACGTTAAAAAGGCCTGATATGAGCACTGAACTGGTCAATCTGCTGAGCCGCCACCGTTTGATTGAGCTTAATCATCCCTATGAAGAATTCATGCCGGTATGGCCGACTCACGGCAAGTTTTTCTGCCATCGTTCAGAAGACTATGTCGCAGGGGACGGCAACTATAACTGCCAGCTCAGCCTTGGCGATCACTGTGGCACCCACGTTGATGCGCCGATTCACTTTATTGCCGAAGGGAAAACTATCGACAGTATTGATGTCCGCCAGCTCACGGGACGGGGGCGCTGCCTGGATATGTCCCACATCGAGAAAAACAGCGTCATCAGCCTCGAACAGATTCAGCAGTGGGAAGAGAAACACGGCGGGATAACGGCGGGCGATATCGTTATTTTTCGCACCGGCTATGATAAAAAATGGCAGCCCCGCCCCCATCATCAGGCCTTCCTGCAGGACTGGCCAGGGCTATCGGGGGAGGGAACACGCTATCTGATTGATAAAGGGGTCACCGTGTTTGGTACCGATGCAATGTCGCTGGACAACTTCAGCAGCGAGGGGCATCCCGCGCATCATGCCGTGCCTGGCTCAGATTGCCTGATTGTCGAAAATCTGGCAAATCTGCACAACCTGCCCGCATCGTTTACCTTATCGCTTTACCACTGAGGATTAAAGGCGCGTCGGCCTCACCGGTACGGGCGATTGCCCTGGTGGAGCCGTAATCATACTCAGGGCCTGCTGACCTCAATAAAAATGATGTCCGTGGTAAAGCTGCCGTCGGGTTGCAGCACATAGTATCGCTGAACGTCGTAGGGTGCAGAATGCTGGTAGGCACGAATCGCCTGCACCATGACCTGTGGCGTTCGCATGCGCTCAACCCAGCTGGTAAACTCCAGCTCCAGGCGGTCATGTGAAATCGCCTCGATGGCCAGCCCTGACTCGGTAAACAGCGTCAGCCACTCACCGGGGGAATAGTCCCGGACGTGCGAGGTATCGCGCAGGGCTTCAACGGTTTGCAACCAGATATCCAGCACCGGATTTCCCGGCGAATTTACGTCCATAAAGATGGCTTTGCCGCCTGGTTTCAGTACGCGGCGAACTTCACGCAGCGCGCTGCCGACATCGTGCCAGTGGTGAGCCGAATAACGGCTGATGACGATATCAAATTCCTCGTTGGCAAACGGCAGCTTTTCCGCATAGCCTTGCCGCGTAGTCAGATGGTGATATCCACGCTCCTTTGCCGTCTGTGCCACCACCGTCAGCATTTTTTCGGAGAGATCGTAAGCCACTACGTCTTTAACGTACTGCGCGGCAACAAAGCTGGCATGCCCGGCACCACAGCCTAAATCGAGCACCCGCGCATCAGATGCAGCATAAAAACGCTCACTCAGCTTAACCAGATCGCGACCGCTGGCATGAACTGCGCTGGTCAGATAGGCAGTTGCCTGCTCGCCAAACTGTTTATCGACGTGATCGTGATGCCGGGCCATAAAAATCCTTTATTTTCAGAACGTATTCGCGGGGTGCGAGTGGAATTCAACCAGTAGTGGATTGTGATCGGAAGCCGTAGTAACCAGCACCGAGGCTTTGGCAACGCCCATGCCGCGGTAGAAAACGAAATCAAGCGGGCGCCCAAACGCTTTACGCCGATGATCGTCAGTAAAGCGCACCTCACGCAGGCCCATTTCCCGGGAAAAACGATACAGGGCATTGATGCGCTGGCGGCTCCAGGCATTAAAGTCTCCGGCCATGATCACCGGTCCCTGATGGTTGATAATTTGCTCACCGATCGGCCCCAGCTGCTTGCTGTAGACATCAATACCAATGCTGAAATTCACCGCGTGAATATTCACGACCATCAGCATCTGACTGTCCGGCAGCGGATAGGCGGTCACCAGAGCGGACTTGGACAGCCGCAGCAGCGGTTCTCGTTCACGTAGCGGGCAGCAGTAAACGGGATGAGCGGATGCCAGCGTCATCACGCCTGAAGGATGCTGTGGCAGCACAAAAGCGGGGACCTGATCCGCCGCAAGATAATTACTTGTGGCAAAACGTACCAGTTCAGGGGTGGTTTGCGCTTCCTGTAAAAGTACCAGATGTGCGTCTTTACCGAAGTTTTGCAGCACCGACAGCCATTCAGCCCGCTGCTGCTTGAAGATATTCCAGACCAGAACTTTTAACGAAGTTTCCGTGGTGAGCGGTGCGCCTGGCGGTAATGCCTGTCCGACATGAAACATCGACCCCGGCGGAAAAATACGTTCCGCTGGCTGCCCTGCTACATATCTCATAGCATAAGTCTTTTTTCGCACGTTATTGCCTGCTCTGTTACAACGATGGATGCTTTCCATTTTCCAGTTATAGGGGCTTTACCGTGCAGTTTCAATCACCGTGCTGTAATTCCATGGCCTTCTGCGTAAGTAAATGCAAACACAATCGGTTTGTAGCAAAGCAAAAAAGCCCTGAGCGTTAGCTCAGGGCTTTTTTTATTTAAGTGGCGGAACGGACGGGGCTCGAACCCGCGACCCCCTGCGTGACAGGCAGGTATTCTAACCAACTGAACTACCGCTCCACCGATTCTGTACTGATATCAGAAACTGTCTGATTTCAGGTGTTTCGCCTTTACCTTGTCAGGGGTAAAGTCTCGATCCGTTAAGGATCTTTATTTGATGCCTGGCAGTTCCCTACTCTCGCATGGGGAGACCCCACACTACCATCGGCGCTACGGCGTTTCACTTCT
>NZ_JBWKUK010000018.1:0-80971 GCF_059420805.1 Erwinia sp. GW821-FHT03D09
GTGTTGCGGGTCGCCCGCAGCGGCTGGTATGCCTGGCGGACGCGGCGTATCGTCATCAGCGCCCGCCAGCAGTTCCGTCTTGTCTGCGATGGGGCGGTTCGGCAGGCATTCAATGACGCCAAACAGCGCTATGGTGCGCCGCGTCTTGCTGATGAGCTTCCGGCGTACAACGTCAAAACCATCGCAGCCAGCCTGCGCCGCCAGGGGTTGCGCGCAAAGGCCCCGCGCCGGTTCAGGCCGGTCAGTTACCGTGAACATGGTTTGCCGGTGTCGGAAAACCTGCTGAAGCAGGACTTCTACGCCGGTGGGTCGAATCAGAAATGGGCGGGAGACATCACCTGTCTTCGTACAGATGAAGGCTGGCTTTACCTGGCGGTAGTGATTGACCTGTGGTCGCGAGCCGTCATCGGCTGGTCGATGTCTTCGCGGATGACACACAACTGGCGTGCGATGCGTTGCAAATGGCGTTGTGGCGACGTAAACGCCCGGAAAACGTCATTGTCCATACAGACAGAGGTGGTCAGTACTGTTCAGCAGATTACCAGACCTTGCTGAAACGCCATAATCTGCGAGGCAGCATGAGCGCAAAAGGGTGTTGTTACGACAATGCCTGTGTGGAAAGCTTCCTCCACTCACTGAAAGTGGAATGTATCCACGGCGAGCACTTTGCCAGCCGGGAAATAATGCGAACGACGGTGTTTAATTATATCGAGTGCGACTACAATCGCTGGCGTCGCCACAGTGCCTGTGGTGGTCTTAGCCCGGAACAATTTGAAAACCAGAACCTCGCTTAGGCCTCTGTCCACATTACGTGGGTAGGATCAACCGACCTTTAGATAGGTAGGCTTTTGCCTTAACCTCATGTTAAACATGGTTTTTTTGTTTTTCCCACATAAATCCCATGCATTCGTAATAAGAACTAAATTTATCGGACTTCACTTACCCTACTATCGCACCAATCACTATCCACATCACCTAAACCTGAGTTAACATGTCTGGAACATTGACCGCAGTCACATTGCTGCAGGTAAAATCACGTAGACAGGAGTAGGTATGTCCAAGCAACAGATCGGCGTTGTGGGTATGGCTGTTATGGGCCGCAATCTGGCACTCAACATTGAGAGCCGTGGCTATTCAGTTTCTATCTTCAACCGCTCTCGTGAGAAAACCGATGAAGTGGTGGCAGAGAACCCAGGTAAAAATCTGGTTCCGCACTATACCGTCGAAGAGTTTGTTGACTCACTGGAAAAACCTCGTCGTATCCTTCTGATGGTGCAAGCCGGTGAAGCGACCGACAAAACTATCGCATCCCTGACTCCACACCTGGATAAAGGTGACATCCTTATCGATGGCGGTAACACCTTCTACAAAGACACCATTCGCCGTAACCGCGAACTGTCTGAGCAGGGCTTCAACTTTATCGGTACCGGTGTTTCCGGTGGCGAAGAGGGCGCACTGAAAGGCCCATCTATTATGCCTGGTGGCCAGAAAGAAGCTTACGAGCTGGTTGCCCCAATCCTGACTGAGATTGCAGCACGTGCCGAAGGCGAAGCCTGCGTGGCTTACATGGGTCCGGACGGTGCGGGTCACTATGTTAAAATGGTGCACAACGGTATCGAATACGGCGATATGCAGCTGATCGCTGAAGCCTACTCCCTGCTGAAAGGCGCGCTGAATCTGAGCAATGACGATCTGGCGAAAACCTTCAGCGAGTGGAACGAAGGCGAGCTGAGCAGCTATCTGATCGACATCACCAAAGATATCTTCACTAAGAAAGATGAAGAGGGTAACTACCTGGTTGATGTGATCCTGGATGAAGCGGCGAACAAAGGTACCGGTAAGTGGACCAGCCAGAGTTCCCTGGATCTCGGTGAGCCGCTGTCACTGATCACCGAATCCGTGTTTGCCCGCTACCTCTCCTCGCTGAAAACTCAGCGCGTAGCGGCATCTAAAGTGCTGACCGGCCCAACCGTGCAGGCTGTATCAGGCGACAAAGCCGAGTTCGTTGAGAAAGTACGCCGCGCGCTGTACCTGGGCAAAATCGTTTCTTATGCACAGGGCTTCTCTCAGCTGAAAGCGGCTTCTACCGAGAACAACTGGGATCTGAACTACGGCGAAATCGCGAAGATCTTCCGTGCGGGTTGCATCATTCGTGCTCAGTTCCTGCAGAAAATTACCGATGCCTATGCCGATAACGCTGACATCGCTAACCTGCTGCTGGCTCCGTACTTCAAAAACATCGCTGACGAATACCAGCAGGCGCTGCGTGACGTTGTGGCCTATGCCGTTCAGAACGGTATCCCAACGCCAACCTTCTCTGCTGCAATCGCTTACTACGACAGCTACCGTTCAGCGGTACTGCCTGCGAACCTGATTCAGGCTCAGCGTGACTACTTCGGTGCGCATACCTATAAACGTACTGATAAAGACGGTGTGTTCCACACCGAATGGCTGGACTAATCCCGTCATCAACCTCCCGCGTTGCGGGAGGTTATTTCTCCAATTCCGCCTTCCCCGAAATTTTTTAAGGTAATCCCTATCCTACCTTGCTGACTCTTCACCGATTTTTACCTATACTTAAGCCCTTGCGTTAGTTTTCCATTGTGTTGAGTAAACTGAAAATTATGAGTCTTGATAGCCATTCAAATTCTGAGCAACATCCGCATTACCCCAAAAATAATCGAGTTAAAGAGCTTGATATTTTAGATATCACAGTGCAGTTGTGGAATGGAAAAAAAACTATTTTTTCCGCAATTATAGTCACTGTTTTGCTGGCGTTGCTCTATATATTCACGGCAGAAGAAAAATGGACATCAAAGGCGATTGTGACGCTGCCTGCTGCTGGGCAAGTTGCAAACTATAACGCGGCCCTTAGCGTTCTTTACGCGCAAAGCCCACAGGACAAACCTGCAATCGGGGATTTGCAACAGCAGTTGTTTAACCGTTTCGTTGGTTCTATCAATGCTCTTTCTTCTGAACTGGAGAATCAGGACGAGCCACAGGAACTTAGAATTGAACAGGTCAATAAAGGCAGTGGTGATCCACTTCGTATTTCTTATACGGCTGAAAGCGCTAAAGCAGCACAGCAGCAGCTTGCGAAGTATATTGCTTCAATCAATGCTGATGTCGTTGACGATTATGGCGCAGATATTCGGCGCAGCCTGAGTGTTAAAACCCGTGAATTAACCGATTCTATTGAGACACAAAAACAGGTCGCTCTGAATAAAAAACAGCAGAGATTAGATGTAATCAATCAATCAATCAAAGTCGCTGAAGCGTCTGGTATCGAGCAGTCTCAGTTGAAACAGGCTGAATTTCTATCGGACGATACGCTTTACCTGCTAGGTACAGTTTCGCTTAAGGCGACCATAGCTAATGAAGCCACTCGCCCATTACCCTATGATAGTAACTATTACGATACACAGCGTGCTCTGTTCGCCATGACTCATCTGAAAATTCAGGTGGATAACCTGCAGTCATATCGTTACATTGCCAGGGCAGACCTACCGGTTCGCAGAGACAGTCCGAAAAGAGGTTTGACTTTGATTTTGTCGGTTATCCTCGGTGGCATTATCGGTTCCGGCATTGTGATTGGCCGCCTGGTCAGCCAGCAGTATCGCGAGCGCAAACAGCCTTAAACGTTAACGCAGCGGCCGGCGTCATCCGGCCGCACAATTACGGCGTTATGGACCACGCTCAAGCGCGTTACCGTCCTGTTCGCACTTCAGGCCACCGCGCTTATTCCTCTTCCCGCAAAAAACTCAGGATCGTCGGTGCCGCAATGCGCTGATAGTCTGCCGTATTCAGTACCATGGATTTTTCCAGCAGCCCGGCGTTAAACGCCAGCTCTTCATAGCGCGTCAACAGGCTGGGATCGGCAACCAGCATTAAATCCGGGTGAAAGCTAAATGGCGGGATTGCCCCGAATACGCATCCGGTCAATTTATCCACCTCGGCCGGACTGGCCAGCGAGGCGCGCAGCCCGCCCAGCGCCGATGCCAGTAGAGAGAGGTCGGCCTGCTTATCGGCAGGCAGCACCGCCAGCACGTGCTGCTTCACCCTGTTACCTTTCACATGGCACACCAGTGCCTTTGCGCCCTGGCCGAGTTCGGTACCGCGCAGTGCAGCCACATCTTCACATTTCCCCATCGCCGTGTGCTCCATCACCCGGTAACGCGCCTGCTGCCCGTCGAGCAGAGCGATAAGTTGGTCAAAGGTACTCATGATTGCTCCCTGTAAAAAAATAAGGGCCGGATAACCGGCCCCTTTAGGATAGTGAACGATTATTTGTGCCGCTGCCTCAGGTTTTCAATCACCGCCGACAGGTTAAGATCCTGATCCTGTAACAGCACCAGCAGATGATAAACCAAATCCGAGGCTTCGTTGGTCAGTTCGAAGCGGTCGTTAACTGTCGCTGCCAGTGCGGTTTCCACACCTTCTTCCCCCACTTTCTGCGCGATACGCTTAGTGCCGCTGGCGTACAGGCTGGCGGTGTACGAGCTTTTCGGATCGGCATGCTTGCGCTCGGCCAGCAGCTGCTCCAGCTGGTAGAGGAAGGTCCAGTCTGCTGCTGCCGGAGAGAAGCAGCTTGAGGTACCGAGATGGCAGGTAGGCCCCACCGGGTTGACCAGTACCAGCAGCGTATCGTTATCGCAGTCCGGGGTGATGCTGACCACGTTAAGGAAGTGCTCGGAGGTTTCCCCTTTGGTCCACAGGCGCTGCCTGGTCCGTGACCAGAAGGTCACCTTGCCGGTGGCCAGCGTTTTATCCAGCGCTTCCTGATTCATATAACCGTGCATCAGAACTTCGCCGGAAACGGCGTGCTGTACGACGGCGGGCATCATCCCGTCAGTTTTTACCCAGTCCAGCTTAGCCAGCTGTTGTTCAGTCAACATGCGCGGATCTCCACACCTTTTTCTACCAGGAACGCTTTGAGTTCCCCAATATTAATAATCTGCTTATGGAAGACGGAAGCGGCCAGCGCACCGTCAACGTCGGCATCGCGGAATGCCTGATGGAAGTGTTCCATGGTGCCCGCGCCGCCGGAGGCGATCAGCGGTACGTTACACACTTCACGTACCTTCTGTAGCTGCACCAGGTCGTAGCCGTTGCGCACGCCATCCTGGTTCATCATATTCAGCACGATTTCACCGGCGCCGCGCTTCTGCACTTCCTGCACCCAGTCGAGGGTTTCCCACTGCGTCACGCGGGTGCGGCTTTCGTCACCGGTGTACTGATTCACGTGATACTTACCGCTTTCGCAGTCGTACCAGGTATCAATCCCGACCACGATGCACTGCACGCCGAAGCGATTGGCCAGGCGGGTGATCAGCTCCGGATCGGCCAGCGCCGGGGAGTTAATTGAAATCTTGTCGGCGCCGAAGGAGAGCAATAGCGCCGCGTCTTCCACAGACTTAATGCCTCCCGCCACGCAGAAGGGGATATCGATCACTTCCGCCACGCGCGAGATCCAGCTTTTATCCACCACGCGGCCATCGCTTGATGCGGTGATATCATAAAACACCAGCTCGTCGGCGCCTTCCTGGGCATAGCGCTGCGCCAGCGGCACGATATCACCGATGATTTCGTGGTTACGGAACTGCACGCCTTTGACCACCTGGCCGTCGCGTACGTCCAGGCAGGGAATTATCCGTTTTGCCAGCATGAAATTGCCTCCGATACGTTGAATTTACCTTCCAGCAGGGCGCGACCAACGATCACGCCCTGCGCACCGCTGCCGCGCAGGGCGGCAATGTCGTCAAGCGAGCCGATGCCGCCTGAGGACTGGAAGGCAATTTGCGGATAGCGTACGGAGACTTCGCGATACAGCGCAACGTTTGAGCCGCTGAGCGTGCCATCGCGGGAAATATCGGTACACAGCACGTGCTTCAGGCCAAACGGCAGGAACTGGTCGATGACCTCTTCCAGCGTGATCCCGCTGGCTTCCTGCCAGCCGCTGATCGCCACTTCTTTACGGTTGTTGGCATCAATGCGCACGTCCAGCGCCAGAACGATCGCTTCCGCGCCGTACTGCTTAAACCACTGCTGAACCTCTTCCGGCTGCTTAATCGCCGTTGAGCCAACGACTACGCGAGTTGCGCCGGCGTTCAGCAGCGCCTCAACGTCGTCTTTGGTGCGGATGCCGCCGCCAACCTGCACCGGCACGCTGACGCCCGCCAGCAGTTTGGTCAGCAGGGGGATCTGGCGTGCGGCCGGGTCTTTTGCACCGGTCAGATCGACCAGATGCAGCACGGTCGCGCCCTGAGCCTGATAATCCTGCAGGCGCGGCAGAGGATCGCTGCCGTAGTCACGCTGCTGGCCGTAGTCGCCCTGGTGCAGGCGCACCACTTTGCCATCAATTAAATCTAACGCCGGGATAATCATACTGGTTACATCTCCAGGAAATTTTTCAGCAGATGCGCGCCAGCGGCACCGGAACGCTCGGGGTGGAACTGCACGCCGTAGAAGTTATCTTTCTGCACCGCAGCGGTAAACGGGGAACCGTAGTTGCACTGGGCAATGGTGTACGGGTTCACCGGCATGGCGTAGCCGTGGACGAAATAGAAGTACGAACCGTCTTCAATGCCGCGGAACAGATGATTACCGGCCTGCGAAGTGATCTGGTTCCAGCCCATATGCGGCAGCGGCAGGCCAACGTCCTGCATCCGCTCAACCGGATGTTCGATCACATCCAGCGTCGGAATACCGCCGTTTTCATCGCTGTGCGAGCCAAGCAGCTGCATTCCCAGGCAGATGCCCAGCACCGGCTGCGTACAGGCTTTGATCAGCTCGATCAGGTCGCGTTCGCGCAGCTGGTCCATTGCCGCCTGCGCGGTGCCGACTCCCGGCAGAAACAGCTTGTCGGCATTCAGTACGATATCGGCTTCACGGCTGACCTGCGGGTTGTAGCCCAGGCGTTGTATGGCCCACTTTACCGAGGAGAGGTTGGCGCAGCCGGTATCCAGGATCACCACGTCCATTACAGTACCCCTTTCGAGCTTGGCAGCGTGTTGCCCTCTACACGGATCGCCTGACGCAGTGTGCGGCCGAAGACTTTAAACAGGCTTTCAACACGATGGTGATCGTTTTTGCCTTTAGTGCGCAGGTGCAGGGTACTGGCCATGGTGTAAGAGAGCGAGCGGAAGAAGTGTTCCACCATCTCTGTGCTCAGATCGCCCACGCGCTGATAGCTGAACTCGGCTTTATATTCCAGGTGCGGACGGCCGGAGATATCCAGCGCGCAGCGCGCCAGGCATTCGTCCATCGGCAGCATGAAGCCAAAGCGACCGATCCCGCGTTTATCGCCCAGTGCCTTCAGCAGCGCTTCGCCCAGCGCCAGGCCGGTATCCTCCACGGTGTGGTGATCGTCAATGTACAGATCGCCCTTCACGTCGATATTCATGCGGAATCCGCCGTGGGTGGAGATCTGGTCCAGCATATGGTCAAAAAAACCGACGCCGGTATTGATTTTGCTGTCGCCTTCGCGGTCCAGCCACACTTCAACCTTGATCTGTGTTTCTTTAGTGCTGCGGTTGACCAGCGCATAGCGATCGCGTTTGGTCAGCTGTTCTTCAATCTGCGACCAGTTCAGGCCGTCTTTGCCGTACAGCAGTCCGGTGATACCCATATTCTGAGCCAGCTGCACGTCGGTGGCGCGGTCGCCGATCACGTAGCTGTTGGCGGTATCCAGCGCGCCTTCGGCCAGCCACTGAGTGACCATTTTCGTTTTTGGCTTGCGGCAGTCGCAGTTATCTTCCGGTTTATGCGGGCAGATCAGAATATCGTCAAACTTCACGCCCTGAGAGGTGAGGATCTGCATCATCAGATTGTGCGGGCCGTCGAAGTCTGCCTGCGGGAAGCTGCTGGTGCCCAGTCCGTCCTGATTGGTGATCATTACCAGTCGGTACCCGGCCTTCTGCAACGACAGCAGCGCGGGAATTGCATCCGGCTCAAAGGCCAGTTTATCCATGCGGTCCACCTGAAAATCTTCCGGCGGCTCAGAAATAATAGTGCCATCGCGATCGATAAAAAGGACTTTCTGACTCATGCTTGCTCCTGAGGTACGGTTGCGCCGGGTAAAGATTTCAGCGCGCTGATAACACGGTCACACTCTTCACGGGTGCCGATGGAAATACGCAGGCATCCGGACAGTCCCGGCTGCTTATTCTGGTCGCGCAGGATAATACCCTGATCCCACAGGGTCTTAAAGACCTGGCTGGAGGCAGTAAAGCGCGCGAGAATATAGTTGGTTTCACTGTTAAACACTTCTTCAACGCAGTCGCACTGGCGCAGATCGGCAATCAGCTTTTCACGGTTGGCGATCAGCTGGCCGACGTGCTCGCGCATTAGCGCAATCCCTTCGTCGCTCAGCGCCTGTCCGGCGATATCCGCCACCGGCGTGGAAAGCGGGTAGGGGGCGATCACCTTCATCAGCAGGGCGATCACTTCGGCGTTCGCCAGGGTGAAGCCGCAGCGCAGCCCCGCCAGCGCAAAGGCTTTCGACAGCGTGCGCAGAACCACCAGGTGCGGGTAATCTTTCAGCCAGCCTGCCAGTGACGCCTGCGGGCAGAACTCGATGTAGGCTTCATCGGCCACCAGCAGCGCTTTACCGCGCGTCATCTCCAGCAGCTCACGGAAATCATCCGGGTTGATCAGGTTACCGGTCGGATTGTTCGGGCTACAAACGTAAACCAGCTTCACGCCGTCCAGCTGTTCAGCAATGCCGGACAAATTCAGCTGCCAGTCTTCACGCGCTTCGACGGTGCGATACTCCACGCCGATAGTTTCCGCGCTGACGCTGTACATGCCGTAGGTCGGCGGACAGAACAGCACCGCATCTTTACCCGGCTCGCAGAAGGCGCGCATCAGCAGCTCAATGCCTTCATCGGCACCGCGGCTGACCAGCACCTGATCCGCATTCAGCCCGGCGTAAGCGGCATAGCGCTCAATGACCAGCTTAGGCTGGCATTCAGGATAACGGTTCAGAGTCTGCTGGCTGAGGTGAAACGGCACCGCCAGCGGATATTCATTGGCGTTCAGCCAGACGTCGCCGTTGCCACCCAGACGACGAGCAGACTGGTACGGGGTCAGTGCGCGAACGTTTGCGCGGGCCAGCGCTTCAACGGAATTCGTGCTCATGGTTTCTCCTTCAGTGCGGCTACGCGCAGGGTCACGGCATTCTTGTGGGCAATCAGCTGCTCGGCGGCGGCCAGCGTTTCAATGGTTGCTGCCAGGCCCATAAAGCCTTCCTGCGTCAGTTCCTGCACCGTCATCCGCTTCTGGAAGTCCGCCAGGCCCAGGCTGGAATACGTGGCGGTATAGCCGTAGGTTGGCAGCACGTGGTTGGTTCCGGAAGCATAATCACCTGCGGATTCTGGCGACCAGTCACCGAGGAACACCGAACCGGCGCTGGTGATGCTTTCCACCAGATCGCGCGCCTTGCGGGTCTGAATAATCAGGTGCTCAGGTCCGTAGCGGTTGCTGATCTCCACGCACTGCTGCAAATCGCGGACCACAATCAGGCGGCTGCTCTCCAGCGCTTTGGCGGCGGTGGCGGCGCGCGGTAGTTCGGCCAGCTGACGATCCACGGCGGCAGCCACGGCTTCTGCCATCGGCAGGGAGGGGGTCAGCAGCAGCACCTGGGAATCAGGGCCGTGTTCGGCCTGTGACAGCAGGTCAGAGGCGACGAAGTCTGGCGTTGCGCCTTCGTCGGCAATCACCAGCACTTCCGACGGACCGGCAGGCATATCGATGGCCGCACCGTCCAGGCGCTGGCTGACCTGGCGCTTGGCTTCGGTGACGTACGCGTTGCCCGGGCCAAAGATTTTGTCCACTTTCGGCACGCTTTCGGTGCCGAAAGCCAGCGCGGCAATCGCCTGCGCGCCGCCCACCTGAAAGACTTCCTGCACGCCGCACAGTTTGGCTGCGTAAAGGATTTCGTCGGCAATCGGCGGCGGCGAGCACAGCACCACGCGACGGCAGCCGGCGATGCGGGCAGGAGTGGCCAGCATCAGCACGGTGGAGAACAGCGGTGCCGAGCCGCCGGGAATATACAGACCAACAGAAGCCAGAGGACGGGTCACCTGCTGGCAGCGCACGCCCGGCTGGGTTTCAATATCCACCGCAGGCAGTTTCTGCGCCACGTGGAAGGTATCAATATTGGCGACCGCAACGGCCATCGCCTGCTTGATTTCTGAACCGAGGCGCGCGCAGGCGTCCTCGATTTGCTGCTCGCTGACGCGCAGCGCATCAACCTGCGTTTTATCAAAGGTGGCGCTGTAGTAGCGTAGCGCATCATCACCTTCGGCTTTAACCTTCTCGAGAATACCGCGCACCGTGGCGCTGATACTGTCCGAGGCAGAAATCGCCGGGCGCGTCAGCAGCGCCTGCTGCTGCTCTTCGCTACAATCCTGCCAGGCAACAGGAGTCATCGTGGTCGCCATGAGGTTACTCCATCATCTTCTCAATTGGCAGCACCAGAATGGAGCTGGCCCCGAGGGATTTCAGTTTTTCCATGGTTTCCCAGAACAGCGTTTCGCTACTGACCATGTGCATGGCCATGCGGCTCTTATCGCCTGCCAGCGGCAGAACGGTAGGGCGCTCGGCTCCCGGCAGCAGGGAAATGATGTCTTCCAGGCGTTCGCTCGGCGCGTGCAGCATGATGTATTTTGATTCGCGAGCCTGAATCACACCCTGAATACGGGTCATCAGCTTGTCGATCAGCTCCTGCTTGGCGGCAGGCATTTCGCCGTCGCGCTGGATCAGGCAGGCTTTAGAGCGGTAAATCACTTCCACTTCACGCAGGCCGTTCGCTTCCAGCGTGGCACCGGTAGACACCAGATCGCAGATCGCATCGGCCAGCCCGGCGCGCGGCGCCACTTCCACCGAACCGTTCAGCAGGCAGGATTTGAAGCTGATGTTCTGTTTATCGAGGTATTTTTTCAGCAGGTGCGGGTAGGAGGTCGCAATGCGGGAGTTTTGTAAACAGGCCGGTCCGGTGTATTCATCATCAACCGGCATCGCCAGCGACAGGCGGCAGCCGCCGAAATCCAGGCGACGCAGCGTGAAATAACGCGGATCTTCGCCCTGCGCGCGGCGGGTCAGCAGCTCTTCTTCCAGCACGTTCTCACCGATAATGCCGAGGTCAACCACGCCATCCATCACCAGGCCAGGGATATCGTCATCGCGTACGCGCAGGATATCGATCGGCATGTTCTCAGCGAAGGCGATCAGGCGCTGCTGCTGCAGGTTAATTTTGATGCCGCAGCGGGCCAGCAGTTCGCGTGATTCATCACTTAAACGGCCTGATTTCTGCATAGCTATGCGTAAACGGGTGTTATCTAACATCGGTGCTAATCCTCTTTTCCTGTCTGCTTTATATTCATTATGTCGTTAGTCAGTCTGTCATCTCAGCATTCGGGCACTGTATCCGGCCCAAAAAAAAGCCCCCGGAAGGTGATCTTCCGGGGGCCATTTCGCGATTTCAGCACCACTGGAAGATCCTGAACGTCTTCCAGCACACATCGCCTGAAAGACTAGTCAGGGTGATGGTGGTGATGATGGTTAAACTGAACGCGAGTCATAAAATTCTCTTGGATGAATGTCTATTCATATCGTGACAAATAACCTAACCAGGATGGTGAGATGACGCAACACTTTTTTGTCAATGTTGAAAGATTCTCTTATTAACTGGCGGTTGTCACCGGCATTGGGCTGGCGTAGCCTGATGCAAACGGGTTGCATAAAACGGGAGCAAGAGGATGAAGAGAGTCGCAATTGTCGGACTGGGCTGGCTGGGAATGCCGCTGGGGCTGTCGCTCACCGCAGGCGGAATGCAGGTCACCGGTAGCAAAACTACCCAGGATGGTGTTGAAGCCGCGCGTATGTGTGGCATCGAAAGCTACATGCTGGAACTCAACCCGGAACTGGTCTGCGAGGCGGACGATCTGGCCGCTTTGCTGAGCGTTGACGCGTTGGTGATTACGCTTCCCGCCAGCCGCACGGCTTCCGGCGGCGAAAGCTATCTGCTGGCGGTACAGCAGCTGGTGGATAGTGCGCTGGCCTTTAATATTCCGCGCATTATCTTCACCAGCTCAACGTCCGTGTATGGCGATCGTCCGGGCTTGACCAAAGAGAGCAGCGAATTGCTACCGGTTACCGTTGCCGGGCGCACGCTGCAGGAGCTGGAAAACTGGTTGCATAAGCTTCCCGGCACCTCGGTAGATATTCTGCGGCTTGCCGGGCTGGTAGGGCCGAAGCGCCATCCGGGGCGCTTCCTGGCAGGAAAAGAGGGACTGAGCAACGGCGCACAGGGGGTTAACCTGGTGCATCTTGAGGATGTGATTGAAGCTATCCGGCTCCTGCTACAGCGCCCGAAAGGCGGCCACATTTACAATCTCTGCGCCCCGGTTCATCCGTCACGCAAAGAGTTTTATCCCACCGTCGCGCGCCAGCTTGGCCTGACGCCGCCGACCTTTATTGACGACAGCACCGGTAAAGACGGCGGTAAAATCATCGACGGCAGCAAAATCTGCCGCGAACTGGGTTTTGAATATCGCTACCTGGACCCGGGCAAGATGCCGCTGGCTTAACCCTGAAGCGGTGCCGGCAGTCACGCTGACAATTCTGATGCCCTGCAAGGATGCAGGGGGGGCTCACGTCAGGCCGCATTCTCCGGGATGTGAGTGAAAAAAGCCGGATCGATCTGCTGCTCTTTGAGCCAGGGATGGATGGCCGGATAGCGGTAAACTGCCGGGCCCGGCGTTATCGGCGGGTACTGATAAATTTCATCCAGCCGCTCCCAGACTCATCCCGTTAAGCTCTGGCTTCAGCTCGGCATACGCCGTCGCGGCAGAGGCAGGGAACGGCTTCCTGCCGATTGGAAACAGGCGGCTGCTGAGATATTCCGCATACGCTTTATTTCTCACTGCAATGAGCAGAGCGAGGAACGTCTCGTCTTTCACCTTCTGAAACTCATCGGTGGTGAAGGTTGTTAATAGCTCGAAAATGGAACGCTCAACCAGATCCTTCGCGGATCGTTCTGATTCGATGTACTGAAAGCGGGAGGTAATCACCACCCCGGTAAAGGCCAGCGCGGTGAACAGCACGTTAATGGCGTTGTAGATTGCGCCGGTAGGTTCGCCGAAGGCCGCGCTGGAAACATAACGGGAGAGGGGGGTACGCCGCCGCTCAGAACAGGATGATGCCAAAAACGACAATAATGAAGAAACGGGTGTTGCTACTGGTTGAATTCATGACGGTTCCTCAGGTGACCGGTCCGTATTTTACTGCGAACCGGCCGGATTTAAACCCCCAGTCTGTCGCGCAGCGCATACCACGCGGCCCCGATTGCGGTCAGCGGCACGCGCAGGGTGCGCCCGCCGGGGAAGGGCAGATGCGGCAGTTTCGCAAAGGCATCAAAGCGTTCGGCGTCACCGCGCATTGCCTCAGCGATCAGACGACCGGAAAGATGGGTGCTGGTCACCCCGTGCCCGCTGTCGCCCTGCATGTAGTAAACGCCGTTTTCCAGGCGGCCAAACTGCGGCATTCTTGACAGCGTCAGCAGGAAGTTGCCGCTCCACGCGTAATCAAACTTCACCCCGGCCAGCTGGGGGAAGGTTTTCAGCAGCTTGGGGCGGATCAGCGCATCAATATCAGACGGTTCGCGCGCGCCGTAAATCACCCCGCCGCCGTACAGCAGGCGGTTATCGGCGGTCAGGCGAAAATAGTCCAGCAGATAGTTACAGTCCTCAACACAGAAGTTGTTCGGCAGCAGCGACTGCGCCACCTCGGCGGAGAGCGGTTCGGTGGCAACAATCTGCGAGCCGCAGGGCAGGCTTTTTTTCGCCAGTCTGGGTTCAAGATGCGGTGCCAGATAGGCATTACCGGCAAAAATCACAAACCGCGCCTGAACCTGCCCCTGTTCGGTACTGATGCGGTGCGGCGTACCGTATTGCACGGAGGTTACCGCCGAACGCTCAAAGATTCGCCCGCCGTGACGGCGAATGGCTTCGGCCTCACCCAGCGCCAGATTCAACGGGTGAATATGCCCGCCGCTGCGGTCCAGCAGTCCGCCGACATAGCGATCGCTGCCTACCTCTCGACCAATCGCCTCGCGATCCAGCAGTTCAAGCTGGTGATTGCCATAGCGCCGCCAGCGCTGAGACTGCGCGTCCAGATGCTGCATCTGTCGCGGGGTCAGTGCAGCAAAAATACCGCCGGGGCGGTAATCACAGTTAATGGCGTAGCGGTCGATACGATCGCGGATGATCTCCGTACCTTCAAACATCATGCTGCCCAGCAGTTGCGCAGTCTCGCTGCCGTAGCGCTGTTCGATAACATCGACATCGCGGCTGTACGAGTTAACGATCTGCCCGCCGTTGCGGCCGCTGGCACCGAAGCCAACCTGCGCCGCCTCCAGTACCACCACATCGTAGCCCGCTTCGGTCAAAAACAGCGCCGAGGAGAGGCCGGTAAACCCGCCGCCGATGATGCACACGTCGCACTGAATACTCTCTTTCAGCTGCGGCCAGACTTCGTGCGGGTTGGCGGTTGCTGCGTAGTAGCTATTCACATGCATAATTTTTCCCTTATGCCCGGCAGTACCGGGCCGATCGTGGCTAAAACGTTGCGGGCGTATGGGCGCTGATAATGCAGCAGCGCCGGGAAGAGGAATTGGTAAAGCTGTGGGGGTGGCCGGTATCAATGACATAGCTTTGCCCGGCATGCAGGTGATAGCTCTGGCCGTTGATATTCAAAGTGATCTCCCCCTCCAGTAGCGTGCCCGTTTCCTCACCCTGATGGCGTATTTTTTCTCCGGTAGTGGCGCCGGGCTCGTAGGTTTCCAGCAGCATGGCCAGCGTTCTGCGGGCGTTGCCGTTATGGATCAGGCGCAGTGAAACGCCCTGGCCGCCGATATCGATCAGCTCATGCGCCTCAATCACCACTTTGGGTACGTCATCCACCACCGGCTCCGAGAAAAACTCCGACAGCGACAGGCCGTACACCTTAAGTAACTTTTGCAGCGTGCTCACTGCCGGGCTGACTTTATCCTGCTCAATCGTGCTGATCGCGCTGTGGGTCAGGCCCGAAAGCTCCGCCACGCGGCGCTGTGACAAACCCATCTGCTGCCGGAGCTCGGATAAACGCCGTCCGGGAGCCAGGGTGATTTCGCTCATAGCCTTTCCTTTCTGAAACGCTGGCTGGCCGCAATCAGCCCGCCAAAAATCTGGCGGGATGGCTCCGAGCCGGCGCTTTGCCATTCCGGGTGCCACTGAACCGCCAGGGCAAAGGGATGCTGAGAATGACTGACGGCTTCGATCAGGCCGTCGGCGGAACGTGCTTCGGGCCGCATTTTTGCGCCCAGCGTGCGTATTCCCTGCTGGTGCAGGGAGTTGACCCGCAGCCTGCTGGCGTTACCCACCAGCGATGAGAGCAGGCCGTCCGGCTCCAGCCAGACATCATGAACCGGTGAGTATTGTTCCTCCAGCATCAGAGAGGGATCTTCACGGTGATCCTGCATGCCGGCCACCAGATGCAGCTGGCGGTGCAAATCACCGCCGGTGGCAACCACCAGCTCCTGAAGCCCCCGGCAAATTGCCAGCAGCGGCATCTGATTTTCCAGCGCGTAGTTAACCAGCGCAAAGGCCAGCCGGTCGCGGCCGGGGTCGGCATCCGGCTCTTCCCCGGACTGATGATAATGATGGGGTTCGATATTACTCGGGCTGCCAGTGAGTAAAATGCCATCCAGCGCAGCCATAGCGTTTTCTAATAGATGAGGGGCAGACATCAGCCCGTGGGGCAGCGCCAGTGGAATTCCGCCTGCCAGCAGAACGGCGTCGAGATATTTGTTGTGTACCATCTGCGTCGGATGGCCGTTTTTATCGACCTGGCACATCACCACGCCAATCAATGGTTTGTCAAAAATAATGCCCATTCTCACCCCGTTACACTGTTAAAAATATCAACCGGTGGAACCGCCTGTGGCGCAAAACTGTGCAATATTATGTCAATCTAGCAACGGGTTGGGTAATATTCAAACGTGATGAGGTGAAAAATTAAGCAGTTAGTTACATTTGCACACTGTTTGTGTTGGCGCTATGTTAATAGTGTGGCTGTTATTTTGAGCAACGCTCAACAACGAAACGAACCTGGTGGGTGGCATCATGACCAATATTGTCGAAGTTGAAGACTTCACGCGGCACAGTGAAGAGAAACGAACCACCGCGTTCCTGAGTGAAGTGCAAACTTACCTGGAACGCCATCCTGAAACGCAGTACGTCGATATCCTCCTCAACGATTTAAATGGTGTTTTCCGCGGTAAACGCATTCCGATTGCCAGCCTCAAAAAACTGGAAAAAGGCTGTTACTTCCCGGCTTCAGTCTACGCCATGGATATCCTCGGCAACACTGTGGAAGAAGCAGGACTCGGCCAGGTACTGGGTGAACCGGACAATATCTGCGTTCCCGTTGAAGGTTCTTTAATTCCCTCCGCTACCGATCCCGAACATCTGGCGCAAATTCTTCTGACCATGCGCAATCAAGATGGCACTCCCTTTGACGTTGAACCCCGTAATGTCCTCAACCAGCTGTGGCAGCAGTTGCGCAATCGAGGATTGTTCCCGGTGGTAGCGGTAGAGCTGGAGTTCTATCTGGTCGATAAACAGCGCGATGCCGAAGGCTACATTCAGCCGCCGTGCGCGCCGGGCAGCGACGAGCGTAATATGCAAAGCCAGGTGTATTCCGTTGATAATCTCGATCACTTTGCCGATGTGCTGAGTGAAATCGACGAGCTGGCGAAACAGCAGGGCATCCCGGCAGATGGTGCGCTGGCGGAAGCTTCCCCGGGCCAGTTTGAGATCAACCTGCACCACACGCGTAATGCGCTGAGCGCCTGCGATCACGCCGTGCAGCTGAAGCGGCTAATCCGCCAGGTGGCCGAACGCCACGGCATGAATGCCACTTTTATGGCTAAACCGTACGAAGAATACGCCGGTAGCGGCATGCATGTGCATATCAGCATGCTGGATGCCGCCGGTCATAATGCCTTTATCTGCGATGACGGTAGCGATTCGCCGCTGCTGAAGCGCGCGCTGGCCGGGATGATCGATTTGATGCCTGCTTCGATGGCATTGTTAGCGCCCAACGTTAACGCCTACCGCCGTTTCCTGCCGGATGCGTTCGTTCCGTTACAGGCATCCTGGGGGCACAATAACCGTACCGTGGCGCTGCGTATCCCCTGCGGCGACAGCGATAATCATCGGGTGGAATACCGCGTTGCCGGGGCCGACGCCAACCCCTATCTGGTGATGGCGGCGATTCTGGCCGGTATCCTGCACGGGCTGGATAACCAGCTGCCGCTGCCGGTCGCGGTGAAAGGCAACGGCCATGAAGCCGACGGGAATCCGCTGCCGATCCGCCAGAGCGATGCGCTGTATGAGTTTGAACAAAGCCATGCATTACAAAAACTGCTGGGTACGCGCTTCGGTTTTGTCTGGCACAGCTGTAAGCATCATGAGTTGATGCACTTCGAGCGGCTGATTACCGCCACGGAAATTGACTGGATGCTAAAAAACGCCTGAAGGCCCGGCTGGCAGTCGCTGAACGTGGCGAATCGTCTGTGTAAAAGCGCCTTGCCAGCCAGGATTAAACGTAAATTTGTAACTTAAAGTCTCAAAAGCTTGTCAGGGTGCCTTTGTTTGGTGCAAAATATGCGCCCTGCATTAAAGAAGATCACGTAACCGACGCTAGTTAATCCTGGCGGCGGTTATTTTTTTATGCAGGTAAACGAATTTTGTATTTTAAGAGGCCGGTCCAGCACCGGATAGATATAAGCTTTCAGCACACACAGTGACGTGTCTTATTGAGGAAACAAACATGGGGCAACATCTTTTTACTCCAGCATCTGCTGGTATTCGCCAACGCGACGACTACGGCGCGAAAGCAGGATCTTTTACTACTCCTGCCTGCTATTCCCTCAATCCTCTTAAGAAAGACTATCGCAGCACGCGAAGTTTCCCTGTGGTTCAACCCAGAAAGGTTGACTCTATGGGGAGGCTGAATCATGTCGCTTAATACTGCTACTCCTGGCGCACAGCCTCGCGCTCACCTGAAGAAAACGCTGACGTTAATGCCTGTAGTGATGATAGGCCTGGCTTACATGCAGCCAATGACCCTCTTCGATACCTTTGGCATTGTTTCCGGCTTAACTGACGGTCACGTAGCAACTGCATACGCATTTGCGCTGATTGCTATTCTGTTTACCGCGCTGAGCTACGGCCAGCTGGTTCGTCGTTTCCCGTCTGCGGGTTCGGCCTACACTTATGCACAGAAAGCGATCAACCCGCACGTCGGCTTTATGGTCGGCTGGTCTTCACTGCTTGATTATCTGTTTATGCCGATGATCAACATTCTGTTGGCCAAAATTTACTGGGAAGCACTGGTTCCCGGCATTCCATCATGGATTTTCGTGATTATGCTGGTGGGCTTTATGACCCTGTCTAACCTGAAAGGCATTAAAACCGTTGCTAACTTCAACAGCGTGATCGTTGTGCTGCAGGTGGCGGTGATGGTGGTCATTATGGGTATGGTGGTCTGGGGTGTAGCGCACGGCGAAGGTGCCGGTACGCTGGTCAGCAGCAAGCCATTCTGGTCTGAAAATGCCCATGTTGTTCCGATGATTACGGGAGCGACCATACTCTGCTTCTCGTTCCTCGGCTTTGACGGCATCAGCTCACTGTCTGAAGAGACCAAAGACGCCGGGCGCGTGATCCCGAAAGCGATCTTCCTGACCGCATTAATTGGCGGCGTGATCTTTATCGTGGTTTCTTACTTCCTGCAGCTGTACTTCCCGGATATCTCTCGCTTTAAAGATCCGGATGCGTCACAGCCGGAAATCATGCTGTACGTGGCGGGCAAGGCCTTCCAGTTCGGTATTCTGATTTTCTCCTGTGTGACCGTACTGGCTTCAGGCATGGCGGCCCACGCTGGCGTATCGCGTCTGATGTACGTGATGGGCCGTGATGGCGTGTTCCCGGAGCGTTTCTTCGGTTATATTCATCCGAAGTGGCGTACTCCGGCGCTGAACGTGCTGCTGGTTGGTGCCATTGCGCTGACCTCCATCACCTTTGACCTGGTCACGGCTACCGCGCTGATTAACTTCGGTGCGCTGGTGGCGTTTACCTTCGTTAACCTGTCGGTGATTTCGCAGTTCTGGGTTCGTGAAAAGCGTAACAAAACGCTGAAAGACAACTTCAACTTCCTGATCCTGCCGATGCTGGGTGCGCTGACGGTGGGCGCGCTGTGGATTAACCTGGAAGAGAGCTCAATGGTTCTCGGCCTGGTGTGGGGCGCAATTGGCCTGATTTATCTGGCCTTCGTCACCCGCAGCTTCCGTAATCCGGTGCCGCAGTGTAGCGAAGATCTGATGTAACGGCGGTTAAGTTTTGCATCAAAAAGGGGCGGTTCATATGAACCGCCCCTTTTTTTCGTCTCCAACATCGAAAATCGTCAGGAAGTCAGCTCGCGGGCATATTCGAACAGCGCTTTCAGCTGCGCCAGTTTTCCTGCATCACCCTCATACTGGTTATACAGCATCTCCAGTTCCTGCACATAATCCTGTACGCGCTGCGGATTCAGCGCTTCGCGGCGATGCTGCAGCCAGCGTTTCTGCGCTGCGTCGTCCAGCGTGCCTGGGAAATTGCGCGCGCGGAAACGGAACAGCAGCTTCTCAATGCGGGCATCGGCAAAGGTCAAATCCAGCGCCGGCAGATTTTCCGCTGCCGTCTGGCGAACAATATTCATCGCCTGGCGATCCGCATCGCTAAAGAAACCGTTATACAGCTGGGCATCAACATCCTCCGACGGGGTAAACGGCTCCGCCTCTGCAAACAGCGTCACTACTTTTTCACGCACTTCCGGGTGCTGACGCAGCAGTGCGAGGTTATCCAGGCAGCGCTGGCGATCGATATCCAGCCGTGCCGCATCTTCCGGGCGCAGAGTATTGGCCGGAGCCACCACCGGACATTTATTGATATGTACCAGCTTAAGCGGCACCGGCGAGGCGTCGCCCAGCTCATCGCGTCGGGTATACAGCCGCTCACGCAGCTGATCAGCATCCAGCGTCAGCAGGGGCGACATATCACCGGCCAGGTCGCAGGTAATCAGCGCATTGCGGTTGTCGGGATGCCAGGCCAGCGGGGCGATCCAGCTGGTATTGCCGCGCGCCGCGCCGAACATACCGGAAATATGCACCAGCGGCTTCATCTGCGGGATATCCACCAGCGCGGTGATTTTTTGCTTATTGCGATGGGTAAACAGGAAGTCGTACAGCCTTGGCTGCTTTTCTTTGACCAGCTTTGCCATGGCAATCGTGGCATAGACATCCGACATCGCATCGTGCGCATTGGCATGTTCCACGCCGTTAGCTTTGGTCAGATGCTCAAGGCGGAAGCTGGGGAAACCGTCGTCGTTTTCCGGCCAGACAATCCCTTCCGGGCGCAGGGCGTAACAGGCGCGCATCACATCCAGCAAATCCCAGCGGCTGTTGCCGTTCTGCCAGCTCCAGGCATAAGGGTCATAAAAATTACGATAGAACAGATTACGGCTCACTTCATCATCAAAGCGCACGTTGTTATAGCCAACGATGCAGGTACCGGGTTCGCTGAACAGCTGGTGGATACGGCGGGTAAACTCTACCTCGGTAACGCCGCGCGCGCGCGCAATCTGCGGCGTGATGCCGGTAATCATCACTGCTTCCGGCTGCGGCAGGTAGTCGTCAGCAGGCTGGCAGTAAAACACTTCCGGCTCACCGATAATATTGAAATCCATATCGGTACGAATCCCGGCGAACTGCGCTGGTCGGTCCAGCGAGGGACTTTTACCGAAGGTCTCGTAATCGTGGAAGAGGAAGGTAGGCTGTGCGCGATCGTTTTTCAAAGTTTATATCCGTCCACTTTTGTTCATATGGCCCTGAGCGATGCAGAACGATGTTTCAGATATGGTAAACCATTATCCCCCTGCTCTGAAGTGACGAATGCAGCCGATTGCCGTCCGCTCGTCCATGAAGAAAAAATACGGCCACGCATTCCCAGACTGTCGCGCGCTAAACGGTGTTACCAACTCTCGCCTGACGGACGGTTAAGCGTTACACTGAAGCAGGGTTACTGTCTGAAATCGGGGAATAAATTGCCTGTAAATCTGTTAGCCATTCCGCCTGTTGCGTTGAGCAGCTCGAAAGCCGCTGGCATCCTGTTGATTAATGAAGGGCCCGGCCCGGTGCGGTCGAAAGCCCTGTACACCCAGGGTGACCGCGATCTGCAACAGATGGCCTCGATGACTAAAATATTGACCGCAATGGTTCTGGCTGACCTGAAACCTGATTTAACCACGCTGCTGACCCGTACCGACGCCGATTCCGCGCTGGGTTCTGGCGCTAACCTCAACGTCAGTGAATCCATCTCAGTGAAGGATGCCTTCTATAATCTGATGCTGCCATCCTCCAACGTGACCGCCAATATGATCGCCAGAATCTGGGGCGGTAAGCTGTTGAGCGCGGAAGGGGTGACCGACTACACCGACAGACAGGCCGTGGTTCGCTGGGTACGCCAGATGAATGCAAAATGCCGTTCTATCGGCATGGGATCGGCTCTGTTTACAACGCCTTCCGGCCTGGGAAACAATCATGCCAGCGTGATTGGAGCCCTGAAAATGGTGGCACGCGCCACGCGCTATCCAATGATTATGCGCAGTTGGAAGACGCAGAATTACCGGCTAAAAGTGTTTGGTGATACCCCGCGTATTGAAACCATCTCAAACACGAACGATCTGCTGTTCTCTGACCTGGAAGTGATCGGTGGCAAAACCGGTACGCTGACGCCAATCTACAACCTGGCCTGCGTGGTATCGATGCCGAACAATCAGCTGCTGCTGGTGGTCACGCTGGGTGCCGAGCGGGCGGAGGATCGCTTTACCGACTGCAAGGCAATGATCGATGCGGTGAAAGTGCAGTACCAGACGTCGAAAGCCAGCTAGTGCGCTAATTCGCTGATTATTCATATTTTCTTGCAATTTAATTACACTTTGCCACGCGATATCTCGTACAACATCCGCAGTTTTTGTTGGTTTATTCGAGGATTTAGCGGTGAAGAAGCGTCAGCTTGGAAGTGTATGCCTGGTTTTATTACTGAGTACGGTTGCCCGTGCTGAAGATCTCCCCGCAGAGAACGCTTTGGCGTTCCCGCTTACCCCTCCGGTTATTGATGCTGCCTCCTGGGTGCTGATGGATGCCACCACCGGGCAAATCCTGACGGCCGGTAATCCGGATGAACGCCGCAACCCGGCCAGCCTGACCAAGCTGATGACCGGCTACGTGGTGGATCGTGCCATCGATAAAAAGCGCATCAACCGCGATGATATTGTTACCGTCGGTAAAGATGCCTGGGCTGCCGGAAACCCGGTATTTAAGGGCTCCTCGCTGATGTTCCTCAAACCAGGTGATAAAGTCACCGTGCGCGATCTCAGCCGGGGAGTGATTATCGACTCCGGCAATGATGCCTGCGTGGCACTCGCAGACTACGTGGCAGGCAGCCAGTCCAGTTTTGTCGATCTGATGAATCAGTACGTGAGCAAATTAGGCATGGCTAACAGTCATTTCGAAACCGTTCACGGGCTGGATGCTCCGGGTCAGTACACGACCGCTCGCGATCTGGCCATCCTGTCCCGGGCGATTATCAGCGGCGAGCCTGACTTCTATCAGATGTACAGTGAGAAATCGCTGACATGGAACGGCATTACCCAGCAGAACCGTAACGGTCTGCTGTGGGACAAGACTCTGCACGTGGACGGTCTGAAAACCGGGCATACCGAAAGTGCAGGATTTAACCTGATTGCCTCCAGCGTTGATGGTCAGCGCCGTCTGATCGCCGTGGTCATGGGGGGGAAAAGTCCGAAAGGGCGTGAGGAGCAGGCTCGCAAGCTGCTGAGCTGGGGCCAGAGCAACTTTGATACTGTGCAGCTGTTCCACGCTGGAAAAGAGATCGGCCATGAAAAAGTGTGGTACGGCATCCCACGCAGCGTTCCTTTGGGCAGCGAAAAAGATATTTACCTCTCCCTGCCGCGTGATGAAGTTCAGAAAATCAAAGCGCGCTATGTGGTAGAGAATAAAAATCTGGAAGCGCCGCTGAAGCTGCACGAACAGGTAGGCACCATCCAGCTGGTGAAAGGCGATAAGCTGCTGACCAGCTATCCGCTGGTAACCCTCCAGTCGGTAGAACAGGCCGGCATTTTTGCCCGCATCAGCGATTACATCCAGCGTAAGCTGTAAAAAGTGGCGTCGCTGATCCCTCCGCTTACAACGCTAAACGCAGCCGCTGCTCCTCATATCGCCATTTGCAATCTGTCTGAGTTTTAGCTGGCAGATAACTGTATTTATCAACGCAGTATGCAAGAATGGAAATGAATTGTTTCCATAAAATTGAGAATGGTGATGTTAAAAGATCTGCGTGATGTGGCATTGTTCAATGCAATAGCCAGTGGCGGAACATTATCGGCGGCCGGGCGCCAGCTCGGGATCTCGCTGGCCGTCGTCAGCAAACGGCTGACGCAAATGGAACAGCAGCTTGGCGTAAGGCTGTTTCACCGTACCACGCGGCATGTTTCGCTGACCGATGAAGGGTTAGTTTTTGCTGAACATGCAGCGCGGTTGCAGCAAGAGCTGGAGGCGATTGACAGCGCGCTGGCAAACCGTCTGGGTCGTGCCAGCGGGACCCTGCGGATCACCGCACCACACAGTATGGGGCAGCGCTGGCTCGCGCCGATCCTTAATGAATTTATGATTGAGCACTCCGGAGTTAAACTCCAGCTGCATCTTAGCGACCGGGTTATCGATCTGGCAGCCAGCGGCTATGACCTGGCAATCCGCTATGGTGCGCTGGCGGATTCCCGGCTGGTGGCGCGGGAGCTGGTTGGCAATCGGCGGGTGCTGTGTGCCTCGCCGGGTTATGCGGCAAGGCATGGCCTGCCGCAAACGCTGGAAGAGTTGAGCGCCCACTGTTGCATCGTCACCGGAGATGCACCGATGACCGAGTGGCGTTTTGGCAGCGATGAAGAGCAGCGCAGCGTGCCGATAAACTCGCGGCTGCAGGTCAACACCGGGGAAGCCGCGCACGCACTGGCGCTGAACGACGCGGGGATCGCGATGAAATCAATCTGGGACGTCGCGGGGGATCTGCGTGACGGACGTTTGCTAACGGTTCTAGGTAATTACCCACTGCCTGCGGCACCGCTGCACGCCATCTGGCTGAGCGGGCTTCACCAGCCGCCGCGAGTCAGGCTGTTCGTTGAGAAACTCAGGCTGCGACTGGCGCAGCACTGGAATGATTTTTAACCCGTGACATGTGAGGTCTCTGGTCCAGACTGGCGCAGAGGTCATGTTCCGCCGCGCCGGACATCGTAACACCACAACGCGAAAAGGAATGAAAGGTGATGAGAGTTGAAATTCAGGAGTTACCGGCCAGTCAGGTGGCGGGATATCGGCTTGAAGGTGCGTGGGAAATGACCGTTCCGCAGGGTTTTTCCCGATTGAGCGAGTGGGTAAACCGTAATCGACTGAAGGGCGAGTGGCTGGCGGTTTACCATGGCAATCCCCAGCAGATGTCGGTGGATCAGCTTAAAGTCGATACCGGTATCAGCGTGTCCGCAGAGTTTATTTTACCGCTCGACAGTGAGGGGGTGCAGCTGCGACCTATCCCGGCCGCGTGTTATGCCGTATCACATGTGCAGGTCAGGGATGGTGATTTTATCAAACCGTGGCGTAAGTTTTTTGATGACTGGCTACCGGGCAGCGGTTATCAGCAGGCGGAAGGTCCATGTTACGATCGATATCTGAATGATGGTTCAGAAACCGGCATCTGGGAATTCCTGATTTGCGTGCCGATTGAAAAGCGCCCGGTATAATGTGAATGTTTTATTGGAGTTTTGTAATTAAATTTCACTTAACAAAACCAGTGCGTTAAAGTTTTGCTACCGTGCGGTAATCACAGTGGTTAATGCTGCTTACCGCGCGGAAATGGCCTGAAAAACTGTCCAAAATCAGCCATGTCCGCCTGTCTATCTTCTGCGCTTCAGGTATTATTAGCCGCAATTTCTGATCTTTTTCGGAGCCTGTTTTGCGACCCGACACGCCGCTTTCGGCCCTGCATTTTAGCGTTTATCGCAACTACCGAATTGTTCACGGCATCCGCATTGCCGTGGCTTTTGTGCTCACCTTTCTGCTGGTGCGTCTGCTGGATATTCCGGAAGGCAGCTGGCCGCTGATCACCCTGGTTGTGGTGATGGGGCCCATCTCATCCTGGGGCAATGTGTTTCCCCGTGCGGTACAGCGTATAGGCGGCACGATCTTCGGATCAATATCCGGATTGATAGCGTTGAAGCTTGAACTGTTTAGCCTGCCGGTGATGCTGGTGTGGTGTGCCATCGTGATGTTTATCTGCGGCTTCCTCACGCTCGGTAAGTATCCCTATATGGCGCTGCTGATCGGCATTACCCTCGCGGTGATCTGCGGCGGTACGCCCGGGGATATTCATTCTGCGTTGTGGCGCGGGGGGGATGTTATTCTGGGCTCACTGCTGGCGCTACTGTTCACCAGCATCTGGCCGCAGAAAGCCTATACCCACTGGCGCATCCAGCTGTCCGACTCCCTGCTGGAGACGGCAAAAATCTATCATGCTGGTTTCTCGCCAAATCTGGTCGAACAGCCGCGCCTGACGCGCCCGCTACAGAGGCTATTGGGCAAGATAGTGAAAATGCGCTCGCTGATCGAACCCGCCAGCAAGGAAACACACACGCCCCGCTCGGTATTTGAGGCCATCCAGACACTTAACCGCAATATCGTTTGCACGCTGGAATTACAGTTAAACGCCGGGTGGGCCTCGCGGCAGAGCCATCTTATCCTGCTCAATGCGCCAACCCTGCGGCGCACGCAGCAGATGACGGAAGATATGCTGCGCACCCTGTCGAAAGCCATCGTTGACGGCAACACTGAACAAATGGCGGCCAACAGTGAAGAAATGGCGTCAATCAGTCGCGAACTGCGCCAGCTGATCGCCGAAGCCGGCGGTGATGAACAGGTGGAAACGCCAATCCACGGTTATGTCTGGCTGAGCCTTGAAATGGCTCGCCAGCTGGAAAGATTGTCCGATCTTTTGCGCCTCGCGCTGCGAAAATAAAACGATTCAGCAACTACTTACTGCGAGATGCTCAGCGCCAGGGTAAGATAGTGCTATTCGGTTGAGCAGATTTAACATTGCCATCGGCAGCGGTGTGCCGCTAAGCTGATAGCCACGACAGTGATGCCTGTGCAACAGGCCCAAAAGAAAGGTGTCTTCATGGAAAATGCAAAGCAATCATTTCAGGACGTACTGGAGTTCGTGCGTATGTTCCGTCGCAAAAACAAACTGCAGCGTGAAATCGTCGATAACGAAAAGAAAATCCGCGACAACCAGAAACGCGTGCTGCTGCTTGATAACCTGTCCGAGTATATTAAGCCGGGCATGAGCGTGGAAGCCATCCAGGAAATCATCGCCAGCATGCGCAGTGACTATGAAGATCGCGTTGATGACTACATCATCAAGAATGCTGACCTGTCGAAAGAACGTCGCGACCTGTCGAAAAAACTGAAAGCGATGGGCGAGCCGAAGTAACGTTCGGCATGAAAGGTAGAATCGTTCCTGGGTTTCACCGATACTGTTTCAGAGGCCACTATGCATATAGTGGCTTTTTTTTTACCTGAGGGAAGGGGCTACTGCTCCGGATCCTGTGCCAGAACGCGCGCCAGGCGGCGCAGTTCTGCTGCGACTTTAGCGCTCCCGTTTTTACCGTTGAACACCGGTGCCGTACTGTTGCGCACCACCAGCTCCGTGGTAAAGATTTCGCCCGCCCTGGGGTTTTGAGGCTGTTCCACGCGACTGATTAACCAATCGACACTACGCTCTCCCAGCAGACGCATGTCCTGGCGAACCGTAGTCAGCGGTGGCTGATACCAGGCGCTGTCGGCGGTATCATCGTAGCCCACTACCGAAACCTCGGTAGGCACCACAATGCCGCGCTGATGTAGCGCCTGCATCGCACCCAGCGCCATCTGATCGTTGGCCACCAGCAGTGCCGAAGGTAAATCGCGGTCGGCCAGCTGCATCACCGCCTGGAAGCCCGAGCTGGCGCTCCAGTCTCCAAACAGTTCGGCCTGCGCAACCAGCTGGTGCTGTTGCAGGACCTGCCGCCAGGCGTCTGCCCGTGCGCGTGCGGCAACCGATGAGGATGGGCCGTTAAGCAAAACAATGCGACGGTGTCCCAGCGCCAACAGATGCTCTGCGCCCTGACGTGCTCCGGATCGCGCGCTAAAGCCGCAGCTGGACACCGGCGCTTCTTCCGCCACGTCAAGGAACAGGCAGGGCAGGGAACCGGCCATTGTTTCAATCTGCTGCGCTGCCTCGGTTTCCAGCGGCAGATTAATCAGCAACGCATCCACCCGCTGCGCCAGCAGATCGCTGACCGCCGCCTGCGCACCGTCCACACCCGCCATTGCGATCACCAGATGCCATCCCAGCTGGCTGGTGCGCTGCTGCATCGCCGAGGCGATCTGCGCCGGCGCCAGCAGGGCCAGATCGCTGGTGGCCAGCCCCAGAGTACGGGTGTTCTTTCCGGCCAGCTGCTGGGCAACGCGATTCGGCACATAGTTAAGTGCAAGCATCGCAGCTTCAACACGGCTGCGGGTCGATTCGGCTACCCGGCTGGAATGATTCAGTACCCGGGAAACGGTCTGATAGGAGACGCCGGCTGCCTGAGCAACATCATCCAGCGTTACGGAACGGGATTTCATGATTAGCTCCTTTAAAGATGGCGCAGTGTAACAGTAAACACCGTGGCTCTGTTGACCTCCGGTTTAATTAATTCTGGCTCTGCGCCATATAATCAGCCGTCAGAAGCTCAATATTTATCTCGTAATTTTCAACGTTATTACACCCCATTTAGACAACGGCGGCGAACTGGAAGCAGGTTTGTGCTAAGGAAATAAGGATATCAAATGTCTGAACGCCCACTCTCACACGATATGGTGATCCGCTCGCTAGCGATGCGCCAGTGGAATGAAACCGTCGATGACGCTCGCGCCGTTGATGCACTGGAACAGGGGAAAGTGTTATTCCTGCCCTCGCTGGCTTTCCCTCTCAGCGCGGAAGAACTGACGCTGTTAACCCCGGATCTGGTCGATCCCAAACGCAAAAACATCAGTTTTAATGCCCAGAACGGCAAACTGAACGGCGTAGCGCAGGCGGAGAAAAAAGCGCTGGTGCAGGCGCTGCTGCAGCGTCATCATGATTATGCCTGCCAGCTGGTCAGCAGCCTGCTGCCGGAATATAAATCAGCGCTGCATTCGCCGGTTAACTCGCTGCGCCTGCATCCAATCACCGTCTGGCGTGACTCCACCTCATGGCGAAAAGATGACACCCGCCTGCATGTCGATGCTTTTCCTTCGCGCCCCAACCACGGCGAGCGTATTCTGCGTATCTTCACCAATATTAATCCGCACGGTGAAAGCCGCTGCTGGCGCGTAGGTGAACCTTTCCCCGTGCTGGCTAAACGCTTTATGCCACGTCTGAAGCGCTTTTCACCGTTCAGCAGCTGGTTGCAAGACCGCCTTGGCATCACCAAAAGTTACCGCAGCCATTATGATCATCTGATGCTGCAACTGCACGACACCATGAAAGGTGACGAGAACTACCAGCAGCAGGGACCGCAGGTCACGCTGGAACTGCCTGCGGGCAGCAGCTGGATTTGTTTTGCCGATCAAACCCCCCATGCGGCGATGAGCGGGCAGTTTATGCTGGAACAAACCTTCCTGCTGCCGGTGGCGGCGATGAAGAGTCCCGACAATGCCCCGCTTAAAATTTTGCAAAAACTCACGCAGCGAACGCTGATCTAAACCTTCACGGTGCAGACGCAGGCCTGCACCGCCGCAGCAAAGTACTTTGAAACATAAAAAGACTTTGCATAACGCTCGTGCTTTAACCATCATAAATAAGTCCCTTCTCTCCCTGATAAAAAGCTGGAATGACCTTGCAAAACCTCAGAGTTTCTCTGCAGCAGGCTATTCAACGTACCCCGTGGTATCCCAAAAGACGCTCCTGGCGGGTGTTGTTCTGGCGTGAAGTGACACCGCTGGCCGTACCGATTTTTTTTGAAAACCTCTGCGTCCTGCTGATGGGGGTGCTCAGTACCTTCCTGGTCAGCTGGCTGGGCAGTGAAGCGATGGCCGGCGTGGGCCTTGCGGACAGCTTTAATATCGTGGTTATCTCCTTTTTCGCCGCCATCGATCTCGGCACCACGGTGGTGGTGGCGTTCAGTCTCGGCAAGCTGAATCGCGAAAGAGCCGTGGCGGCCGCCCGCCAGTCGCTGGTCATCATGACGGTTTTTGCGGTGCTACTGGCGATTGCCATCGAATTTATCGGGCCGCAGATTATCGATCTGATTGCCGGTAAAGCGGAGCCGGAAGTTAAAGCGCTGGCGCTCTCCTATCTGCAAACCACGGCGTGGAGCTATCCGGCGGCAGCCATTGCGCTGATTGGTTGCGGCGCGCTGCGCGGAGCGGGCAATACCAAAATTCCGATGCTGATTAACGGCGGGATGAACATCCTCAATATTGCTATCAGCAGCGTGTTGATTTACGGCTGTTTCTCCTGGCACGGACTGGGGTTTATCGGTGCCGGGCTGGGGCTGACTATATCCCGCTATATTGGTGCGGCGGTGGTGATCTATGTGCTGGTCATTGGCTTTGTCCCGGCGCTGAAAATATCACTGAAAAGCTACTTCGCCCGGCTGAATATCAATATCCTGCGTGAAGTGCTGGGCATCGGCGTTCCCGCCAGCATCGAGTCGGTGTTGTTCAACGGTGGCAAGCTGCTGACGCAGATCTTCGTTGCCGGCATGGGGACGGATGTGATTGCCGGAAACTTTATCGCCTTCTCCATCGTATCGTTGATTAACCTGCCGGGAAACGCGCTGGGTTCCGCCTCGACGATTATTGTCGGTACCCGGCTTGGGCGCGGGCAGCTGGGCCAGCCGGAGCGACTGCTGCGCTACATCTTCTGGCTGTCGAATATTGGCCTGTGTACGCTGGCACTGCTGACGGTGCCGTTTGCCGGCGTGCTGGCGGCGTTTTACACCCAGGACCCGCAGGTGATCCACGTGGTGAAAATGCTGGTATGGCTTAACGCCGCCTTTATGCCGTTCTGGGCCGCCTCCTGGGTGCTGCCTGCCGGGCTGAAAGGTGCACGCGATGCGCGTTACACCATGTGGGTATCGCTACTCAGCATGTGGGGTGGGCGCATCGTTGCCGGGTATTTGCTCGGCATTGTACTCGGTATGGGCGTGGCGGGGATCTGGCTGGGCATGGCGCTGGACTGGATCATTCGTGGTGCCTGTTTCTGGCGACGTTTAAACAGCGGTCGCTGGCTATGGAAGTATCGTCCGGTCGCGAAGTAAGGTTTTGGCGCCGGCAAACCCTACCGCTTTCGCCCAAACGCACAGATTGTTACTTTTTTTCGTGGGTCTTAGCAGATTGCCGCTTGCAGTAAAGATATATCATAGATATATTTTTATGCGTTAATGAGAATCATTACCAGTTATGCCATTGCCAAAAGTGTGGAGAACGTTATGACAGTCACATCGGTAACAGAAACAGCACAGACAGCATCACGAACACAGCTGACCATCACCCTGGAGGGCGCGCGCAACGCTATCGCTGCCGCGCAGCAGAAAGCGGCGGAGAACGGCTGGCGTATCAGCGTAGCGGTGGTTGACCATGCCGGCCAGCTGGTGGCACTCGAGCGCAGCGACAGCGCGATCGGTATCAGCCCGGATGTGGCTATCGGCAAGGCGCGGACGGCCGCGCTGCTGCAGGCTCCCTCACAGGAGTTTGAGCAGTTTATCAACAGCGGTCGCCCAAGCTTTCTGGCTACGCCCGGCGTCACGCCGCTGGAGGGCGGGGTACCCATCTGGCTGAACGGAATGGTGATTGGTGCCGTTGGCATCAGCGGGGCACACGGTGCCAATGATTCGCTGGTGGCGGAAACCGCCGTGCTGGCGGTTTGTGTCTGACACACACCCTGATTACACGTTATCTAATGCTTCCGGTGGGTGTGTGGCCTGCCGGTGTTACGTTGCCGGATCTAATCCGGTAGCCCAAGGAGAATTATCTTGTCAGAGAATAAAAGCCGCACGCCGAAGCGCGTACGTAACGAACTGCGCTTCCGTCAAATTACGGTGGCAGCAAAAACGCTCGTCGCCGAAAATTTCTGGCGTATTGATTTTATCGGTGACGAACTGGCCGGGTTCGTTTCGCCGGGCTTTGATGACCATATCAAAGTGTTCTTCCCGGATGCCGCCACCGGTGAGCTGCATCTGCCGGAAGTGACTTCCGACGGCGTGGTGTGGAAAGAGGGCACCCGCCCGGTTTCCCGCGACTATACGCCGCTGTGGTTTGACGGCGTGAAAAACACGCTGACTCTGGACTTTTACATTCACGATGGCGGCGTCGCCAGCGGCTGGGCGGCACAGGCTCAGGTCGGCGACCCGCTGGCAATTGGCGGCCCGCGAGCCTCGATGATCGTGCCGGAAGATTATGCCTTCCAGCTTTACGTCTGTGACGAAAGTGGTCTGCCGGCGTTCAAGCGCCGTAAAGAAACCGTTCAGGGCGGGGTGGGTAAACTGTTCACCTTTGCTGATGAAGCCAGCGGTAGCCTCTATCTGGACGGCCTGAACGGCATCGATGCCAGCTGGCTGGGCAGCGGAAAAATGCACGGCGAACGTCTGCAGGCGCTGATTAGCGAACTGGACAGCATTCAGTTGCCAAACGATGACTACTTTATCTGGCTGACCGGTGAAGGCAAAGCGGTAAAGCAGCTTAATGACTACTTTGTCCTTCAGCGCGGCTGCGACGATAACTTTGTGCGTGCTGTGGCCTACTGGCACCAGAAGTAACCTGACAGGCGGCCACGCCGGTTGTGTTTCGCCGGGTGGCGGTCTACTATCATCCCCCTTATTTTTCCGCACGGGCAGGCGATGAAACGACCGCAATCTCCCTTTATTCCCTCAGACAGCGAGCCGCGTGGTGCCTGCGTCAGCCAGCGCAAAAAGCGCCGTGAAAAAATGCTCGACGGCAGCGATGTTCGCCTGCTGGTACTGCATTTTCTCAGCCAGGAACAGGCCCACGGCTACGAGCTGATTAAAGCCATTGAGGATTTGTCGAAAGGGGAATACACGCCCAGCCCGGGAATTATTTATCCCAGCCTGACGCTGCTGGAAGAAACGGCGATGATTACCGCTGTCGATCTGCAGGCGGCGCGTAAAGCCTATCGACTGGAGCCGCAGGGCCGTGCCTGGCTGCAGCAGAATCAATCCGATCTGGCAACTATCGTGCAGCGGCTTTCCTCGCTGGCGGTGCTGGTGCATAACCGCAGCGTGCCGGAAGTCGAGCGGGCGATCCATAATATGAAAACCGCACTCAACTCGCGGCTGTCACAGCAGGATATCTCGCAGGAAACCCTCTACGCTATCGTTGATGCGCTGGACGAGGCGGCGAAAAAGATCGAGCGCAGCTAGCTTAGTTGCCAGAGCCAGAGCCAGAGCCAGAGACACAGCCAGAGCCAGAGACACAGCCAGAGCCAGAGACACAGCCAGAGCCAGAGACACAGCCACAGCTACAGCTACAGCTACAGCTACAGCTAGAGCCTGCATGTCAGGCACCGCTGGCTTTGCACATAAATGCATGCCACATCCCCCATCGTCAGTTCCGCCCAGCAATCTACCCGGTGATGCAGATTGCCGTTGCCGCCGGTGGCCCCTGTTGATGATGCCTGCCACGGCGACAAATATGCTGATATCGATAGCGTCGCGCTGATGAAAGCGGTGGTGGGCATGGTGTGGGACGATCCGGCGAAGCGCTACGGCGCGGCGGTGGTGGCGACTTTCGTGAAGGGCAAGCAGGCTGGCGCAACCAACCGCGAAAGCTACACCAACAGCGGCACGGCGCTGACCGATTCCAGCACCGAGTACAATTGCATCCCCGGCTACGGCATGGTGGATATGACTGCGTACTGGCAGGTGGCGAAGAACGTAAAGCTGAGCGGCGGTATGTTATAACCTGACCGATCGTAAATACTGGGATTATCTCAGCAGCCGCTGCAAGAAGTGGCAGAGAAACGCCAGCAGTACGTTATCGGCATAGCTGGCCACCACGCCGTGAAAATCCAGCTCCGCCATGCGCTGGGCCCAGCGCTCGTCTTCATCGGCCGGAGGATGGTCGTAAACGGCAATCAGCTGATTTAATCGCGCAAAACCGGCTTCGTCGATGGCGTGGATCGCGCTGGCGGTGGCAATCGGCTCCAGCGCTTTGCGCAGGGCATAGATATTGCCGATCGACAGCTCGCGGGTGAACAGATAGTTGGAAAGCAGGCTCATGGCGCGGGTCTCGGTCATCGACTCGATAAACGCGCCGCCGCCCGGCCCGGTTTAGGTGCGGATCAGTCCCTGCACTTCCAGCGACTTCAGCGCTTCACGCACCGTAGCTTTGCCTGCGGCGTAGTGCTGGGCCAGGTCTTTTTCCTGCGGCAGCCGGTCGCCTGGTACCAGGTTATCGCGAATAATGGTTTCTTTAATCGCATCAACGATTTCGTCGGTGCGCTTGCGGCGCGGTGCGTCCGGGGTGCCCTGGCTCATTAATTCTTTCCTTCACAGACGAGGGGCGCTGGCGAGCAGACTCTGCGTGTAGCGGTGCTGAGGTGAACGAAACAGCGTGGCGTCATCGGCACATTCTACCAAATCTCCGTGATACATCACTGCTACCCGATCGGCAATGGATTCGACCACCGCCAGATCGTGGCTGATAAACAGGTAGGAGAGGCCAAATTGCTCTTTCAGCTGCTCCAGCAGCAGCAGAACCTGCGCCTGTACGGACACGTCCAGCGCACTGGCCGGTTCATCCAGCACCAGAATGCGCGCTTCGGCGGCCAGCGCCCGCGCCAGCCTCTGGGCCTGCCCGCCGGAAAACTCGTGCGGATAGCCGATCAGCGCATCGGCGGGCATTTTCACCGCCTCCATCAGCTCCAGCATCCGTGCTTTTCTCTTGGCACCGCCGTAGCCGCACAGCGATTTCAGCGGCACGTCCAGCGTCTCGGCGATGGTTTTTCTCGGGTTCAGCGAGGCGACCGGGTCCTGAAAGACATACTGGATCAGCCGGCCGTTCTCTTTCGCGCTGCGCCCGGAGCCGGTCTCGTTGCCCATCAGGCGGATGGTGCCCGATGTCGGCGTTTCCAGCCCGACCAGCATGCGTGCCAGGGTACTTTTTCCCGAGCCGCTTTCGCCCACTACCGCCAGCGTTTCCCCGGCGGCAAGATGCAGTGAGATCCCTTTCACCGCCTGCACCTGATGAGCTGCCGGGCTGAACCAGCGGGCGACCTGGCCGAAGGTTTTCGTCAGATTTTCTACCTCAATCACGTTGCTCATACGCGCTCCTGCTGGGGCTGGCGGGTGGGATAAAGCGCCGCGACCTGGCGCAGGAAATCACGTCCCTGGCCGGCTTTCGGCACGCTGGCGATCGGCCGCCGGGTGTAATCATGCTGCGGATTGGCCAGTACGGTGGCGGTATCGCCGCTCTCAACAATTTCGCCGTGGCGCATCACCGCCACCCGGTCGCAGATCTGCGCAATCACCCCGAAGTCGTGGGTGATAAACAGCAGCGTCAGGCCGCGCTGGCGGCGCAGGTTTTGCAGCAGCTCAAGAATGCGCGCCTGCACGGTAACGTCCAGCGCGGTAGTCGGTTCATCGGCGATGATGATCTCAGGGTCGTTCGCCAGCGCCGCCGCTGATTTCCCCCGGCGGGGAGGCCAGCAGTCCCATAATCGACAGCGCAGTAACGCTTTTCCCCGAGCCGCTTTCGCCAATCAGCCCCAGGCATTCCCCGCGTTGCAGATGAAAGCTGATGCCTTTCACCGCCTGCTGCACCTGTTTACCGGCGCGGAAGCTGACCTTCAGATCCACCACGTCCAGCAGGGTACCGTCGGTTCTGGCGGCAGGAACGGCAGGGCGGGTGGCGGTGGTAACTGCCCGCGCCCGCTGCAGCCCCGTTCGCCGGTGGTGCAACCGGCGGAGCAAGGGAGATAAATTACAGGGTTGTGCACACTTTTCGTAAGAATATTGTAAAAACAGTAAATGAATATTCACCCACCAGTTTTTTTTACACTAACGTTACAGCGTGGCTGTGCTGGACGCGATTTGCATAGGGGTTGCATAGTTATTCATTTCAGTGCTTTGAATTCTCGCAAAAAAACCTCGGTCCATTCCCTTTATGCACTCCCTGGCACGATCGGTGCTTTATCTCGCTGGCTGAAATACTTGCTTTTATTAATGACAATAACTCATAGGGTAAAGGAATGTTTAAGAAACTCGCCGTGGCTTTAGCTCTCCTCTCGGCTCAGCAGGCCGGTGCTGCCGTTGAATATGGCGATTACGCCAAAGAAACCCTCGACACATTAATCCACGACTATCCCGGGCGTTATCGCGACACCGATAACTTTGTCGGCGCAGCACAGTGGATGGAAGACCGCATGTCTCCGGGTTATAACGTTCTCCGCCAGGATTTTACCTGGACCGTGAGGGGCCAGACTCGCGCCTCGCAGAACGTGATTGCTTACAATAAAGGTTTGCAGGATGACTACATTATCACCGGCGCACACTTCGATTCCTACTACGGCAGGCCGACGCTGGAAGCGCTGGACGATAACGCCTCGGGCGCGTCACTGCTCACCGAAATTGCGCATAATCTGAGCGGTATTCAGACCGAGCGTACGCTGGTCTTTGCGGCATTCGGTGCGGAAGAGGAGGGGCTGCGCGGATCGGCGGCGATGGTCAAAGAGCTGGAAGCCAACAACCTGACCGGCAACCTGAAAGGGATGATTAACGTGGACAGTATGATCACCGGGGATATGCTTTACGCCCACGCCGGTGATAACAGCGTCAGCAACCCGGCGCTGACCAGCCTGCGTGACCAGCTGTTCCGCATTTCCGAAGAGCTGGGCGTGAAGCTGTATACCAACCCGGGGTTAGATCCGCTGTATCCTGCCGGGACCGGCTGCTGTAGCGACGGCGACAGTTTTAATATTCTCGACATTCCGGTGCTGTATCTGGAAGCGACCAACTGGGATATCGGTGATAAAGACGGCTATACCCAGACCACCAATCCGGCAGTACCGGGCGGGGCTACCTGGCACAGCCCGGCCACGGATAACGAAGAATTCCTGACCAGCGTGTTTGGCCAGGAAAGAATTACCCAGCGCCTGCACGACGTGTCGTTAATCCTCACCCGGCTGCTACTTGAGTGGTCCAATACCGACCTGCTGTTCTCCGCATCTTCCGCGGGCCGGCTTCAGCGCGTGGTGGAAGAGAGCCTGCGCCGTCAGCATCAGAGCCTGAACGATCTGCACGACGGCCGCCGTCAGCTGCTCAGCCAGCAGCCTCGTGAAGCGGGCACGTGGGGAGGCGCCGTCGGTATTGAAGGCCAGTCTACCCCGGCGGATGGTTTTGATACCGTGCCGCAGGGCCGCACGCAAAATACCATGACCTATGCTCTGGTTGACTACCAGTTCAACGATCGCGCCGTGCTGGGATCGAGCCTGAGCTATCAGCGTAATAAAGATAAACTGGAGCGTGACGGATCGGTGAAAGGGGACACCTGGCAGCTGGGGGTTTATGGCCAGCTGACCTTCGATAACCCGCTGTGGCTGACCGGTGACCTGTCCGCCGGACGGGCCAGCCTCGATACCCGCCGCTCGGTGTTTATCGAATCTGGCGATGGCCTGGCGCTGCTGGACCACACGCTTAACGGCCATACCAACGCCAACTTCTACGGTGGCCGGGTGAACGGTGGCTATGACTTCACCTTCGCTAAGCTGCGCACCGGGCCGTTTGCCGGGCTGGACTACACGCACTATTCGGTTGACGGTTTCAGCGACCGCGAAGATCTCCGCACCGCCGTGGACTATCAGAAGCAGGATTTCAACTCGCTGGAGGCCTCGCTGGGATGGAAAATATCCTCATCATTCAGCGTTGCGCAGCATCAGACCCTACTGCCGTACGCGCATCTTTCCTGGGTTCGCGAGCTCAGCGACGGCGTGAATGACCAGTTCAACATTCGCGACCGGGCGGAAGGGGGCGTGCGCAGCGTGAGCATCGGAGCGCCGGATAAGAGCTTTGGCCGGGGCGGCGTTGGCGTGCAGTGGCTGATGGGCGATAACCTGTCGCTGTATACCGACGTCAGCAGCCGGTTCGCCAATTCTGACGGTGCGCAAACCCAGTACACCGTGGGCGGCGCGTTCCGATTTTAACTGAGGTGGCTGGTGTGAGGGGCGGTTCCCTGTGGGATCGACATCGCGTGATGATCCGTTTGCGATGTTCACAGTTTCTCCACCAGCGTTTTTAACTGCGTAATCACGTTTTCTTTTTCATCGTCAGTTTCCCCGCTGTAAGGGCGGGTTGACTGGCGGATAATCAACCGCGTCGGCAGCAGCTCGCGGATCTTGATCTGCGGCGCGGCCATCAGCTGGATCAGCCTTTCCACCGCGCGTTTCCCCAACACATTGAAATCCTGAGCGACGGTGGTTAACGGCGGCTGGAAGTAGAGGCTGTCCGCCGTATCATCATAACCGGTGACCGACACGGCCCGGCTGTCGGTACGATTCAGCTGCGCCAGCGCGCTAAGCACCCCAAGCGCCATCTGATCGTTTGCCACCACCACCGCGCTGATCCGTGGATGCTGGTGCAGAAGTTCAAAGGTTTTCTGCCAGCCGCTGGCGGCGCTCCAGTCGCCAAAAACCGTGACCGCGTTAGTGATCCCCAGACGGTGCAACGCTTCGCGCCAGCTGCTCAGGCGCATACGGGCAGAAACGGAGCTTTCCGGCCCGGCCAGCAGGCCAAACTCCCGATGCCCGGCGTCCCACAGATGCTGCACGCAGGCACCGCAGCCGTCGCGGTGATCGAAACGCACGCAGCAGACGTCGCTCTCCGGCGAGACATCCAGAAACAGGCAGGCAATATCGCTGTTTTCCGCCGCCAGCCGCTCCGCCACGCTGGTTTCCAGCGGCAGGCTGATAATCGCCCCGCGAATATGCTGGGCACGAAACTCATTCAGCCGGTCCTGCAGCGACGAAAAATCGGCCTGAACCGGCATCGCAATCGACACTTCCAGCTGGTGCGATCCGGCGTAGCTTTTGACCGCGGCGGCAATTTGCGACGGCGCGTGCAGCGTCAGCGAGGCGGTAATCAGTCCAATCGACGGCGCGGATTTCCCCGCCAGCAGCTGCGCGGAACGGTTCGGGACATAGTGCAGCGCCTGCATCGCGCGGATCACTTTGTCGCGTGTGCGTTCGGCCACCACCGCCGGATTATTCAGCACCCGGGAAACTGTCTGCTGGGAAACGCCGGCCTCGCGGGCGACATCTTCTAACGTTGCTAAATGGCGCTGCATACTGCACTCCCTACTGCCGGAAAAAGTGAATGTCGTACGCTAACATTTTATGTTTAAAGGATGACAAAAAGCAGCCGTTTTCACGGCGTTTCGTGACGGCGGGCGGGTTTTATTTCCGCCGTTATTGTGGCATAGCTGAAAATATCTGATAACGAAATCATTCATGTCAGGCGATAGACATTTTACGCAATAAGCGTCTGCTGACTGAGACGGGATGGCAATAGCAGTTAACGATGTACTTCCAATAATAATCGGCGCCCTACAGGCATAATAATACGGAATATCACCATGAAACTTTCTGAACTTGCCCCACGTGAACGGCATAACTTTATCTATTTCATGCTGTTCTTTTTCTTCTACTACTTCATTATGTCGGCCTACTTCCCGTTTTTCCCCGTGTGGCTGGCGGAAGTTAACCACCTGACCAAAACCGAAACCGGGATTGTATTCTCCTCGATTTCCCTGTTTTCTATTGTCTTCCAGCCGGTGTTCGGCCTGATTTCCGATAAGCTCGGGCTGCGCAAACACCTGCTGTGGACCATCACGGTGCTGTTAATCCTCTTTGCACCGTTCTTTATCTTCGTGTTCTCACCGCTGCTGCAGATGAACATCATCGCCGGCGCGCTGGTGGGCGGGATCTACCTGGGAATGGTGTTTTCCAGCGGTTCCGGTGCGGTGGAAGCCTATATTGAGCGTGTCAGCCGCGCTAACCGCTTTGAATACGGTAAGGTCCGCGTTTCCGGCTGCATCGGCTGGGCGCTGTGTGCCTCTGTCACCGGCATTTTGTTCAGCATCGATCCGAATATCACCTTCTGGATTGCCTCGGGCTTTGCGCTGGTGCTCGCCGTGCTGCTGTGGGTATCCAAACCCGAGAGCAGCAACAGCGCTGAAGTCATCGACGCGCTGGGCGCCAACCGCCGGGCGTTCTCAATGCGCACCGCTGCCGAACTGCTGCGGATGCCGCGCTTCTGGGGCTTTATTGTTTACGTAGTGGGGGTCGCCAGCGTATATGACGTGTTCGACCAGCAGTTCGCCAACTTCTTTAAAGGCTTTTTCTCCAGCCCGCAGCGCGGCACCGAAGTGTTTGGCTTTGTCACCACCGGCGGGGAGCTGCTCAATGCAATGATCATGTTCTGCGCACCGTTTATTATTAACCGCATCGGCGCCAAAAATGCCCTGTTAATTGCCGGACTGATCATGTCCATGCGTATTCTGGGATCGTCCTTTGCCAGCTCGGCGGTGGAAGTGGTGTTCCTTAAGATGCTGCATATGTTTGAACTGCCGTTTTTACTGGTCGGCACCTTTAAGTACATCTCCTCGGCGTTTAACCCGAAGCTTTCCGCCACTCTGTTCCTTATCGGCTTCAACTTATCGAAACAGCTTTCCGGCGTGGTGCTCTCTGCGTGGGTAGGGCGGATGTACGATACCGTTGGTTTCCACCAGGCGTATCTGACCCTGGGCTGTATTACGCTGAGCTTTACGGTGATTTCCATCTTCACCCTTAAGGGCAGTAAAACGCTGCTGCCGGCTACGGTGAAGAACAGCGTGGCGTGAGAGTGTAGGGCTGCCAGGGAGGGCGGGTTTTTTGCGTACTTAATTAGTCTTTCGCGTAATGCTCTTGCCTCCGGCGGCGCAAAGCTTTGGAAGCCGTGCCGCATTTTCCCTTCCTGTAACTTCATAGTTCTTTGAGCCGGTAGGGAAATTTTCTATCATCGGCTTTCTTTGCCATGGACTCAGCACCTGCTTGATAACAGGCTATATGCGCTGAGAGATGAGGGCGATTGAAGTATCAGATCGGTCTGTTCTTACTGCTACTGCCGACGTTCGAAGAAGCTGGAGCTGTTACCCGATGGGGTATCAGGACGGGTTAAATTAGGGATATCAGCACAATGGAATTGATTAATAATTGCTCGCGTATCGCCAATAATGTTATATTTAAATATAATATATGGAGGTGTTCTATGCATATTGCTCGCCTGAAAAAGGTTGGAGGCTCCGTCATGCTGGCGGTTCCTCCTGCCGTGCTCAAAACGCTGGGGCTGACTACCGATAGCGAAGTCGGCATGACCATTGATAATGGCCGCTTGATTATTGAACCCCAGAAACGGCCGCATTATTCCCTTAATGAGCTACTGGCGCAGTGCGATCCGTACGCAGAAATCAGTGAAGAAGATCGGGAATGGGCTAATGCCTCAGCACTGGGTAAGGAGGTTCTGTAAATGGACAGGGGCGAAATCTGGCTCGTCTCTCTCGATCCCACTGCGGGGCATGAACAACGCGGAACGCGGCCGGTGCTGATTGTTTCACCCGCCTCGTTTAACGCCTTCACCCGGCTCCCCGTCGTTGTGCCAATCACCAGCGGCGGTAACTTTGCCCGCACGGCAGGCTTCGCCGTTTCTCTGGATGGTGCGGGAACTAAAACCACCGGCGTGATTCGCTGCGACCAGCCCAGAACCCTTGATATGGAAGTACGTAACGGTAAACGCCTGGAGCGGGTACCTGAGGGTATCGTTAATGAGGTGCTGGCAAGGCTGGAGGCGATTCTTGGGTGATGTTTTGGGGCTGGGCGCAAAGGGGAGTACATCCAGAAGCCCGCTCAGGGGAACCTGAGTGGCTTATTTATGTGATGGCTTTTAGTGGGATTTTTTTACCTCAACTTAGCGATCGATATTTTCGTATAATTTATAAGCAAGTGCAGGCCTGGAATCTTTCAGAGAGGTCTAAGGGCGAGACTGTTCTCGAATCTATCTGGCTGCTATGTGAAAAAGCAGACGCTAAAGCGGCCCCGTTAGTAAATAGAAAATATTTTTCTCTAAGACTGTTTTGTATAAATGATAGCCTGTTGAGCGTAAGAGTCGTTATTTTCTGTCTTTCAGTTTAAGACTGAAAATTCTGACATGGTTTCCGCTCGGAATAATACTCTTTAATCCTGATTAGAACAGGTGAAAACCAGGTAGGCTACCTACATAAATATGAAATAAAAAAGAATCGACAATATAACACGGGGCAGACATTATTATCTTTAAATTGCTATGGGAAGATACTTGCTTAAAGTGCGTGGGGATTATGCTTGTTGAGGGAAAGATGAAAAGGATTTTGAAAGTTACAGTTATAACTGGCTTGGTATGTTCTCTGTTGTTATGTAGTTAGAGTCCTGATAGCTATAAGTTTGATGGGTCTGACTTACCAGGGTATTCGAAAAACCAATAAAGCAGCCCCTAAACCGCACAGTAACACGCCAAAATGTACCCTTGCACAATCAAAGTCCAGCTTTTCGAGTCAACACCATCACAAAACCCAAAAAGCCCGCTTAAGTTTCCTTAAGCGGGCTTCTCTAAATATGGCTCCTCTGACTGGGCTCGAACCAGTGACATACGGATTAACAGTCCGCCGTTCTACCGACTGAACTACAGAGGAATCGTTTGAACGGGGCGCATAGTATCGAGTGGGGGAGGGGATGTCAAAGGCTGATTTGATGTTTCTGGTTTAACTGCTGATTAAATCGGCAGTTGATGTGTATTTTGTGCTGTAACCCGCATTTTTTTATCTTTTGCGTACCGCTTTGCAGGTTGGATCTGCGTTGCACGGGCGGTTACATCTCTTTATGCAAGCGCGATCACGTTTATTTCATTTTCATATTGAGTTGTGTGTTTTTGAAATATATATTCCAATTAGTTTTTCATTTCGTTCCATTTTACCACCTCTACACCCAAGGATTTGTCATGCAAAAAGTCAGAATCGGTCTAATCGGCACCGGCTACATCGGGCGCTGCCACGCTATCGCTTACTCTCAGGCTTCTACAGTCTTTAAGCTGAAAGGTGAACTGGTACGTGAGATGGTTGCCGAGGTTAACCCGGACGTAGCGCGTGCTCAGGCCGCTGCGCTGGGCTTTAACCGATCGACCGGAGACTGGCGTGAGCTGGTGGCGGATGAAAATATCGACGTGGTAGATATCTGCGCGCCGAACTTCCTGCATAAGGAAATGGCGCTGGAAGCGATTCGCCACGGAAAGCACGTTTATTCCGAAAAACCGCTGGCGCTGGATGTGGCGGATGCGGAAGAAATGGTTCGCGCAGCGGAAAAAGCCGGGGTAAAAACCCTGGTGGGCTTCAACTACATGAAAAACCCGACCAGCCAGCTGGCGAAAGAAATTATCGCTCGCGGTGAAATCGGTGAAGTCGTGCATTTCTACGGCACCCACAACGAAGACTACCTGGCGAACCCGAACACCCCGCTGGACTGGCACTGCCAGAAAGCGCTGGCCGGACTGGGCGCGCTGGGCGATCTGGCTGCACATATCGTGAATATGGCGCACTTCCTGGTGGGCAACATCAGCGAAGTCAGCGGCGATATGATGACGGTCATCAAACAGCGTCCGGACCCGAAAGATCCGTCTATGCTGCGCGATGTGGAAAACGAAGATCAGGCCAGCGCGCTGCTGCGCTTTGCCAACGGCGCGCACGGCGTGATTGAAACCTCGCGTATTGCCTGCGGCAGCAAAATGGGCCTGACCTATGTGGTCACCGGCACCAAAGGCACCATCCGCTACACCCAGGAGCGCATGGCCGAGCTTGAGCTGTATATCCACGACGAACCAGCCGGCCGCCAGGGCTTCAAAACCATCCTGACCGGGCCTGCGCACCCTGACTATGCGGCATTCTGCATCTCCGCCGGTCACGGTATCGGCTTTAACGATCAGAAAACCGTTGAAGTGCGCGACCTGATTAACGGCATCGCCGCCGATGATCGCATGTGGCCGGACTTCGCCGAAGGCCTGCAGGTGTCGAAAGTGCTGGAAGCGATTGCCGTATCCGCTGCGGAAGGTCGCTGGATGAAAGTGTAATTCAGAGCGATTTCGCTAAGTAAAACAGGCTGCTGACGCGATCGTCACGCAGCCTTTTTTATTATTCCAGCCCGGCACGGCGTGCAGCGACTTTCGCCAGTGCCGCTATACCGTGCAGTGCACCTGCAAGCGGTTCCAGACTTTCAGCTGATGTCCTGCCCCCGGTAGGTTTTTTGCCATCGGCTGGCCCATCGATCCCAGCCCGATAAATCCAATGCGCATGTGCTGTATCCATAAATTATGCGGGTGATGTCCCGTGATGATTGTCGCCCCCTTGCGGCTAAAGCGTTTAACTTCAAGAGTATTGTATGTATGATAATAATACTCATTTACAATCAAGTCTTAATCATGAAACCTCAATCTTCCGTTACCCGCCTGATGTTGGTTGCCGGTGCACTGATGCTTGGCGCGATGCTCAGCGGCTGTGACCAGTCTTCCGACGATGCTAAGCCAGCGGCACAGCACGATGCTGCCCATCAGAGCACGGCTGCTGGTGAACCGCACAGCACCGGGCATCAGGACGCCGCGCACGGCGAACAGCTGCAAACTTCCGCGCCGGGTGAAACATCCGGTTCACATCGGCAAAACGCCACGGTAAGTGAATCGCAGGGCTGGCCGCGCTCACTGCAAACGCCGAAAGGCGCACTGACCCTGCAACAGGCACCGAAGCGGATTGTATCCACCAGCGTCACCCTGACCGGTACGCTGCTGGCGATTAACGCGCCGGTGATCGGTTCTGGCGCCACCGGGCGCAACTCGACCGTGGCGGATGAGCAGGGCTTCTTTACCCAGTGGAGCGCGGTCGCGAAGGAACGTCAGGTTAAACCGCTGTACGTCACCGAGCCGAACGCCGAAGCGATTGCGGCCCAGGTGCCCGATCTGATCATCATCGCTGCTACCGGCGGTGACTCGGCGATCAAGCTTTACGATCAGCTATCGACCATCGCGCCGACGCTGGTGATTGATTACGGCAATAAAAGCTGGCAGCAGCTGGCGCTTCAGCTGGGCGATATCACCGGGCATGAGAACGATGCGAAAGCGGTGATTGATCGTTTTGAGCAGCGCGTGCAGACCGTGAAGCAGGAAATTACTCTGCCGCCGCAGCCGGTTTCGGCATTGGTGTATTACGAAGACGGGCGTGGCGTGAATCTGTGGACGCCGGAATCAGCGCAGGGCAAGCTGCTGACCGAGCTGGGCTTCAGTCTGGCGATGCCGCCGGCGGACGTTCACGGCGGGACCAGTATGGGCAAACGCAACGATATTATTCAGCTGACCGGCGAGAATATGGCGGCGGGGCTGACGGGCAAGACGATGATTCTGTTCTCGTCCGATGATGAGACGGTGCAGAAGGTGGAGGCGAATCAGTTTCTGGTGCATCTGGAGCCAGTGAGCGCGAAGCGGGTGTATTCGATGGGGCCGGATACGTTCCGTCTGGATTACTACAGCGCCAGCAATATGCTGAACAGCATTGAGCGGGATTTTAAGGCGCAGTGAGTTCGCCGTGCTCACTTTGAGCTTTTCCAGTGAACGCTAAGATATCGCGCAGGTGGCGCTTCAATTAAGGCTACTGGCTTATCGGTGCAGGCCGGGTTCACGGACTCGGCGTGAATACATCCGTGTAGCCTCGACGGGCGCGTCCCTGCGCCCGACGGTCCGTGAACCCGGCCTGCACCGATTGCCCGTTAACTCAGGTGTCGCGGGTGGCGAAAATTCTTCTTTTGGAAAATGCTGGTTTTCAGGTTCATATATCCACACTTCTTCACTTCTTCACTTCTTCACTTCTTCACTTCTTCACTTCTTCAGAATATGGACAGTGGATCATGACTTAGATCGCCAAATCGGCGCTGAAGGTTGGAAATTGCACCAGATTTTAAAACAGCCACTCGAAAGCCTAAAGGGTGAACGTTGTGGGGAAGATAAGCCGGGTATCTGCGGCAGGGAGGCCGCAGCTAAGCCCACAAGGACGTGTTAACGGCGTCCCGGCGTTATTCCCCATTACGGTCGCCCGGTTACCGACTTCCCGCGCCGTAAAAGCAACGCCGGACTTTTGCCACCACATCACCCCGCTATTGGCTCCGACTTCTCGCAGGATTCTGCTTCCTCCGGCCCGCTCAACGAACAGCGCCGCAGAGTCTTCACCGATGCCGCCAGCAACAGCGCCACGCCCGCCGCTGCCGCGCCAAACGCAAACACGCTCATCAACGGTGCCAGTACCCGCCCTAACACGCCCAGACCCAGCGCGCCAATCGAATCACCGCACACGTCCTGCGCAGTGCCCAGACTGTTAACCCGGCCCAGCAGCGCATCCGGCGTATGATGCTGAATCAGCATATATTGCAGCAGCGAAGCAATCGCGTTGCAGTAGCCGTAAACCACCAGCGCCAGCAGGGCGGGCAGCATATGGCCGTAAAGCCCCAGCGAGGCGATCGCTACGAAAGCACAAGTGGCACTGGCCAGCATCACCACGCCCGGGCGGGTGCTGCGCGGTACCCAGCCGCTGGTCAGTGCACCGCTCATCGCGCCCAGTGGTACCGCCGAATACATCAAACCAATCGCCGAGGCATCCGCCTGATAGCTCTCCGCCAGCGCCGGGAACAGCACCCGCACCGCACCGACGATGCTGATCAGCAGACCCAGCAGCACCACGGAACCAACGACCTTCTGCCGACAGACAAACTGCACGCCGCTGACCAGCGCGCGCAGGGGATGCTCGGGCTCGCTCGGTTCTGGCTTCATCTGCGGCAGGCGAACCAGCGGGATCAGCGTCGCCAGCGTGCCGATGGCCGCCACGGCAAACGCCCAGCCCACGCCACCGGCAACGATAATCACTCCGCCAATCGCCGGGGAGAGAATCGCCCCCAGACGTACGGTGATCATACTTAACGCCCCGGCTGCGCCGAGGTTCTCGCGGCCTACCAGCAGCGGGATCACCGTCATCAGCGCGGTCATGCCCAGCGCGCCGAAAAAGCCGTCCCACGCCGCCAGCACATACAGCGCCCACAGCGAGGGGGCGGGGCTGAAGGCGTTCAGGCTCAGCGCCACGAAGCCCAGCCCGCAGGTGCCGCGCGCAAACAGAATCAGCTTACGGCGGTCCAGCCGGTCGGCCAGAATGCCGCCAAGCATTAAGCCAATAAACATGCCCACGCCGTCCAGCGCCACCGCCACGCCCACCAGCAGGGTGGAGCCGGTCATCGCCTGGATCTGAATAGGCACGCCCACCGCCAGCATACCCAGCGAGAAAACGGAGAGCATACGGGCGCAGAAGATGGCGCGGAAGTGAGCGTTGTGCTTGAGCAAACTGAAATCGAGGAGAATAGATGACTTAGCCATAGTGTCCATAAGGGTCGAAATGAGCCATTACCTGCCGGGCGGATGGCCTCCGTCCGGTCAGGCGCGATGGATGCCGATTTTTTTCTGGCGGGCAGCATGGTAACATAATTAGTTAATAACATTAATGATAATAATAATCATATTCATTTCTAAAATTAAGAGAGGATTGTCAGGGATGTCGCTCCACCGTTCTCAGCCCGCCACGCCGCCGCAGCCGGTGGATGCGCGCTATGCTGCCCGCCTGAGCGGTGTGGCAATCTGCCTGGCATTACTGCTGCTGATTTCCCTTGCCAGCCTGATGATTGGCGCGCGATCGATTGCTCCCTCGGTGGTCTGGCAAAGCCTGTTTGGTCAGATGCAGGGGCCGGACAGCACAATTATCTTCAATGCCCGTCTGCCGCGCACCCTCGCCGGGCTGCTGGTGGGGCTGGCGCTCGGCGGGGCCGGAGCGGTGATTCAGGCGCTGACCCGCAACCCGCTGGCCGACCCCGGCATCCTTGGCGTGAACTCGGGTGCCAGTTTTGCCATGGCCGTCGGCATTACCCTGTTCGGGGTGAACAGCATGGCGGGCTGGCTGGGCTTTGCCTGGGGCGGCGCGCTGGCGGCCAGTATTGCCGTCTGGCTGATTGGCACCCTGAGCGGTGGCCGGGTGAACCCAATCCGCCTGACGCTGGCAGGCGTGGCGCTCAGCGCGGTGCTCGGCGGCTTTACTTCCTCGCTCTCCTTACTGAACCCGCAAACCTTCGATCAGATGCGCTTCTGGCAGGCCGGTACGCTGGACATCCGCGATCTGCATAACCTGGCCGTGGTCGCGCCCGCCATTCTTGCCGGTGCCGCGCTGGCGCTGGTGGCATCGCGTTCGCTGAACAACCTCAGCATGGGGGAAGATCTGGCGGCGGCGCTGGGTACCAAAGTGGTTGCCATTCGCCTGCTGGCGCTGCTGGCGGTGATGCTGCTCTGCGGCTCTGCCACCGCGCTGGTCGGCCCGATCGGTTTTGTCGGGCTGATGGTGCCGCACGTGGCTCGCTGGTGGGTGGGTTCGGACCAGCGCTGGATACTGATTTACTCCTTTTTAATGGCCCCGATCCTGCTGCTGACGGCGGATATCGCCGGCAGACTGATGGTGCAGGGCGAACTGCGGGTATCGATCGTTACCGCGCTGATTGGCGCCCCGGTGCTGATCTGGCTCGTTCGCCAGCGTAAGAATTAAGGACCGCGATATGCACTCCCGAACGTTACTGATTGGCCGCGCCAGCGGCTGGATAAACCTGCGGCTCAGCGCCCGCGTACTGTGGGTCAACATCGCGCTGCTGCTGCTGGCGACGGTGCTGGTGCTGTTCGCGCTCTGCTACGGCACGCTGCGGATTTCCCCCGGCCAGGTGTGGCAGGCGCTGCTCGGCGACGGCCCGGCCGGATTCCAAACCGTGGTTAACCAGTGGCGCGCGCCGCGCGTGGTGATAGCGCTGGTGCTTGGCGGCGGGCTGGGCGTCAGCGGCGCGATCTTCCAGTCGGCCATCCGCAATCCGCTCGGTAGCCCGGACGTAGTGGGCTTCAATGCCGGTGCCTTCACGGGGGCGCTGATCGTCATCATTCTGCTTAACGGCAGCTACTACCAGATTGCCGGTGGCGCGCTGCTCGGGGGTATTGCCGCCGCCGCTCTGGTCTATCTGCTGGCCTGGCGGCAGGGGATTGTCGGCTTCCGGCTGATTATCGTCGGTATCGGCATTGGCGCGGTGCTGTCGGCGCTGAACAGCTGGCTGATTATCAGCGCCTCGCTGGAAAGCGCAATGAGCGCCGCCCTGTGGGGAGCCGGTTCGCTCAACGGCATTACCTGGAGTAAAGGTCAGCCCGCGCTGGTACTGGTGCCGCTGACGATTATCACCACGCTGCTGCTGCTGGGCCGCCGCCTGCAGCTGATGGAAATGGGCGACGACAGCGCCCGTGCGTTGGGCATCAACGCAGAATCAAGCCGGCTGTGGCTGATGCTCGGCGGGATTATTCTTACCGCCGTGGCCACCGCCACCGCCGGGCCGATTGCCTTTATCGCGCTGGCTGCACCGCAGATTGCTCGCCGTATGACCGCCGCCAATGCGATGCCGCTGTTTTCCGCCGCGACCACCGGTGCGGTACTGCTGCTGCTGGCCGATGTTATCGCCCAGCACGCCTTTAACGGGATACAACTGCCGGTCGGTGCCGTTACCGTCAGCATCGGCGGCCTGTATCTGATCTGGTTACTCATCAGGGAATCTCGTCGCTCATGACCGATACGTCTTCCTCCTCCCGCCTTGCGGCGGCCGACTTAACGCTGGCCTACGATCAGAAGGTCATTGCCAACCAGCTCAGCGTGCAGATACCGGATCGCAAATTTACGGTAATCATCGGCCCCAACGCCTGCGGAAAATCGACGCTGCTGCGGGCGCTGTGCCGCCTGCTTAAGCCGCGCAGCGGTCAGGTGCTGCTCGACGGCAGTGATATCCATCAGATGGGCACCAAAGCGCTGGCGCGGCAGCTGGGCCTGCTGCCGCAGCACGCGATTGTGCCGGAAGGGATCAGCGTGGCCGATCTGGTGGCGCGCGGGCGCTATCCACACCAGACGCTGTTAAAGCAGTGGAGCGAAGCGGATCGTCAGGCGGTGGATGCCGCGATGCAGGCAACCAACGTCAGCGAGCTGGCGCAGCGCAGCGTTGATGAGCTTTCCGGCGGTCAGCGCCAGCGGGTATGGGTGGCGATGGTGCTGGCCCAGCAGACGCCGCTATTACTGCTGGACGAACCAACCACCTGGCTGGATATCGCCCACCAGATTGAGCTGCTGGATCTGTTCCGCCAGCTCAATCATGAGCACGGGCATACCATGGTGGCCGTGCTGCACGACCTTAACCAGGCCTGCCGCTACGCCGATCATCTGGTCGTGATGAAGCAGGGAGAGATTATCGCCCAGGGTGAACCCGCCGGGATTATCAGCAGCGATCTGGTGCAGAAGGTGTTCGGCATGGAGAGCGTGATTATCGACGACCCGGTGTCGCATACGCCGATGATTGTTCCCTGCGGGCGCTATCATCAGGTGCGGGTGGCAGGGGAGTAGATGCGACTGCGCAGTTAAAAACGGGAATCCCCGACGGGGTTATCTGTTCTTCCGCGAGAGGGAACCAGAGCAACCCGGGAGAGATGAACCTTCCGGGGGACGTTCAGGGCTTGCGGCGTTACGCAGATTTAGTTGTTGTTGCATTCTTTTTACGTCGGATAATTGATGGGAAAGATTGCTAAGTTATACCCTCTAAGAAAGAAAAGTAGAAATTCAGGATACATGGAACAAAATTCGCTACGGAGCCGCGTTTGGTCGCGATGACTGGTCCGCGTTATACAAGGATGATTGGGGTATTGATGACGGTACCTGGATAGAGGGTGTTTATCGGGAGTTAGAGCCAGTTTGATGTCCACAATAAAAAAATCCACGCAGCCGCGTGGATTTTTCAGTTTTACCAGTCGTTTATAAGATCTGCTGGAACCTCATTAACCAAACCCCATCAACTCACCAACCTCATTCAGCCTCAAACCAGCCTTCACCCCGCATTCCTCCGCGCAGCAATAACCGTATTCAACAGCGGACCAAGCGCCACCAGCGACTCCGGCGACAGAATATCCATATGCTCGCAGGGCAGGCGGTGGATCGTCAGCTCGCGCAGATACGGCGCCCAGCAGGCCGCCACGTCCATGCCTTCCGGCAGCGTTTTGCTGGCAACGAACAGCGTGGCTTCACCGTCGAACCGATCGCTGGTGGCTGCGGACAGTCGTAGCACCGCATCGCGGTAGTTCGCCACGATGCTGCGGAACATCGCCGCTTTCTCCGCCCGTAGCAGCGGATCGCCGTCGTCGATATTGGCGGCCATAAACTCAGCCTCCTCGCGCGCCACTTCCGCCCGGGTTTCCTCTTCCGACGGCGGCGTCCAGTCCTGGCCTTCCGGCGGGTAGGTATCCAGCAGGCCGAGGAACGCCACCTCTTCTCCCATCTGTTGCAGACGCGCCGCCATGCCGTGGGCGAGGGTGCCGCCCAGCGAGTAGCCGAGCAGGTGATACGGCCCCTGCGGCTGCACGCTGCGGATCGTGGCGAGATGGCGATCGCACATCTCATCGATGCTGTCGCAGTTGGCGATCACCCCGTCCGGGCGTGGCGACTGCAGGCCGACAATCGGGAAGTCACCGTCGATGTAACGCATCATTCCCGCATACTGCCAGGCAAAGCCGGAAGCCGGGTGGATGCAGAACAGCGCTGGCCCGGTACCGCTGCGGAACGGCAGGCATTCGCCGTTGGCGCGGCTTTCCGCACCTTCCGCGCTGCCGTCGTCCAGCAGGCGCGCCATTTTCTCCACGCTGCGGGCGGCCATAATCTGACCGATCGACAGCGGGCTGCGGATGCGGCGTTTCAGCTCTGCCGCCAGGCGCATTGCCAGCAGCGAGTGGCCACCGAGCGCGAAGAAGTCGTCATCGGCATGAATTTCATCACGCTCCAGCAGACGGGCGAACAGATCCGCCAGCAGCCGCTCGTGCTCGGTTTCCGGCAACCGTCCGCCGGAGCGTGGGGCCTGCGGCAGCGGCAGGGCCTTGCGATCCAGCTTGCCGTTGGCGCTGAGCGGGAAGCTTTCGGTAAACACATAGCTGACCGGCAGCATATGGGCGGGCAGCCGTTCCGCCAGCTGCTGGTGCAGCCACTCGCTGTCCGGCTGTGCGCCGGGCTCGGCAATCAGCCAGGCCACCAGCTGCCGCGCATCGGCACCGTCGGTGCTCTGGCCGCCAAGCTCGCGGGCGGCAACCACCGCCTGCACCACGCCCGGCAGGGCCAGCAGCGCCTGCTCGATTTCACCCAGCTCGATGCGCTGGCCGCGGATCTTCAGCTGATCGTCGCTGCGGCCGAGGTATTCCACCGCGCCATTATCCAGCCAGCGGGCGATATCGCCGGTGCGGTACATACGTTCACCTGCGGCAAACGGATCGGCGACAAATCGCTGGGCAGTCAGGTCGGCGCGGTGCAGGTAGCCATGTGCCAGCTGTACACCGCTCAGATAGAGATCGCCCGCTACGCCCACCGGCACCGGGCGCAGCAGAGCATCGAGAATGCGCAGCTCGGTGTTCCATACCGGATAGCCGATCGGCACGCCGGCACCCTGGCAGGCGGCCAGCGCGTCGCCGGAAGCCGGATACCCACTGACATCGACGGCGGCTTCGGTCGGACCGTACAGATTGTGCAGCGGTGCGGCAACCCGAGACTGATAGTCGTTCGCCAGATCGCAGGAGAGCGCCTCGCCGCTGCAAAATACCCGGCGCAGCGTGCGGCAGTGCGGGGCATTCGTAGCGCTTTCCAGCGAGGCGGTCCACGCGGCCAGCATCGACGGCACGAAGTGCAGCGTGGTGACGCCGTAATCGTTGATTAAGCGGGTCAGCGCGTCCGGGTCGCGATGTGCATCCGGCGGTGCCATCAGCAGCTGCGCGCCGGTCATCAGCGGCCAGAAGAACTCCCACACCGACACGTCGAAGCTGCACGGCGTTTTCTGCAGCACCACGTCATCCGCCGCCAGCGGGTAAGCATCCTGCATCCACCACAGGCGGTTAACGATCGCCTGATGCCCGACCACCACGCCTTTCGGTCGCCCGGTAGAGCCGGAGGTATACAGCACGTAGGCCGGGCTGTCCGCGCGTGCCGCAGGCAGCGAATGCTGCGGTTCGGCCTCGTCGGCCAGCCGGTCGAAGGTCAGCAGCGTGCCCAGTGCGGCAAAGCGGGATTCCAGCGTGCTTTCGGTGATGGTTAACGCCGGTCGGGCATCTTCCACCATATAACTCAGGCGATCGTCCGGGTAGCCGGTATCCAGCGGCAGCCAGGCCGCGCCGACCTGCACAATCGCGGTCAGCGCCAGGCTCAGGCGCACCGAGCGCGGCAGCGCCACGGCGACCACATCACCCGGCTTAACGCCTGCCGCAATCAGGCGATCCGCCAGCAGTCGTGCCTGCACGCTCATCTGGCGATAGGTCAGACGATGCTCAACGTCCAGCAGCGCCAGCGCGTCCGGCGTGCGGGCGACCTGGCGTGCAATGGCCTGCTGAAGCGTATCGCTGGCAAGCGGATGCACGGTATCGTTGATCTTCGCTATCAGCGCCTGTTCATCCGGCGTTTGCAGCGTCCAGCGGGCCAGCGGGCGATCCGGCTCGGCCACCAGCTGTTCAATCAGCATCAGCAGACGATCGGCCAGGCGCTGCGGATGGGTGACCGCATCGCGATACTCCATCAGCAGCTGTAAGCGTTCGCCCGGCAGCACCAGCAGCGTCAGCGGATAGTGGGTGTAGCCCCGGTTGCCTATCGCCTCACAGCGCAGCCCCTCATGTGGGCGGTGCAGATCGCCGTTATCCGGATAGTTTTCCACCACCAGCAGAGTATCGAACAGCGTCCCGCTGCCCGCCAGCTGCTGCAGCTCCCCCAGACCGAGATCGTCGTGCTCAATCAGCTGGATCTGCTGCGCCTGATGTTCGGCCAGCTGCGCCAGCAGCGGGCGCTGTGCGTCAAATCGTGTGCGTACCGGCAGGGTATTGCTGAACAGGCCGACGTGCTGCTGCTGGCCTTCAATCTGGCCAAAGCGGCCGGAAACCGGGGAGCCAAACACCACGTCCTGATGCCCGCTTTCAATAGCCAGCAGCATGCCCCAGATCCCCTGCATCACGCTGTTCAGCGTCAGGCCGCGCTGGCGGCACAGCGCCAGCAGTCCCTGTTCCAGTTCGGGCTTCAGCAGCAGCAGCCGCTCGTGTACCTCACCCGCATGGGCGTCAGCACCGAACAGCAGAGTGGGGCGCACGTCCTGCAGAACCGACTGCCAGATTTGGCGCGATGCGTCGGCATCGCGCGCGGCCAGCTGGCGGACGATGTCGGCATAGCTGGCCCGGTGCGGCGTCAGCGCCTGCGGTCCGTGATACAGCGCGGTCAGCAGATCGGTCAGAATAACCGGCGTGGACCAGCCGTCCACCACCAGGTGATGAGCGTTCAGCAGCAGGGTGGAGCGCGGCGTATCGCCGTGGCGCACCAGCACCGCATGCAGCATGGTGGGCTGGCTGAACAGGTCGCGCGCCAGCTCGCTTTTCTCCAGCGCCAGCAGCGCGGCGTCTTCCTCTTCCGGCGTCATCTCCGGCAGCGGCTGGCTGTCCAGCGGCCAGCAAGCCTGCTGGGGTTCGATCACGGGGATTAGCTGCAGCGGCTGCAGGGCCTGCTCGCTGTCGAAGCGTGCCGCCAGCTGCGGATGATGGCGCGCCACGGCGTTCAGCGCCGCGCGCAGGCGTTCTTCATCCAGCGGGCCGCTGAAGGTCAGCCGGGTCAGTGAGTTGTAGCTGCCGCTGTCACCGGCGGTCTGGGCGTGGAACAGCAGCCCTTTTTGCAGCGGCAGCAGCGGCAGGATCGCCGCCAGCGGGCCGTGGCGTTTTGCCAGCGCCAGCACATCCGACTGCTCTACGCCCTCCAGAGCGACTTCGGCCGCGACCAGCGTGTCCGCCGCCTGCTGCGGATAGCGGCTGGCGAAGCGGCCCAGCGAGTCGGCGGCGTCGGCGATGCCACCGTGCAGGGCGTCGATATCCTGCTCGCTGAAGACGTCGTGCAGCCAGCCCCAGTTGATCGCCAGCTGCGGTTCGGCAGACTGCTCATCAACAAAGATATTGACCTCCAGCGCGTGCAGCTGTGGCATCTGCGGGTCCTGCCAGACGGCAAAGGCATCGCGGAAGCGCTGACGGGTGCGCTGCGGGGTCCACAGCGCGCTGCCGCTGCTGAAGCGGCCAAGGTAGTTAAACAGCACTTCCGGCGCGTGCCGCTGCGCCAGTTCACGCAGCTGCGGGCCGTGTTCGTCGCTCAGCCAGCACAGCTGACCGAAGCCGATACCGCGATCGTTCACCGCGCGCATCACGCTTTTCACCGAGCGAACGGCATCGCGCAGGTTGCCGGTTTCGCCCTCGTTCAGTGATATCAGCAGCGGATATTCGGCGGTCAGCCAGCCGACGGTGCGGGCCAGATCGCTGTCGCCTTCCAGCTCCGCGCGGCCGTGCGATTCCAGGGTGTAGCGCAGCTCGCTGGCCTCAAAGCGACCAATCAGCGCGAGCGACAGCGTGGAGAGCAGCATCTCTTCGGTGCTGGCGCGATACTGCTGTGGCAGCGTGGTCAGCAGCGCCCGGGTCTGGCTGGCGCTGAGCAGGGTGCGTTTCTCCTTCAGCTCACCGTGGCGATCGCGGGAGGTCAGCGCACGCTGGCCGAGCAACGGCACTGCCGATTGCAGCATGCTTTGCCAGAACGGCAGCTCGGCGGCACGCGCCGGGGTGGTGTTCTTCAGTACGGCGGACCAGTCGTGTAGCGAAGTCTCTTCCGCCGCCAGCTGCGGGGTCTGTCCGGCTATTACCGCCTCGGCGGCCTGGCGCAGTTCGTCGAGCAGTACGCGCCACGACACGCCATCGACCACCAGATGGTGGATGACCAGCACCAGCCCGAAGGTCTGCTGATGATGCTGCAGCAGCACGGCCTGCATCATCACACCGCTGGCCGGATCGAGGCGCTGAACGGCATCGGTATAGGCATCTTCCGCGCAGGCTTCCACCGCCTGATAGATCGGCGCGGTCTGCACCCAGCCGCTGAAACCGGCAGGCTGCGGTTCACCGACCACCAGCTGTTCGTCACGGGTAAAGGCGGCCAGTGCGGGATGCGCCTGCGCCAGTGCCCGCAGCGCCTGCTCCAGCTGCTGCGCCTGAAGTTCCGCAGGCACCTGAAGCCACACGCCGTGGGCAAAGCGCTGATTGATGCCGCCGTGCGCGGCAAAGGCGTGCACGATCGGCAGGCCGTCAACCGGGCCCTGCTGCACCACGCGCTGGATGTTTGCGGTTGCCGTCAGTGGCTCCATACTGTGCGCCATGCGGGCGGCGGTGCGCTGGGCGAAGATATCGCGCGGGCGCAGCAGGTATCCGGCGCGGCGCGCGGCGGTACTCAGCCCCATCGCGGAAATACTGTCGCCGCCGAGCGAGAAGAAGTCGTCATCGGCCCCGGTGCGCTCCATGCCCAGCAGTTCGGCAACGGCCTGGCAGATCAGCATTTCCTGCTCGGTCTGCGGTTCACGCCCTGGCTTAAATACCGCCTGCTGCGGGGCAGGCAGCGCCTGGCGATCGATCTTCCCGTTAACGTTGAGCGGCAGATCCGCCATCACCACCAGCAGCGCCGGAACCATATAATCCGGCAGCGTCACCGCCAGCTGCGCCAGCAGATGCGCGGAGAGATTTTCATCGGCACGCAGGCTGTCGTCCTGTACCGAGCAGTAGCCGATCAGGCGATGGGTGGCCCCGATGGGTTGGGCGATGACGACGGCGGTGCTGACCTCGGCCAGCGCCACCAGCGCGTTTTCCACTTCGCCCAGCTCCACGCGGAAGCCGCGTACTTTAATCTGGTGATCGACACGCCCAATAAACGCCAGCTGGCCGTCGCTGCGCCAGCGCATCAAATCGCCGCTGCGGTACATCACCTCGCCGTCGAGGAACGGGTTAGCCACGAAGCGGGCGGCGGTCAGATCCGGGCGGCGCAGATAGCCGCGGGCGATGCCGGTGCCGGAAATATACAGCTCGCCAACGCTGCCGACCGGCACCTGGCGCAGCTGGTTGTCCAGCAGCCAGACGCGGGTGTTGCCTACCGGGCGGCCAATCACCGGCTGCCCGGAGGCCATCACGCTGGCACCCAGGGTATCAATGGTGTATTCGGACGGGCCGTAATAGTTGTGGATCTCTATTTCCGGATGCTGCTGCATCAGCTTCCACAGCGTTGGGGTTGCCGCCTCGCCGCCGATCATGACAAACGCCGGGCGGTGGTTTTCCGGCTCAAACAGCCCGCTGTCGATCATCTGGCTGAAGAAGGAGGGGGTGATATCCAGCAGATCCACCGGCACCTGCTTCATTTTTTGCAACAGAGCCCAGGCATCGCGGCGCAGCTCTTCGTCGAAGATAGCCAGCTCGCAGCCCATGATCATGCAAAAAATTGGCTCCCACGAGGAGTCAAACGAGAACGAGGCGGTATGCCCGGCGCGCATCCGGCGTGGCTGCGTGCGGTGGAATTTATCGATCGCCGGGCCAAACAGGTTGCTCTGATGCGAAAGGAACAGGTTGAGCAGCCCCTGATGAGTGCTCATCACGCCTTTTGGCCGCCCGGTAGAGCCGGAGGTATAAATCATATAGGCCAGATGTTCGCCGCGCTGGGCTTCACGGCGCTCATCATCACGCACCGCCTCGCCCGAATGCACTGCACACGTGGCCAGTAAGGTGGCATCGTCAATGCAGAAGTGGGGCAGTGGTGGCATCTGTGCCAGGGTGCTGCTGTGGGTTAACAGCAGCTTTGGCTGCGCGTCATCGCACATCAGCGTCAGGCGGTCGCGCGGATAGTCGAGGTCCAGCGGCATATAGGCCGCGCCGCTGGCCAGCACGCCGAAGATCGCCACCAGCGAGTCAACGGAGCGCGGAATGCCGATGGCGACCACGTCTTCCGCGCCCAGGCCGCGGGCAATCAGCTCGCGGGCCAGCTGCATCGCGCGAGCGGAAAGCTCGCCGTAGGTTAAGCTGACGGCACCGCAGGTGACGGCCACGGTATTCGGCTGCTGCGCCACGCGTTTTTGCAGCATCGTGAGGATCGAGACTTCACCGGGCTGAGGCGCAACAGTAATGCCACGTGACCAGTCGTCGATCTGTTGCTGCTCGTGCTCACCGATAAGCGACAGTGTAGCCAGCGGCAGCTGCGGGTTTTCAGCCAGCTGGCGGGCAACATGGGCGATGCGCTCCGCATGCCATTGCAGCATCTGGCGGTCATATTTTTCCGCGCTGGCGACCAGCGTCAGCTGTAGTTCACCCCGCTGGAAGCCGACTTCAAATTCGATATCGTCCACCGGCCCCATCGCCAGCGTATGGCTGACGGCCGGAATGCCGTCGAAGCTCAGCGCATCGTGATAGACCTTCAGGTTGATCACCGGGCCGTACAGCGGTTTGCTGCTGCCCACCAGGCCCAGATCGCGGCGCAGCTGCTCGGCTTCATAGCGCTGATGCCGGCGGACCTGTTTAATTTCCCCCTGCAGGGCGAGGCTGACATCTGCCAGCGTCATCTCCGGCTGGAGTTTCAGCAGCAGCGGCAACACGTTGACCACCGGCCCGGTGGCGGCAAGAGCGGCAGAGCCCATGCGGCGCATAAACGGGAAGCCAACGCTGAAATGATATTCCCCGCTGATGCGTGCCAGCCAGGCGACCAGCAGCGTGCTGGTCAGCTCGGCGGGTGTCAGGCTGGCGGTTTGCGGCTGCCGACTGAAGGCGCTGAACAGCTCGGGCGGCAGCTGCACCTCCTGTTTCAGCGGCGCGGAATCCCGGTTATCGCTGAACGACTCATTCGACAGGGTTATCGCCGCCGGAAAATCCGCGCAGTGCTGCTGCCAGAACAGCGCCGAGCGCTCATACGCCGGAGAGTGCGGATAGTCGAGATATTCGGCCACCACCTCGCCAAAAGAAATAAACGGCGAAGCGGCAGGCGTTTCCTGCGCCTGCAGCGCACGGTAAATTTCGGCAACGCGCCGGGTCAGCGCCTCAAAGCTGAACCCGTCCACCAGCAGATGGTGATAGCGCTGATACCACAGCCAGCCGTCGTCACCGATGCGTATCATCACCTGCCGGTACAGAGGACGTTCGCCGTCGGCGGCGAGATCGGCGGCCAGATCGGCCTGCATCAGATCCTGCGCCGCCTGACGCGGGTCGGCGTGCTGGCTGAAGTCTATCCACTCAACCGGTTCTACCTTCTGTGGCGTACTCCGCAGCGGCAGGGTTTGTACCGGCGTACCGTCTTCTGCCAGGCCAAAACGGGCCTGCACGGTATCGGCTTCCGCCATCGTCTGACGGATGGCGCGATCCAGCGCCTGGCGATCGATGTCGCCGTGCAGTTCACTGTAGTGCGCGACGGCAAAGGTGTTGCTGCGGTGGGCGATCTGGTCTGCGATCCAGATCCCCGGCTGCGCGGCGACCAGCGGATAATCGGCAAAGTCTGCCAGTACTTCGGGGGCAATATGAGTCTCGGACACGGTGACGATTCCTGTCAGCAAAACAAAAAAGGGGGGAACGCGGCGTGCAGGCCCGATCAGCCTGCCTGTTTCAGCGCCGCCGGGCGCATATCCTGCCAGTGCGCTTCGATATAGTTGATGCACTCGGCGCGGCTGTCCGGCCCGGCCACGGTCTGCCAGCCGGGCGGCACCTCGGCAAAGGCGGGCCACAGGCTGTACTGCTGCTGCGCATTCAGCAGCACCAGAAAACTCAGGCTTTCATCGTCAAACGGGTTCTGTTGTTCAGTCATGGTGGGTTCCTGTTTCGGCAGGGTGTTGAGGATCGGTGAAATCGGCCAGCAGCCAGCGCAGGCCGTCAATCAGCCCGCCGCGCCAGCACAGCGAATCGTGGCCGCCGGAGAAAATGCGGAAAAAGGTTTTGTGCCCGGTGGCGACCAGCGCTTCGTGCATCTGCTCGCTGAGCGGCGCCATATCGCCTTCGCGGTTGCCTGCTTCCATAAAAATGGTCAGCCGACTGGCGGGAAGATCGCGCTGAATCAGCCGGGCGGTAAGCCAGCCCATTTCGCGCTGCTTCAGTTCGCCAAAGTGGCGGATCAGCTGCATATTCGGCCACCAGAAGGAACCGGACTGGCTGAGCACGCGCCCAAAGCGGTGCGGGCGGTGCAGTCCGGCATAGGTGGCCGCCAGCCCGCCGTAGCTCTGGCCGGTGACCACGGTGCGATCGGCTTCTTCGCTGAACGGCGTATAGCCACGTGCCAGCGGCAGCAGTTCTTCTTCTACCGCCTGCCAGAAGGCGGGGCTGCACGGTAGCTCTTTCTCGCGCCACTCCATATTGATGACGTCAATAAACAGCCAGGCCGCCGCCGGGAAATGATTGCTCTCGGTTTCGCTGTCCAGCGCGCTGAACAACGGGCTGCCTTCCGCCCAGTTCTGGCCGTCGAGGATGAGCACCAGCGGGCGGGTTTCCGGCGTAGCGGTATGCCCGGTTGTGTAAAGCCAGATGCGCCGCTCGTTGCCCAGCAGATCGCTTTGCCAGGTGAACTGCTGCAGGCGGCTGGCGTCCGCCAGCGGCGTATGGCCGGAATCCAGCAGATGCCATGAAGACTGATCCGGTGCGCCCGGCATATGGGCGGCGGAGAGCGGATGATGGCGGCTGTTAAAGTGCGGTGCACTGTGGTTCAGCGGATCGGAAATGGCGAACGGGAACAGCGATATCCACCACTCGCGCTGCTGGCGGGCGCGGGTTTCCACGTCGCTGCTAAAAGCGGGAGGAAGCTGGGCGGCGCCCACCGGGATCAGACTGTAGCTGCCGCGCCACTGCGGATCGATCTCCGTTGACCAGTACCAGACATCGGTACCCGGGACGCGATGCAGGCTCTGCGGCTGCGGGCTGTGGTGGTCGGTGACGCAGTTAATATCGGCATACACCTGGCGCACCGGGGACTGCGATTCATGGCCGGCCGGATCGCGCCAGAAGTAGCTCATTTTGACCAGGTCTGCGGAATACTCTTCCACCAGCGGCGTGCCGATATGCGCCAGCTCCTGCCACCAGCTCTCTTCACCCACGTTTTCCATTGCTAGCAATGCTGCTGCACTTCCGTACGGCTGGCGTTGGGGGCGTGGCCACATCTTTTTCATCACGAATATTTTCCTTTGATTACATTGTGTTACTTAAGCTTAATCTTTCTCAGTACGCTTAGATTAAATAACGCTAATGCAAATATTATTGAGAACAATTTGCATTTGCAATAAGATGATACCCAACTTTCCAGGGGATGACGGTAAGTTACGTAGAGATAACGGTTTTCTCCTGGAAGGAGTGTGGAAAAGTACCGTCAGTCGCAGTGGCAAACGGGCTTTCTTTCTTCGTCGCGCTTATCAATTTTGCTGACAGCCGCGGCTTTACGGGGATTCCCCTGAAAAGTTGTTTCGGATGAGAGAACTGAACATGTTCAAAAAGATTATAAAACAGGCAGGACCAGGCCTGGCAATACCCTCTGAAAAACCTTCCATGCGTATTTTACTGGCTTCCTCTCTGTTAATGCTGCCGCTGGCCCATGCCGCCGCAGAGAACACCCTTACGGTGACCGCAGAGAACCGTGAAAGCGTCACCTCCCCCTTAAAAGGCGTGGTGGCGAAAGAGAGCGCCGCCGGAACCAAGACCGGCACGCCTTTGCGCAAAACGCCGCAATCGATTTCGGTGGTCACCCGCGAGCAGATGGACGACCAGGCGTTTGAGTCGGTTGCCGATGCGCTGAGCTACACCAGCGGCGTGGTGACCAACTATCGCGGCAACTCCAACCGTAACGACGAAGTGATCAGCCGCGGCTTCCGCTATGCGCCGAAGCTGCTGGACGGCCTGCACTCCGGCCTTTCCAGCTCCAGCAGCGGAGCAGGGCAGATCGACCCGTGGCTGTTAGAGCGCGTGGAAATGGTCCACGGCCCGGCGGGTGTGCTGTACGGTCAGGTCAGCCCCGGCGGCCTGCTGATGATGACCAGCAAGCGCCCGACGGCGGAAAGCATTCATGAAGTGAAGCTGAGCACCGGTAACCATCACCTGGGCGAAGCGGCATTTGATTTCGGCGGTAAGCTGAACGATGACAACACGCTGTTCTACCGCCTGAACGGCATTGCCAGCACCAGGAATGAAACGGTGAAGCACAATAAGCAGCAGCGCTGGGCGATTGCGCCCGCGATCACCTGGCTGCCGAATGCCGATACCAGCTTCACCTTGCTGACCAGCTACCAGAACGATCCAAAGGCCGGGTCGCGCAACTTCCTGCCGATGGCGGGCACGTTGAAAAATACCAGCGTCGGCTACCTGCCGTATGATTTCAACATCAACGACCAGAGTTACTACGGCAACAAGCGTGAGCAGGCCTCCATGGGTTACGAGCTGGATCATAACTTCAATGAGGCGCTCTCCTTCCAGCAGAACCTGCGCTACACCCACCGTGATGAAGACTATAAATATATGGTCTACACCACCAGTTCCAGCGTGAACGACCACACCATCAATCGTCGCCCGCAGCAGGAAACGGCGATGGCCAACGAATTCGGCGTGGATAACCACCTGAAGGGCGTGTTCGACACCGGCGAAGTCAGCCATACCGTGCTTGGCGGTCTGGACTACCGCTGGAGCCGCGTGGCCAGTACGCTGTCGCGTCATACGTCTGACAAGTACCAGCTTGACTGGGCCAACCCGACCAGCGTTGAGGTGAACAACGCCGATATCGCACTGACCACCAGCAGCGTTAAGCAGCTGCATCAGGTTGGACTGTATTTGCAGGATCAGCTGGAGTGGGATAACTGGAACCTGGTGCTGTCCGGCCGTAACGACTGGTCGCAGACCCGCACTATCAACCGCATCAGCGGATCGGACGTTACCCAGAACGACAGCAAGCTCACCGGACGCGCGGGGCTGCTTTACGCCTTTGATAACGGCCTGTCGCCGTACATCAGCTACAGCACCTCGTTTGAACCGAACCTGAGCACCGGCGCGCCGGGTACCGATCCGTTCAAGCCCACCACCGGCGAACAGACGGAAGTTGGGCTGAAGTTCCAGCCGGTCGGCAGCGATACGGTGATGACCGTTTCCTGGTTCGACATCAATCAGAAGAACATCACCTCCTATAACAGCACCACCGGCTACAACGAGCAGATCGGTAAGGTGAATTCGCAGGGTGTGGAAACGGAAATTCACGCGCAGCCGATCCCGGAAGTGAAGCTAATCGCCGCCTATACCTACACCGATGCGGTGACCAAAGAAACCTATACCACCACACAGCTGGGCCATACACCGGCCAGTATTCCGCGCCATGCGGCATCGGCATGGGGCAGCTACAGCTTCCTGAACGGTCCGCTGAGCGGCTTCACCGTTGGGGCGGGCGTACGTTACGTGGGCGATGCACCAGCAGACTCCACCGGCACAGACGAGGTTCCGCATTACACCCTGTACGATGCGATGGTGAAGTATGAGCTGGGCCATGCTGTCCCTTCACTGGAGGGCACTACCGTACAGCTGAACGTGCAGAACCTGACCGACGAACGCTATGTTGCCTCGTGCAGCAATACCGAAGCCTGCTTCTACGGTACCGACCGTACCGTAGTCGCCTCGGTTAATTACCGCTGGTAAAACGCGTCGGGTCGCCGCACCGGCACTATTTCCGTCAACGTTTCCGGCTATGTTTTCACGACATGTCCGGGAAATATCCGGCTAACGCTGAGCCTTCGCCAGCGGACTCTTTAATCATCCCTCTGCCACCCATTCGGGTGGCATTTTTTTTACTACTGGTTTTTTTGATCGTTTCCTGCGCGATTTGGCTATTATTGCTGCAAATGATAATGGCATTGAGAATTATTTCTATTTGCAATAATATGCACCACAGCTTTGACAGGGAAATCGCTAACTCGATATGCAGTAAGGGTTTTCGTGCCATCGCCATAACAAGAACCACAGCCGAACAAGGCTGATGAGATCTGTGATAGCGGCCGTGATGTCTGTTTTAACGATAACTTCCCGGCCGGACTGGTGTTTTTTTGGCAAGCAGTTCCTGAATGGATGAAGAGATATGTTCAGTACCGTTAACAAACAAGCAAGACCAGGCTTTGCAGTACGTTCAGATAAAAACACAATGCGCCTGCTGCTGGCATCCAGCCTGCTGGTGGTTCCGATGGCTCACTCTGCGACCGCCACGGAAAATACGCTGACCGTAACGGCACAGACTCAGGAAAGCGTGACTGCACCACTGAAAGGCGTGGTGGCAAAAGAGAGTTCCGCCGGGACCAAAACCGATACCCCGTTACGTAAAACCCCGCAGTCGATCTCCGTGGTGACCCGCGATCAGATGGATCAGCAGGAGCCGGCCTCCGTTGCTGATGCGCTGGCTTACACCAGCGGCGTGGTGACGACCTACCGCGGTAACTCCAACCGAAATGATGAAGTGATCAGCCGCGGTTTCCGCTACGCGCCGAAGCTGCTGGACGGCCTGCATTTCGGGCTTTCCAGCCAGAACGGTGGGGCGGGGCAGTTTGATCCCTGGCTATTGGAACGCGTAGAGATGGTGCACGGCCCGGCAGGCGTGCTGTACGGCCAGGTTAGCCCCGGCGGCGTGGTGGTGATGACCAGCAAGCGCCCGACCGCGCAGGAGATCCGCGAAGTTAAGCTGAGCAGCGGTAACCGTCACCTGGCGGAAGCGGCGTTTGACTTCGGCGGCAAGCTGAACGACGACAACACGCTGTTCTATCGTCTGAACGGCATCGGCAGCACCAAACACGAATTCGTGAAGGACAACAAGCAGGAACGCGTTGCAATTGCCCCGGCGCTGACCTGGCTACCAAACGAAGACACCAGCCTCACCCTGTTAACCAGCTACCAGAACGATCCGAAAGCCGGTTCGCGCAACTTCCTGCCGCGCGCAGGTACGCTGTACTCCACCAGCGTCGGCTATGTGCCCTACGACTTCAACGTCAGTGAATCGAACTACGATAAGTCGAAGCGCGAACAGGCCTCCATCGGTTATAACTTCGACCATAACTTCAACGATGCGGTGTCGTTCACCCAGAACCTGCGCTTTACCCACCGCGATGAAGATTATAAATATCTGGTGTATAACGTCATTGCCCCGACCAACGACCATACGCTGACTCGCATGGCGCAGCACGAATCGCAGCTGACCAATGAATTCGGCGTGGATAACCAGCTAAAAGGCGTGTTTGATACCGGCGCGGTGAAACATACCGTACTGGGCGGGCTGGACTACCGCTACAGCCATATCAATTCGAAGATGTATCGCGACCGTAACAGCGACTACCCGATCGACTGGGCCAATCCGAGCCATACCGATATTGATACCAGCAAGCTGTCGCTGGTCTCCAGCGATCAAAAAACTCTGAACCAGGTTGGCGTCTACGTACAGGATCAGCTGGAATGGAACGACTGGAACCTGCTGCTTTCCGGCCGCCACGACTGGTCGCAGGTCAATACTCGCGATAATACCTCCGGCGGGTCTGAGGTCAGCTATAACGACAATCAGTTCACCGGACGTGCGGGCCTGCTGTACGCCTTCGACAACGGTATTTCACCGTACGTCAGCTACAGCACTTCGTTTGAACCGACCCTTTACCAGGGCGAACCGGGTAGCCCGGCGATGAAGCCAACCACCGGCAAGCAGACCGAAGTGGGCGTGAAGTATCAGATCCCGGACAGCAACACCCTTCTGACGCTTTCCTGGTTCGATATCACCCAGAAGAATGTGGCCTCGTTTAACCGCACCACTTTCTTCTACGATCAGATCGGTAAAGTGAAGTCTCAGGGGGTGGAAGCGGAAGTTCACGCGCAGCCAACGCCGGAAATCGCGCTGACTGCGGCTTATTCCTATACAGATGTGGAAACCAAAGACTTGCCAACCGCCGCTGAAATCGGCCACAGCCCGGCGGCTATCCCGCGCCACGCTGCGTCTGCCTGGGGTACCTACAGCTTCCAGCATGGCGTGCTGAACGGTCTGTCCGTCGGTACCGGCGTACGCTACATCGGCACCGCGCCGGGTGATGCCATCGGTGAGTACTATGTTCCGCACTACACGCTGTACGATGCAATGGTGAAATATGACCTTGGCCAGGCCACGTCATCCCTGCGCGGCACCACCTTACAGGTGAACGTACAGAACCTGAGCGATAAGAAATACGTTTCCTCCTGTAGCGGCGAGGATGCCTGCTTCTACGGCGTGGGCCGTACCATTATCGCCTCGGTTGACTACCGCTGGTAAGCCGCGGGGCTGAAGCATCAGTACTGCTGTACGGCACCCTCGAGCCGCTGTCTGAGTTGCAGACAGCGGCTTTTTTATTGCGAGCGGTGTCATGATTTCTGATCGTTGAACCGATCACAATTGAAGTATCCCCAAGTTGAGGATAATCTCTGCCCGGGAAGGATAGGGAGATCTATGAATGCAATATTTATTCAGCTTGCCGTATTTCAAAAGTATCGGCCTGCATATCTGAGTGATGAGAGTTATTGCCGTTTACAGCAGAGGCTGATGGCGTACCCGGAAAAGGGGGATCGTATTCCTGATACAGGGGGCTGCGAAAGGTCAGATTCAGGGATGAGAGGCGGCTCAAAGGTTCGCGCGGCGGCATCAGCGTTATCTGTTATTGGTTGGCGGGCGATGGGCAATTCATCCTTTTTACGCTGTACGATAAAGACCAGGCTGGCGATCTGACTAAACAGCAGCGCGATGCGCTGGCAAAAGCGTTAACGGCACTGCAGCAAGGACTGAGACATGACTGAACGCAATGTGTTTGACGAACTGATGCAGGGGATGGATGAACTGGTCGCGCACCAGAAAGGGAAAGTCACCCTGAAAACCTACAAAGTGACAAAACGCCCGCCTGTGACGATTGAGCCGGACGAACTCAAACGCGTTCGGGAAACATTGAATATATCGCAGGCGGTTTTTGCTCACTGCCTTCACACCGGCGAAACAACCTATCAAAACTGGGAGCAGGGAAGGGCTAAACCTAATGCTCAGGCCGTTTTGCTGATTCGTATGGTGCAGCAAAATCCGGATACGCTGCGCACGCTGGCGGCACTGTAATGTAATGCACCGGGTCAGTGATTCTTTCGCTATAAAAATCCTACGATAACTTCGTCAACCCGCGATTGCCCGGCTTAAAGCCGCGCCACTTAACCAGAAGAAAACGGCATGAAACATATCACCCTTAGCGGCGACAACTATCAGATTGGCTCTCAGCTTGGCGAACTGGGCAGCGATGCTTACCTGCGCGAAGTGCGTGCTACCGCGCTGTGGAGCCACACCAGCGCGCTGAAAAACAGCGACAGGCTGCAGGCCATGCAGCAACAGGTTCAGCAGCGTTTTCCCTTGCTGTGGCAGGAACTCCGCGGCCTGGCGGACGGTTTGCAGGCACCGTTAGATGAGGTGTTTGCCTGGAACTGTCGCGGCGACCTGCTGCCGTCTACGTCCGACGGCTGTACCACCGTCACCGGTTTTACCGACGCGGGCGAACCGCTGATCGCACATAACGAAGACGGTTTCCCTCAGCTGCGTGAACACTGCGGCATCGTCACTGTGCGGCCCGAACAGGGGCTGGCGTTTACCAGCTTTTTCTATCCCGGTTCAATCTGCGGCCACACCGTGGCGGTCAACGAGCGCGGGCTGGTGAATACGGTAAACAATATTCGCGCCGCCGAACGCCCGCTGGGATTGCCACGGCAGATCCTGGCGCGTGCGGCGCTGGATGCGGCCACGCTTGATGAAGCGGTCACGATCCTCACTTCACAGCCGCGCGGCGGGGCGTTTCATCACAGCCTGGCGCAGTGCGGCGACGCGCGGATCGTCAGCGTAGAGGCCACCGGCACGGCGCAACATGTGCAGATTAACCATCGTCGCTACGGCCATGCCAACCATCTGGTTCACCCGGCAATGGCAGCCGTTTCACAGATCGTGACCGGCAGTTCGGCCAGCCGCCAGCAGCGCCTGCAACAGTGGCTGACCGAAGGTGAAGCCCAGCCGTTGAACCCGGCCCAGGCCCTGACCATCCTCAATGATAATCAGCACGCTGACCTGCCGATCCTGCGCCTGGACCCGGCCGATCCCGATGAAGAAAATACCCTGGCGACGGCGATTTTCGTTATCGGCGCAAGTCAGGTGAACTGGACGCTGTTTACCGACGATCGCCAGCGCGCCAGTCTCTTCGGTCAGCAGCCCTGAAGTCAGCACAGAACCTGTCAGCTCTCTTTTTGAGCAAATAAATCGGCTGCGTTTTGCGGCCGATCACAGATTGCCGCCTGATGCGGTGAAAAACTCTCCCCGGGCATTAATCTGATAAAAAATCGCTGCTTATCCGTGATGATTGGCTGGCCCCCGGGCCTGCATCGCCGTCGCAATTCAGTGTATGATATCGGTCGCTTCAGCAGCGGTTATCCCCGGCCGTCTGTGCTGCTACAGGAGAAACATCCGTGAATCAGAGCCAGCGCGAACATATTGCCACGGTGATGGCCAGTATCAGCAACCGCGCAACGTCGTTGCCTGCCAGGCCGGACGACAGGGCGGTACGCTGTTCCTTGATGAAATCGGCGATATGCCGCTGGAGATGCAGACCCGCCTGCTGCGGATGCTGGCCGAGCAGGAGGTGCTGCCGGTAGGCGCGAGCCGCCCGGTGCCGGTGGATGTGCGGGTGATTTCGGCTTCGCATCATGCGCTCGATCGGCCGGTGGCCGAGGGGCGTTTCCGCACCGATCTGTTTTACCGTTTACAGGGGGCGCGCATCACTCTGCCGCCGCTGCGCCAGCGTAGCGATCTCGACTGGCTGATTGATAAGCTGCTGGCGGGAAGGGTAGAGATGAGCGCTGCCGCGCGTCGGCGTCTGCATCAGCATGGCTGGCCCGGTAATCTGCGCGAGCTGAATAACGCGCTGGATTATGCCGCGGCGGTGTGCGACGGCGGTCGTATTGAGGTGGGCGATTTGCCGGAGGGGCTGGCATCACCTGCTGCGCCGGGGCAGGCGACGGCGGGATTGCCTCAGTCTTCTGGCGATATCGATATTGAATCTTTGTCGCATTCTGCCGTTGTGCCATTAGCGCCGACGCATGCCGCATTTGCCGACGCGGCTCTGCCGCCTGAGGCACAGCTGCTGGTGCAGTATCTGCGTGCGGCGCGCTGGAATCACAGTGCGGTAGCGCGGTAGATGGGGATCAGTCGTATGACGCTTTATCGCCGGATGCAGCGATTTGGGATTCAGTCGCCGGTGAATGAGGGATGAGTGCTGTCGCCCGTAACGGGCGGCGTCGCCCCCTAACGATCTGGTCGGAGATTATCGGCCCGGCAGACTGGACATCGCCGGTCTGTCATGCTGTGTTTAGGAAGTAGCGTTCATGCAGGCTGCGTATCTTTGCGATATCGGAATCCTGCGAAGAAAACTGCAACCCGTTACATTGGGCGGTAGCGAAGTGAAAAATATCAAATTTACGCTTTTCCAGATTACGTGGCTGGGCGCCAGGCTGCGCGGCCTCCCAGCTGTCAAAGCGAAACAGATTTGCCGAAAGTTCCGAAACCTGCTGAGTAATGTCCAGTTCCGGGAACTGATTCAGGATCTGACGTAACTGTTCGAATTGCTGGTTCTGCTGCCAACCAATCCCACGCAATACTTCATAACGTATCAACGGTGTGATCACCAGCACCGTATCTGGTTCGGTGAGCAGGGCTGCAATGCTGGCTTTTGCCTGGGCTTTTTTCTCGGCGGAGGTAGTGCCCTGCTCATCAAAAGCGGCAATCAGCAGGTTCGCATCCAGCAGGACTTTATGGGCCATCAATTACCCCCCTGCTGATTGAGTAGCTGCAGTAGCTGTCGCTTGGCGTCGGCCTGCTGATCGGCATGGCTGCTTTCGATTTTCTGCTGATTGATATCGATGTTAAAAACATCTTTTAAAATATCGGCGAGTGCGGCTTTGTTGGGGGCGGCTATTTTACTGGTTTTAACCACGCCATCACTGTCCCGGTAAAGTTTATAGGCTTCCCCCTCCTGCAGCTGGGACAACACGATCGAGGAGTGGGTGGTGATATAAAACGTGGTGTTCGGGAAAAGTGTTATTAACAGTGGGATAATCGTTGCCTGCCAGCTGAGATGCAGGTGGCTCTCGATTTCATCGATGAGCACAATGCCTTTGACGTGCTGAATATTGGCTTCATTGGTAAAGTAGCCGTAACCAGAAACGATGGCCTGGATCAGTTTAACGATGGAGGCAAATCCCGAACTAAGCTCGAAAAGCGCTCTTTTCTGCCCTTCAATGCGCAGGCTGACCCGGTTGTTGCCGCTGATTTCCAGAAAATCCGGGTCGATACGGCCGTCAATCTGGTGCAATATTTTTACCACGGTGTCGATCTCGAAGCCGCGGTTATCTTCTTTTTTCTGGTACGGATTAGAGGATTGCGCCAGGGTGACAAACCACTCTTCGATCCCTGCATCCATACCCATTGAACCGAAGTTGTGCTGCATTTTATCAATGACAGATGAAATGTGTTTTCCTCTCCGGTCATCCAGATTACCCAACGCTTTTAACTCAGGGTTTTTATCTACAACAGAACCACGGAACTGTGCGCCAAGAAACAGAACAGGTAAATTATTATTCAGATCAGAAAATAAACCCGGTATACCAAGAGGACCGGTTTTGTCACTGTTATCCAACGTTATAGATTTTCCGGACGCCATGCTGGTAAATTTATTAAATCTGAACTGCACCATTCCCAGAAAGGGTAAGTGGTTTTTAACCAGGGAATTGCTAAAAAACAGCACCTGAAACAGCGCCTCAAGAGTTTTCGTTTTCCCCACCCCATTAGCACCGATAAAGGTATAAACCTGCCTGTCCGGTTCCAGCATCAGCTGCACGCGTCCAACCCCGGTGAGCCCTTCAAATTCTGACTGTTCGATGAACATGATCGACGCCCTTAATTACGGTTAACAAGGTGATATTAAGTGAGTGTATCCATTATGGATCTGGCTGGCAAACCGGGGAAGACGCTGGAAGAGATCGGCGTACTAATCCTCATTACTAACGCCACACCACCGCTTTACACCTGTCCACTCAACCACATACCGAACAGGTGACAGCTGTAACACCTCCCCACCCGCGATCGCCATCGCCGTATTAATAACCATCTGAATCACAATGTTTTAACTTTTATTTTATATATGTGGCACAACTCTTGCGTTATCTCTGACCGTTGATTACGGAGAGACGCAAATGATACACAGCCACGCGACACGCCCTCGTGGGCAGTTACACAGAATTATTTACAGGGTCTTCGCTGATGGTACTGAGATCGCGCTGACCGGCGGGCCCTGCGGTCGGGGGGGTCCTCGCGCCGCGTTGCGGTGCCTTCACTTCGTGCGTCAGCCTGTCGGACCGCCACAGACGGGCCGTCCCTGGCCCGGCTGTGGCTTTCACCCGCGTCCGTGCGGGTGAATCCTGGCTTCCTTTCTGCGTTCAGCGCTGTGGATTGCCCTGTCGCGGGACCCGCCGGTCTGCGCTTTACTCCGGTTGTCGCCTGCTAATCGCCTGGTGCTGATGATCGGGATGTGCGAAGTTTTTGGCCTCTTTTCCGTGCTACTTATTCGATCTTTCTGCTTCAAAGAATTTCCTTCGATCGTTGAACGTAACGTGACGAATTAAGCGTTGTAAGCAAACGAATCGGATTTGTGTCGTAAAACAGCGAGCAATTTGCCAAAAGGGATGCAGTCTGTGCGGCTGGCGGATAATCCGCAGCGCTGAGGCGAAAGCTGCAGGCCAGGAGACGCCAGCAGGACGCTGGCGTCAGGCGGAGTCGGTACAGGGAGGTACCGTCTTCGCCGGTCCGACCGGCCGGATGCTGTAGTCGAAGGCACCACGCAGAGCGTGGCGCGAGGACCGGCCGCCAGCTGCACAGACTGCCTCCCGACCCGCAGCCTCACCGCGAATTCCACAGGGCCGCCAGCCGCACAGACTGCCTCCCCACCCACAGCCTTATCGCATAAAAAAAGCCACCGTCGCAATAACAGTGGCTTTATCAGCCCTTCAACCCACCAAACGGTGGACTAACAAAAACTTACTGCGGTGGGCGCACCAGAACCTTAACCTGCTGCTTCTCTTTCACCAGCGCATCAAAACCTTCATCAACCAGATCGGCCAAATCAATACGCTTAGTCACCAGCTTATCCGCCTGGCAATAACCCTGAGTCATCAGATCCATCACCGCCGGGAAAATATGACGGTAGGCGATAATGCCTTTAATGTTACGCTCGGCCAGCACCACCTTGTTCGGATGGAATGACGCTTCGCCTTCCCAGATAGACACAATAATGGTTTCACCTTCGTAACGGGTGCTGTCGATACACTGCTTCAGCACCACCGGCACGCCGGTCACTTCGAACGACACGTCAACGCCGCCGTTGGTCAGCTCGCGAATACGCGCAACCGCATCTTCTTTGCTCGGATCGATAACCAGACGTGCGCCCAGCTCGCGCGCTTTCTCTGAACGCTGCGGCGACAGCTCAACCGCGTAAATCTCCGCCGCACCGGCCGCGCGCAGCGCTTCGATCACCAGCAGACCAATCGGGCCCGCACCGAACACCACCGCTTTATCACCGGCTTTGAATTTGGTGACACCGCTGCCCACTTCTACCACTTCACCCGAAAATTCATGGCCCATCACGATAGGTGCGATATCGCCGCTGATTTTATGCGACTTGTCTACCGGCACAAAAATCGGGCCGGCAAGATATTCGTGCAGATCGCTGCCGCAGATCCCGGTCCATGCGACTTTGATTTTTACCTTCCCTGCGGAAACCGTCGGTTCCTCAATATCATCAATACGAATGTCGCGAGCCTGATACCAACGTGCTGCTTTCATAGTTATTCCCCTGAGATTGGCTTTAAACCTGTCCATTGCCGTGGTGTCAGCAGGGCCGGAGCAGGTACTCGCGCTGGAGAACGTGAAAATCGTGCCAGAAATCCATAAAACAATAAAAATAATAAAATTCATTATCTTAAAAATGCTGCTGTGGCGCTGCGGGTGTAAGGATGTGGATGGGTGTAACAGGTGTACCGTTACAGGTGTAACGCGCACGTTGAGGAAAAATCCACAGGTCCTTTGAAAGTAGTGGGACCATCTTTAATGGCGAATGGCGAATGGCGAATGGCGAATGGCGAATGGCGAGCGCCTGGCGAATGGCGAATGGCGAGCGCCTGGCACCAAAGGATGATTTGCGTAAAGGGTGAGCAGTGAGTATTGATGCCTGAGCTGAAGCCGAATACAGAAATCTGAACACCTGAAAATACGGGGGGAAAGTGATGAAAGCTGAAGAGCATGATTCACTCTCCAGCCTTTTACCGCACCAGGTAGAAGCCCGGCTAACGCTTAGCGGAACGGCGGCTCGTTAAAGGTGCGCAGCTTGCGTGAATGCAGGCGATCGCCCTCAGCGCGCAGCAGATCGATGGCGCGAATGCCAATTTGCAGATGCTCGGAAATCGCCCCTTCATAGAAGCGGTTCGCCTGGCCCGGGAGCTTAATCTCGCCGTGCAGCGGCTTATCGGAAACGCACAGCAGCGTGCCGTACGGAACGCGGAAGCGATAGCCCTGCGCGGCGATGGTCGCGCTCTCCATATCCACCGCCACCGCGCGGCTGAGGTTAAAGCGCAGCGCAGATGCCGAATAGCGCAACTCCCAGTTACGATCGTCGGTGGTCACTACCGTGCCAGTACGCAGGCGCTGCTTGACCTCTTCGCCCGGCATGCCGCTGACCAGTTTGGTGGCGTCGTACAGTGCGCGCTGCACTTCGGCAATGCTTGGGATGGGGATATCCGGCGGCAGCACCGCGTCCAGTACGTGATCGTCGCGCAGATAGGCGTGCGCCAGCACGTAATCGCCGATGGTCTGGCTCTCACGCAGCCCGCCGCAGTGACCAATCATCAGCCAGGCGTGTGGGCGCAGGACCGCCAGGTGATCGCAAATGGTTTTGGCATTCGACGGCCCCACGCCGATATTGACCAGCGTGATCCCCTGGCCATTTTTCGCAATCAGATGCCAGGCTGGCATCTGGTGCTTCTTCCACGCCAGGTCCGAAATAGTCTGCTCCGGGTGTTGCGTATCGTGGGTGATGGTGATGCCACCAGCGCAGGACAGCGCCTGATACGGTGAGTCAGGATCGGCAATCTGCTCGCAGGCCCACAGCACGAACTCATCCACATAGCGGGTGTAGTTGGTAAACAGCACGTAGGGTTGGAAGTCTTCGACCGGCGTGCCGGTGTAGTGGCGCAGGCGCGCCAGCGAGAAATCGGTGCGCAGCGCATCGAAGTGCGACAGCGGGAAGGTTTCGCCTTCGGCCAGCAGCCCGTCGGCGTTTTCATCGCCGATCTGCGACAGCTCGGTGGTGGGGAAGTGCTGAGCAATGCCCGCGCTCATGCTGCGGTCCAGCGCCAGCCCGGAACCGTCAATCACGTAAGGGAAAGGGATCTCCTGCTGCGACGGCAGAACCTCAATCGTCACGCTGTACTCGCTGCTCAGCAGCTCCAGCTGCTCACTCAGATAGTGGCGCAGCAGGGCCGGGCGGGTGATGGTAGTGCTGTAGCATCCGGCCCGGGTAAAGCGGCCAAAGGCGCGAGTCAGGCGCTGGCTGGGGGCCACGCCGTCCCAGCTGACGCGCAGCTGCGGATAAACAAACAGCCCGGCGGCGCGGGCTGCGGCGTCCGGCAGGCTGCCGTCGGCGATAAAGGCGGTGATGGCGTCGCGCAGTGCGCTGACGGCGGTATCGTACTGTGCTTCCAGCTTGTCCAGCGCGTCGGCAACCGACAGCGACTGGTTCTGAGAATAAGTCATTCAATCTCCTTACATCGTTTCCCCGTATTGCCAACAGCCTAACTGAAGATAACGACAAAAGGTGGGGATGCCGGAATTATTTATCGATCTCAGCTGCTGGCACCCGGCTCGAAGGCGAACTTAATCTGTTCTTCCAGCGACTGCGGCGCGTCGTCCAGCATCGCCATCAGCCGCTGGCCCACCTGCTGGCCGAGCTTTTCATAGTTCAGCCGCATCGAGGTTAGCGCCGGGAACGTGTGATCGCAGTCGGTCGAGCCGTCAAGACAGGCGACCGCCAGATCGTAAGGCACTTTCAGCAGCCGCCGCTGGCATTCCGCCAGCACGCCGATGGCGATCTCTTCGTGGCTGCAAATAATCGCGTCCAGATCCGGCTGATTCTGCAACAGTTGCCCGAGCGCAAAGCGGCCAAACTGCAGGCTGGGCGCATCCGGCACGGTGATCATCAGATCGGCATTCTGATAGTGCGCCAGCATCGCCCTGTGCCAGCCGTTCAGCTGCTGCTTATGCAGGCGGTTATCGGTCTGCGCGCCGATAAACGCGATGCGGTGATAGCCTTTTTCCAGCAGCGTACGGGTCAGCCGTTCGGCTGCGTCGCTGAAGGCGATGTTCAGCGTCAGATCGGCGGAAAACTGCCCGGCTCCGCAGACGTTGACCGTCACCACTTCCGACGATTCCAGCATCTCGCAGGTCTTCGGCGACAGCTGGGCGGCAAACAGCACCAGCGCGGAAGGGCGATGCTGTAGCAGTTTTTCCACCAGCGGTGTTTCGCCGTACTGATGATATTCGTGGCAGGCCATGAGCAGCTGAAACGGCTGATTGCTGAGGGTGCGCTGTAGCGCCTGTACGAAGCGGGTGCTGGCACGATCGTGCTGAAAAGGATAGAGCACCGCCACGGTATGCGACTGCTGGGAGGCCAGCGCGGCGGCGGCCTGATTGCTCACGTAGCCCAGCTCGCGCACCGCCTGTTCCACTTTCCTCAGTGAGGCTTCAGAGACCTGCGACGGGTCACGCAGCGCGCGCGATGCGGTCATCTGCCCAACGCCGGCGTGGCGGGCCACGTCCTGTAGGGTGACACGCTGCTGCGGGCTGGCGGCCAGCTCGGCGGCGGGCGCGCTGGCTTCATAACCCAGCGCACGGGCGGCTTTTTCAACTTCACTGCGGACTTTGTCTGACACCAGCTCCGGCGTGCGCATTACTCGCGACACGGTCATAACGCCAACGCCAACATAGTCAGCAACATCCTGTAGCGTCACGCGACCACTACTACGACGCTTTCGCATCCTGGTTCTCCTGAACGCTCTGTTACGCGGCGCTGCCGCGCAATAATTTACCTGCTGACAGTGTGCCGTTCCGGATAAAAGACAACAACTGGTTAACCAGCAAATGATATGCCGATCACAGTTACTGATAACTTTAACAGTTAGCGTTAACTTTTTAGATCTCAGTCACGTTATTCCAGGGGATTCGACACTACTCTGCTCGGGCGAAAAGAGAGAGGTGACCGATAAATGTTGAAAGAACTCCTGACTGCTGACGTTGTGCAGATTGTACCAGCCTGTGAAGACTGGCGTCACGCAGTTGCGCTGTCCTGCCAGCCATTACGTGACAACGGTACGATCGAAGCCCGTTATGTTGAGGCCATCTACCGTTCGCATGAAGCGATTGGCCCGTACTATGTCGTTGGCCCCGGTATTGCGATGCCGCACGCTCGCCCTGAAGAAGGTGCGAATAAACCGGGCATCAGCCTGACGCTGGTGCAGCAGGGCGTGAACTTTGATTCCGAGGGCAATGACCCGGTGAAGCTGCTATTTGTTCTGGCGGCGACCGACAGCAACAGCCATATCGGCATTATCACCGCGCTCGCCGGGCTGTTTGACACGCCTGAAGATACCAACGCGCTGATGGCTGCCACCCGCGTTGAACAGATTTTATCCATTATTTCACGTTATTAAACGACCAGAGGAACAACAAATGAAAATTACCGTGGTATGCGGCAATGGCCTGGGCACCAGCCTGATGATGGAAATGAGCATTAAAAATATCGTGAAGGATCTGGGCGTTGCGGCGGAAGTCGATCACGTGGACCTGGGTTCGGCAAAAGGCACCGCCAGCGATATCTTCGTCGGCACCAGCGATATTGCTGAGCAGCTGATTGCACAGCAGGTGGGCGGCAAAATCGTTTCCCTGCAAAACATGGTAGACAAAGCGGCGATGAAAGAGCGTATCTCTGCCGCGCTGTCGGAACTCGGCGCGTTATAATCAGGAGCCATAATGGAATTCTTCCGTTTCTTAATGAGTGACGTGCTCTCCGAGCCGTCAATACTGGTTGGCCTGATTGCGCTGATTGGTTTAGTTGCACAGAAGAAACCCGCAACTGAAGTGATCAAGGGAACGGTGAAAACCGTGATGGGCTTCCTGATCCTCGGTGCCGGTGCCGGGCTGATTGTTTCTTCGCTGGGTGACTTTGCGGCGATCTTCCATCACGCTTTCGGTATTCCGGGCGTGGTGCCGAATAACGAAGCGATCGTGGCCGTGGCGCAGAAAAGCTTCGGTACCGAGATGGCGATGATTATGTTCTTCGCCATGGTGATTAACATCGCGATTGCCCGCTTTACCCCGTGGAAATATATCTTCCTGACTGGTCACCACACGCTGTTTATGTCGATGATGGTGGCGGTGATCCTGTCTACCGCCGGAATGCGCGGTGCCAGCCTGATTGCGGTCGGTTCGCTGGTGGTGGGCGTTTCGATGGTGTTCTTCCCGGCGATTATTCATCCGTATATGAAGAAAGTGACCGGATCGGACGATGTTGCCTTTGGTCACTTCTCTTCCATCTCCCAGCTGCTGTCCGCGTTTATCGGCAGCAAGTTCGGTAATAAAGAGAAGTCCACCGAGGACATGCAGGTCCCGAAAAGCCTGCTGTTCCTGCGCGACACGCCGGTAGCTATTGCCTTCACCATGTTTTTTATCTTTATTTTCACCTGTCTGGTGGCCGGTCCGTCGGCGGTGAAAGAGATGAACGCCGGGGGTAAAAACTGGTTCATGTTCTCGCTGATGCAGTCGATTACCTTCGCCGCGGGCGTGTATATCGTTCTGCAGGGCGTGCGTATGGTGATTGCCGAAATCGTTCCGGCGTTTAAAGGGATTTCTGACAAACTGGTGCCGAATGCCAAACCGGCGCTCGACTGCCCGGTGGTGTTCCCTTACGCGCCAAATGCGGTGCTGGTTGGCTTCCTCAGCAGCTTCGTGGCCGGTGTTCTGGGTATGTTCCTGCTGTACGCGCTGAACATGACGGTGATTATTCCGGGCGTGGTGCCACACTTCTTCGTCGGTGCCGCTGCGGGCGTGTTCGGTAACGCCACCGGTGGCCGTCGCGGTGCAATCCTCGGTGCCTTCACTAACGGTCTGCTGATCACCTTTATCCCGGTGTTCCTGCTGCCGGTTCTGGGCAGCATCGGCCTGGCGAACACCACCTTCAGCGACTCTGACTTTGGTGCGGTCGGTATCCTGCTGGGACTGATTGTGCGTTAACCGCAAGCCGCCTCTTTACCGAGGCTAGCTAAACGAAAAAGAGGTGAAGATGTCTTCGCCTCTTTTTTTGCATTGGAAACCACGCGGTTAAGACGGTGGGGTAGCGAAGACGCGGGCAAACAGAACCGTTGACGCATTTGATGCCAGGCTCAGCGCTGCTGATGTTGAATGGGCTGCGTGGTAAAAGTTGCCTCCTTTTCCTGATGGCCGGCGCGTTTCTTTCGTCGCCCACCGATCAGCAGCGTCAGCGCAAATCCCGCCGCCGCTATACCGACATCAAACCACATGATGCTGGCAATACTGTGCTGCGACAGGCGGGCGGCGATCAGCGGAATGGTGAAGGTGGCCAGGCTGCCCGCGCTGTAGTAAATCCCGGTGGCTTTGCCTTTCGCCTGAGGAAACTTCATTGCCATCACCGTCAGTCCCAGCTGCACCACGCCGCCCGCCGCCGAAAAGCCGATGACGAAAGCAAACAGAGCGATGATCCGTGCGCTGGGATAAAGGCTGATCGCCAGCCACTGACTGACGAGGTAGAAGGTGGCCATAGGAATATAGCCAAACAGTGTAAAGCAGAAGATGTCCGCCAGCGCCCGCCTGTCTTCCAGCATCAGGCTTTTGCCATCGGGGCTGGCTGGCTGCGGCGGTCGGTGAGCGGGGAACGGCCGCCGCAGCAGGAAAATCCCGTTAATCAGCATAATGGCAGCGGCAACCATAAACGACCAGCCGAACCAGCTGTGGCTCAGTATCAGCCCCCAGATGATAAACGGCAGCAGAAACTGGTCCGCAGAGACAAAGGCTTTAATCAGAATGGTGGCCGTACTGCCGTTATCCGTCTGAATGCGCGCCGGTAGCCTCTTATCCAGCACCCTGAGGGCTTCCATTACCCTGACCACATCCTCGCCTTTCAGCGACTTTCCGGCGTGGATCGCCACACACTCCCGACTAAAATTATCCACTACAGCCAGCGCCCGAAAACGCCACCCGTTAAACAGACTATCCGACACGAAATCCATACTCCAGCACTGACCGACTCCGGTCAGGATGGGGTGCTGTTGACGATGCGCTGCACTGACATGCCTGCGGGGGGGGGGGGGCCTGCGCAGGTTCAGTCCTTCCAGGCAATAAATCCGGTGGGTTTTCTTGTGGTTAACCCGCCAGCCTTCCCGCCGCAGCTGAATATGAATGCGGGGGCAGCCATAGCGTATCCGGGTTTCTGCTGTCTCCCGGATACGCAGGGTTATTGCCCTGTCATCACGCCGACTCTGCCAGTGGTACACCGTTCGGCTCTGCATCAACAGCCCGCATCCCTGGCGAACGCTGATACGGTAAGCCTCCCGCAGAAAATGCACCGCCTGGCGCTTTGTTCTTCGGTATATCGGGTCTTTTTCATGGCGATGTGCCTCTCTGTGAGATGGAAGAAAGACCGGAGACTTCAGTTTAGCCTGGCACTGTTTTCAGGGAGGAGATCACCGGTCTGTCTGGAGTTAGGTAAAGGCGACAGTATCGATGCCGTTTGCCAGGTGGGAACCTATACGTTGGGGATACCGTCAATGAGCAAGTGCTTTTTGACATCATCCGTGTTCCGGCCAGACGTGTTTAAGAATTTTACTCTCAATCTCATTGGTAATCCGTTGCTGAAAGCGAAAACCATCTCTGTTGAAAATATTGCCAAAATCACAGTGCGCCCATTATTGAAGACGTTCATTGTTTACGCTTCAAGCTATAAAGATAACGAAGACAGGAACGCGTTGGCCTGTCGTAACGATGACGCCACCTGCGAGGCGGCCTTAATGCATAACATAGAAACAGCAAACAGCCGTTTTCCTGACGTTCATCAACAGGATTTCAACGCTCTGGGTGCGCGCTTGCGTGCGCTGTTGCAACAGTTAGAGAGCCAATCGGGTCTGTGGCAATGCGCGCTCTGCTCCTGAGTTTCCTTCCACCCTGGTTATGAAACCGGAATGCTGGCGGCGACGTTTTCCACTTGTTGAAATTTTTTGTTGTTGATGACGAAAAATGACGGTTTGCTCTGCGTGCTGCATGAGATTTATTATCAAGGCATATATTGATACAGCATCTTAAATTTCATGCGGAAGGTAACGATTATGAAAAAGATTGGATTTCTGTCATTTGGTCACTGGACACCTTCACCTCAGTCCGAAACCCGTTCAGCAGCTGATACGCTGCTGCAATCCATCGATCTGGCGGTCGCGGCTGAAGAGCTGGGTGCCGACGGCGCTTACTTCCGTGTGCATCACTTTGCCCGTCAGCTGAGCGCGCCATTCCCGCTGCTGGCGGCAGTCGGCGCCAAAACCAAAAAAATTGAAATTGGTACCGGCGTGATTGATATGCGCTATGAAAACCCGCTGTATATGGCCGAAGATGCCGGTGCGGCCGATTTAATCTCCGGTGGACGCCTGCAGCTGGGCATCAGCCGTGGTTCTCCTGAGCAGGTTGTTGACGGCTGGCGCTATTTTGGCTTCCAGCCTGGCGAAGGTGAAACCGAAGCGGATATGGCGCGCCGCCATACCGAAGAGCTGCTGGATGTGCTGCGCGGTGAAGGCTTCGGTAAGCCGAATCCACAGCCAATGTTTCCTAACCCGCCGGGACTGCTGCGCCTGGAACCTTACTCTGAAGGGCTGCGCGAACGTATCTGGTGGGGCGCAGGCTCTAACGCCACGGCGGTCTGGGCGGCGAAGCTGGGTATGAACCTGCAAAGCTCGACGCTGAAGGACGATGAAACCGGCGAACCGTTCCATATCCAGCAGGCGAAACAGATCCGCGCCTACCGTGAAGCGTGGAAGGAAGCAGGGCACACCCGCGAGCCGCGCGTGTCGGTCAGCCGCAGCATTTTTGCGTTAATTAACGATATGGACCGTGCCTATTTCGGTAACCGCGGTACCGACGGCGATAAAGTGGGCTATCTGGATGAGAAAACCCGGGCGATCTTTGGCCGCAGCTATGCCGCCGAGCCGGACAAGCTGATCAAAATGCTTGAGAAGGATGAGGCGATTGCCGAAGCCGACACGCTGCTGCTGACCGTGCCAAACCAGCTGGGAGTGAACTATAACGTGCACGTGATTGAGTCGATTCTTAAGCACGTTGCGCCGGGTCTGGGCTGGAGAGAGTAAAAATGGTTGCCGGGCTTGCAATGGCCCGGCACGCAATACACCCTTGTCAGCGTTCAGCGTTCAGCGTTCAGCGTTCAGCGTTCAGCGTTCAGCGTTCAGCGTTCAGCGTTCAGCGTTCAGCGTTAAG